>DASUGC010000088.1:0-2291 GCA_036274235.1 Vicinamibacterales bacterium
CCTAAAAAGAAGAGGCGCGAGGAGCGTTCGGGGGTGGGGCCCCGAACGCAACTAATAAAAAAACGGGGCCAAACATCCCGTGATGTCTGACCCCACAGACGTTCCGATGCGCTACTCCACGTCGCGTCTCTGCTTCTTCCTGGAGCGCTTACGGGCGAGCGCCTGCTTGGCTCGGCGCTTGTCGCCGGGCTTGAGGTAGAAAGAATGCTTCTTGATGTCCTTGATAATGTCTTCCTGCTGGACCTTCCGCTTGAAACGGCGGAGCGCACTCTCAATCGATTCGCCTTCCTGGATCTTGACTTCTGCCAAAGCTCGACACCCCCTTCCTCGCGGGATTCTGGCTCTGCCGGGACTGCCCCGCCCAGAGCAACATCGTAGGGTAGCATGACGCGGTGAAAGTCCTCGTACTGGGCTCCGGCGGCCGCGAACACGCGCTCGTCTGGCGGCTGTCACGCGACCCGAATGTCGCGGAAATCCTGACCGCGCCGGGCAATCCAGGCACGTCGGCGATCGGCCGCAATGTGAACGTCGACCTGATGTCGCCCAAAGATGTCCTGGCCCTGGCCGCGCGCGAAAAGGTCGATCTCACCGTGGTGGGGCCGGAAGCACCGCTCGAATCCGGCGTCGCCGACCTGTTTCGGTCCCACGGCCGTCCGATCGTCGGGCCCTCCAAGCGCGGCGCGGCGCTGGAATGTTCCAAGGCGCACGCCAAAGCGTTCATGTCGCGCCACGGGATTCCCACGGCGCGGTTCGCCGTGTGCGACACCGCGGAGTCGGCGCTGGCAGCGGTGTCGGGCGCGCGGTTCGGTTTTCCGGTCGTCGTGAAGGCGGACGGCCTGGCGGCGGGGAAGGGCGTCACCGTTGCCGCCGATCGCGCAGAGGCCGAGGCGGCCGTGCGCGCGGCGATGGTCGACAAGCAATTTGGCGCGGCCGGATCGCGAGTCGTCATCGAAGAATGTCTCAGCGGCCCTGAAGTCTCGCTCTTCTTCCTGTGCGACGGCGAGCACGCGTCGTACCTGGGCAGCGCACAGGATCACAAGCGCATCTTTGATGATGACCGGGGCCCGAATACCGGCGGCATGGGTGCATTCGCGCCGAGTCCGCTCGCGACGCTCGATCTGGTCCGCGACACGTACGAGCGCATCGTGCAGCCCGTGGTCGATGGACACGCGGAGATGGGCGAGCCGTATCGCGGCTTTCTGTACGTGAGCCTGATGCTGACCGCCGACGGCGCGAAGGTCATCGAGTTCAACGTGCGGTTCGGCGATCCGGAGGCGCAGGTCGTGTTGCCGCTCATTGACGGCGGTTTTGCGGGCCTGCTGCGCGGCGCGGCGGAAGGCGCCTTCGTCGGGCCGCCGGTGGTGTCGCCCGACAAGACCGTCGGCGTCGTGCTCGCCTCCCGCGGATATCCCGCAAGCGCGGAGTCCGGCGTGCCGATCGACGGCGTGGATCGCGCAGCCGAGTTGCCGGGTGTCACGGTGTTCCATGCGGGAACAAAGATGCAGGACGGACGGCTCGTAACGGCCGGCGGCCGCGTGCTGACGGTCGTGGGCCGCGGCGCGACGTATCGCGAGGCAATGGACCGCGCGTACGCGGCGGTGCGCGAGATACGATTTGACGGGATGCAGTACCGCACCGATATCGGGAAAAAGGCAATCGGTACGTAGCCGGCGGGCTTCAGCCCGCCGGACGCTGGGAGCAAAGTGCATGAGCAATGTAGACGTATTGATTCTGATGGGCTCCGATTCCGACGCGCCGATCATGTCGGCCGCCGGTGATGCATTGACGGAGCTTGGCCTTACATGGGACATGACGGTCGCATCCGCGCATCGATCGCCGGAGCGCGTCATGCGCTTGATCCGTGAAGCGCCCGGCCAAGGCGTGAAAGTGTTCATCGTCGGCGCCGGCGCCGCCGCGCATCTGGCCGGCGTCGTGGCCGCGCACACATCGCTGCCCGTGATTGGCGTGCCGATCGATTCGTCCGCGCTCAAGGGCATGGACGCGTTGCTCTCGACCGTCCAGATGCCGCCTGGCGTGCCCGTCGCGACCGTCGCCATCGGCAAGCCTGGCGCCACGAACGCCGGCGTCCTCGCGGCGCAGATGATCGCGCTCAGCCGGCCCGAGACGGCGATGCGGCTCAACGACTACAAAACGAAGCTGGCGGAGAAGGTGGAAGCGGCCGCGGAGCGGCTCAGGACGAGCGGGCACACGCGATAAAAGACCTCGGGAGTCGTTGTCTCGAAAAAGGGAAACCCGAGTTTCCATTTCGATTCAAATGACCTCTTACATAT
>DASUGC010000089.1:0-11817 GCA_036274235.1 Vicinamibacterales bacterium
GAGGCGAACGTCGCGCAGCCGCCCGTGCAGCGTCGGCGCGCCATCTTCCTGGCCGCGTCCGAGGAACAGCCGGTTGCCTGTCGAAGCCTGCGGCAGGATTTGCGCGGGCGTCGCATCAACGTCCGCGGCCTGGCCCGCGCGCGCGCCGTCGATGTAGGCGGTCAGTACGCGGGCGGCCGGATCGAGCACCACCGCGAAGTGCACCCACTGGTTTTCCACGAGCGGTTTCGCCGGCGTCCGGCCGCGAACCTTGCCGCCCACGGCCACGGACGCGTGGAAACCTTGCGCGTCGACGACGCCCGAAAGTCTGGCCGTCGGGCCCTGGCCGAAGTCAAACACCGGCCCAGTCGCGCGCGTCGGCAGAGACAGCCAGCCCACCACCGCCACCGCGTCTTCGCCGGCCAGCGCCGTCGATGGCAGCTGCACGTAGCTGCCGTCGCCCGTCAACAGCAGGACACGGCGCGACCCATCCTCGACGAACGCGCCGCTGCCGACCACTTTCGCATGCAACTGGTTCCTCGACGAGTCTTCCGCGGTGCCATTGAACTGGTACCGCGCCACCAGGCTCGTTTCACCGATGCCGTCGAGGAACTGATCCCCGCCTTGACCGGCAGCCGGCGAGCCGGACGAGGCCTGCTGGGCCAGCATGACGGTGGCCGTCGAAAGGGCCAGGACAAGCAGAACAACCGTGCGTGGCATAGCTGGAATTATGCCCGAGAAGGATTAAGCGCCGTCCCCCTCTTGTACTTCTCCGCGGTTTCCTGCATACTGCCGGAGTCGTGACACGCCGAACTTGGGCTTTCGCGATTTACTTCAACCACTCGAGCACGCCTGTCGCTCACGCCCTGATTTGTCCGGAAACCCGATACGTGGTCCTGCAATGGCAGGAGAAACGGATCGACCAGCGCCACGTCCCGGCTTCGCTGTGGCCGGGATTGGAACAGGAGCTGTCCGCCGAGTTGGGCCACGAGCCCGTATCGCGCTCGAGCATGATTAGCACCGTGCTCGTTGGCTCGATGGGCGCGCTGATGCGCGTGATGTTCCTGGAAAGCCGCCCGGCCAGCATCGCCAGCCTGGAAGACGCTGATCGGATGCTCGGGACACTCGAGGCGGTGAGCGTCGGCCGGCCGGCCTGACCCGGCAGATCCGCCAGCCCCGCCAGCCCCGTTAGCCCCGCGCTAACCCATCGATGAGCGGAGTTGAACCAGCATGTCGTCGAAATCATCGATTCGGATAAGCCCGAGCCGCGGGTATTCGAAGTCGAGAATGACGTAGAACGTAAAGGCCAGCACGAACGCGAGCAGGATCATGTGCGCGCGGCTGGCCACGGCCGTCGCTCCCATTTCGTAACCAACCAGGAATGCACACATCAGCGACATCAACGCGAGAACGCCGTACACGATGACGGGTGGGTGCATCTGCGTGGCGGCGATGCGGATCGCGGCGATATCGAACATCTCATTGAGCGCCGGCAGGACGACGATGGTCGCGGGCGGTACATCGCGGGCGGCGGCGACGGCCTGCGTCCAGATGTCCTGCTGGAGACCGCTCAGTCGCGCGTACTCCGTTCGGGCAGCGTCCAGGCCCTCGGTCGAAAACGTCCGGTAGACGGCGATTCGGGAATCCGTATAGGCGCGAAGCGCCTGCCGCAGTTTCGGCTGTGCATCCGCGGGCAGCACATCGATGCGCAGCCAGGCGGTGCCGATGGCGTTAGCCTCGTCGATGATCTGCCGGCGCCGCGTGTCCAGGCGATCGGCGGCGCCGGAAAACGTGAACGCCAGCAGCAGGCCGAGGAGACCGAACGTGACGGCCTCAACGGTGCCGAGACCTGAAGGAGGCCGGTCGCTGGCGAACGCCGAGCGGCCGAGCCGCCGGCCGATGCCCATGGCCACGAGCAGCGCGGCAAAGAAGGCCGCGAACACGCCGATGCCGGCGCCGATCATTAACACCTGACGGATTTGGGTGGGAGAACCGGGGTCTGCGGGCCGTGGGCCAACCGCGACTGCGGTTGGCCCACAGGAATCGCTATTTCGCCAGCTCGCGGATCGCGTCCGCGAGCATCTTCACTTTCTTCGAATTGGCGGGCACGATGTCGGCATTGAGCGACGTGGCGAGCGTGGTGAGCGCCGTGCGGCGGGCGCCGCCCGTCGCCTTCTCCGCATTCGCGAGCCCATCGCGCACGGCCGTGATTCGTTCGGCCGAAAGACCCTTCGATCGTTCGAGCTGATCGACGTACGCGCGCGCCACCACGAAGCTGGCCGGCCAGACGTAGTGCGGCTGGCACTGCACGTTGAGGTCGCCCGGATTGCCGCAACCCTCTCGTGTCGCGAGTTTGGCGGCGTCGATTTCGTTCTGCGACAGCAGCTCACTCGGCGTCAACTGGAAGACGTCCAGGCCGCGCACGATCTCCGAGCCGTAGAGGTAGCCGTTGTAGTAATAGACCGACCAGTAGCCGCCGGTCACCATGCGCTCCCCATTGATGGGTCCGCGGTCGAAGTACGCGATCTCCTTGATGTTGGAGGAGTCGGTGAAATCGAACACCGTCGCGCCGCCCTGATAGAAAGCCTGCACCATGATGTCGCGCCCCGGCACCGGCACGAGACTGCCGTTGTGGGCCACGCAGTTTTCCTGCGCGGTCTGCCACGCGGGCAGCTTGTAGTACCCGCCAAAACGCAGATGGCGTCCGTCGCCGGTGCCCTGGATGTCGAACACCGCGTCGCCACCCCACATCGGCGGCTGCGTCGACTGGCACATCGGCTGCTGGCCGCCGCCCCATTCGTCGGAGAACAGCAGCTTCGTGGCGTCGTTGTTGAACGTCGCGGAGTGCCAGAAGGAGAAGGCGGCATCGGCGACGTCATCCAATCGCTTGGGGTGCACCGGGTCCGTCGTATCGAGCAGCAGGCCGTTGCCGGAGCAGGCGCCGCCCAGCAATTTGGCCCACGGATAGCTCGTCACATCGTGACAGCCGCTTGTGGGATTGGTGGGTTCACCCGTGCCCTGGCGCCGGCCGCGGATGCTCGCGAGCTCGCCGGTGTTGGCGTCCATGAAGATGTAGGCGTGGTTGACCACCGCCGCCTGCTCGGGATGGGCGAGAGGCACCTTGATCACGTCGATGCCGAACGTGGAGGTCTTCGGGTCATTCGGATCCGATACACACCCGGCCTTCTCCTCCGCCAGGCGGATGCCCGACGTGCCGGACACATAGATGTAGATGTTTTCCTTGTCCCTGGGATCCGTGACGATTGAATGCGTGTGCGAGCCGCGACAGGTCTGCACGGCGGCAACCTGCTTGGGCGCGCGCGGATCCGTCATGTCGAAGATCCGGACCCCGTACATCCTGGCGGGATCGGGTGGAGCGGGTCCGCCACGACCGCCAGCCGGGGCCGCGCCGGCAGCCGGCGTCGGGCGCGGGGGCGGCCCCTGCGCGCCGCAGTCGATACGGCCGTAGCTTTCCACCGACATGAACGCAAGGTGCCCGTAGATCGAGGTGTCACCCTGACCGCCCGGGCAGGTGACGATCGACTGCAGTGACGGCTTCGTCGGATCCTCGATGTTGTAGAACATCAATCCGTGGAAGTTGCCCTGCAGCACGATCCGGCCGTTCATGCCGAACGCAAGATCGGAATTCGCGTAGGCGAGGCCGCCGGGACCGTTCGGATCCTTCATGCCGTCGGGCTGCTTCATGGCGGCCACGAGCTTCATGTTCCACGCGGCTTCGCCGGCGTCGTACAGGCCGGCCTTGAGGCCTTCGCGCTTGTCGGGCATGTGACACGGCGTGCCGCCGCCGCGGCCGCCGCGGCCCCGGCCCGCTGCCGCGGGGTCCGGCGGCTGGCTGGCCGCCTGGATCTGTTCGGGTGAGCACGGCTGAGGAATCGGGATCGAATAGCCCTGCGCGCCACCGCGTCCCTGCTGCGGCGCCGGAGCCGCCGCCTGCGGGGGCGGCGCGGGCGGATTCTGCGCGAAGACCGTCGCGACGGCCAACGAGAAGGCCGCCGTGGTAATTACTCGAATGCAAGTGCGCGGATTCATTTCCACTCCACTGGCCTCCCCAGGAGGCCGTACATGCGAACGATTTCTGCTCGCTGATCGTTATCAACCTGATTCAAGAAGTCACCGATGTTCGTTTCTTTTCCGCCGCCGGCCGCGCGCACGTCGGTGACCATCGCGAGCGCGCCCTTGTGGTGCTGGATCATGCCGGTGAGAAACAACTCGTCGAACTGGCCGTCGCGGGCGGCGTCCAGCGCTTTCATCTGCTCGGCCGTCAGCATGCCCGGCATCGCGTCCATGTTTCCGTGGCTCATCATGGCGGAGCCGTCGCCGTGGATCATCGGCACTTCCTGTTTCCGGTCGGTCAGCCACGCGGTCATCGACTTGATTTCGGCGCTCTGCGAAATGTCGATCCTCTTGCCCATCGCGAGCAGCTGTGGGGTCTTGGTGTGGGTGGGAATCATCGCCGCCATCTGAAGCGCCTGATTGTGGTGATGAATCATCCCCTGCATGAACTTCACGTCGGCTTCCACAAAGTGGTTGTCGTTGAACGCCGGGACGCTCGACACGGCCGTCGAGGGCTGGCCCGGGGCACCCGGCTGCACGATGGCAGGCGCCTGCGCCTCGCCCTGAGACGTCGTCGCCGCGGCCGACTGGGCGGATGCCTGGTCAGACGCCTGGGCACAGGCGCCCACGCTGGCGGCGCACGCCAGCGCGACGCTGGAGATCAGTAATCGTTTCGTCATCATCCTCTGAAAGCCGCAGCATACACGATCAGGGTTTCGCCAGCGCGCGAAACAGTTCGGGCACATCCACCGGTTTCGTGAGATGCCGATCGAAGCCGGCATCGGCCGCGCGCTTCCGATCCGCGTCCTGGCCCCAGCCGGTCAGCGCGAGGAGCGTGATGTTTCGGCCGAATTCCCCACGCAGCCGCCGGGCCACCTCATAGCCATCGACCAGCGGCATGCCGATATCCACGATGGCCACGTCCGGTTGAAACTCATGTGCGATTTGCAGCGCGGCTTCGCCGTCGTTCGCGGTGCGAATGTCATGGCCCGCGAGCCTCAGCGTTTCCGCCAGCATGTAGGCCGCATCCACGTTATCGTCGGTCACCAGCACGCGCTTTGGCGGGAGAGCCTCCACGGCCGGTGCCTGCGGGGATTCCCGGCGCGCCTCGCGTGTTGACCCCGGCAACGGAAGGGTCACGATGAATTCGGATCCATGACCGGCCCCTTCGCTGCGAACCTGAATCTGGCCGTGATGGAGCTCGACGAACGTCTTCGCCAGCCAGAGTCCCACGCCAAGCCCGCCCCGGCCGCGGCCATCGGGCGGACCGACCTGCGCGAACATCTCGAAGATCCGCGGTAGCTCGTGCCCCGGAATCCCGCGGCCCGCGTCGATCACGCGCACCACGGCGGCATCACCCCGGCGCTCGACCACCACGCGAATTTCCGATCCCCGCTCCGAGTACTTGGACGCATTGTTGAGCAGATTCGAAAATACCTGCGCGAGCCGGCCCAGGTCGCCGTCCAGCTCGATCGGCTCGTCCGGCGCGTGCAGCGCCAGAGTCTGGCCGGCGGCATCCAGATGCGGCCGGGCCGTTTCGATGGCGCTCCTGACGGCCAGCAGCAGGCTCATGCGATCGATGCGCGGCGCGATCTTGCCGGACGCAATCCGGCTGATGTCGAGCAGATCGTCCAGCAACCGGCTGAGCTGCCGGGTCTGCCGGTCGATCACGTCCCGCAATTCCTGCGCCTGGGGATCGAGCGATTCGTGGTGCCGCAGCATCGCGACGGCCATGCTGATCGGCGCGAGCGGATTGCGGAGCTCGTGCGACAGAACCGCCAGGAATTCATCCTTGCGCCGATCGGCAGCGCGCAAGGCAGCCTCCGTCCGGCGCCGCTCCGCGATGTCGCGAAAGACGAGGACCACGCCGAGGATCGATCCGTCAGATTGCCGGATCGGCGCGGCGCTGTCGTCGATCGGCCACTCGATGCCGTTCCGGTCAATCAGAACCGTATGGTTGGCCAGGCCAACCACCGCGCCGCTCCGGAGGGCCTTGTGGACGGGGTTCTCCACGGTTTCACGCGTGTGTTCGTTCACGATGTGAAATACCGTCGCCAAATCCTTCCCCGCCGCCTGGTCCTGCGACCAGCCCGTGAGCGCCTGCGCGCGGTGATTGAGCGTAGCGACCCGCCCGGCCGTGTCCGTCACAATCACCGCGTCGCCGATGCTCGCCAGCGTCGTCGCGAGCAACTCCCGCTCCTTGATGAGAGCATCGCGCGCCGTGACGGTGTCGGTGATGTCGTGCACGATCTTTGACGCGCCGATGATCTGTCCGGCCACGTCGCGAATCGGCGACACGCTGACCGACACGTGGCGCGGGCGGCCGTCTTTGGTCAGACGAATGGTCTCGAGCCGCTCGGACGGCTTCCCTTGGCGCAGGCGCTCGAGGATTTCTGTTTCTTCGTGCAGCCGATCCGCTGGAATCAGGACGGTGATCGGCCGTCCAATCATCTCCTCCGCGCGGTACCCGAACAGCGCTTCCGCCGCGGCGTTCCAGGACTGCACGATGCCCTGCGGACTCTTGGTGACGATGGCGTCGCCGGCATAGCGGACGATGGCCGCGAGCCGTTCCTGAGACTCGGCGAGTGACGCGGCGACGCGCAGCCGTTCGTCGGTTTCGGCGCGGAGCCTTCTGCGGCTGGCGTGCATGGCCTCGGCGGACCCCACGATGAACGCACAGGCGCCAGCGAATGCGAGTACCGCCACCAGGTCGTAGGTGCTTTTGGCGGTAAACCCGTGGGTGGGCTCCATGAAGAACCAGTTGGCGGCAAGCGCCGACAGGATGATGGCGACGGCGCCGGGCCGCCAGCCGCCATACCAGGCCGCAACCGCCACGGCGGGAAAAAAGAAAATGAACGGAAGGGCCGATGGCGCGACAAGGGCGTTGAGCGCCAATCGCGCCAGAAGGCCCGCCGCAACGGCCAGCACGGCGATCAGGTACGGTCGAAGCTGGGACATCGATGGATTGGTTAACTGTTCCACTATATATACTTCGTCGTGGTCTCTGAACAGATGGCTGGCGCCACTCGGTTGATTGTGTCGAGGACCATGAAAGGCGACGTGGAGCAGCGGCAGGTCTATGTCGATCTGGACGGTGAGCGCATCGGCACGCTGCTGCACGGCCAGTCCGTCACGGTCGAGATCCCGCCCGGCCCCCACCGGATCAAGCTGAACAACACGCTGGTGACGAAGACGCTGGACTTCACGGCCGCCGGCGAAGAGACGGTCCATTACCACTTCGCGAATCGCCCTGGCCGGTTCGTCCTCCCCTTCCTGGCCTTGATGGGGGTGGCGCCTCTCTTTCTGTCCGTAGAACGGCTTGAGTCTGGCCAAACCATGAAGAAGTGAACGAGTCGATGCGCACGCCCCTGCCGATCATTCTGCTGGTAGCCGCGTCAGTCGTACTCCCGCGCGCTCAAACGCGCGGCAGCTATGAGGACCTGGTCAGGCTCTTCGACGAGTTCCTGGCCTTCGACCCACCCAGACTTCGGGAAGGCGCGCCCGACTACACCGCCGCGGCGACGGCCTCGCGACGTACACAACTCCGGCTGTTCCAGTCTCGTCTGGACGCGATTGATTCGAGAGCCTGGCCGGTCGATCGGCAGGTTGACTACGCGCTCGTGGGCGCGGAACTGAGCGCGCTCGACTTCAACCTTCGGATTCTGCGGCCGTGGGCGCGGGATCCCGCCTTCTATCAGCAGATCTGGACCGAAGAAAGCGATACACCGGCGCATGAGGGTCCCACGAACCACGCCATCATCGACGTCTGGCAGTACACCTTCCCGCTGTCCCCGGCCGACGAGCAGAAGCTCGCGACGGCGCTCAAGACGATCCCGCCGCTCCTGCGGCAGGCGCGGCTCAACCTGACCGGCAACGCCAAAGATCTCTGGATCACGGGAACGGCGACGATGAACCAGCAGGTGGCCGATCTCGAGGAGCTGGCCAGGACCGTTGCGCAGGGCGGCGCCGGCGTGAGGACGGCGGTGGCCGACGCGCGTGCGGCGACGGCCGCGTTCGTCGCCTGGCTGCAGCAGCAGGCTCCCCTGAAAAACGGACCGTCCGGGATCGGCAAGGCCAACTACACCTGGAATCTGCAGCACGCGCACCTGGTTCCGATGACGTGGGAAGACGAGGTGGCGCTGCTGAAGCGGGAACTGGCGCGCGCCCATGCCTCGCTGAAGCTCGAGGAACAACGCAACCGGGGGCTGCCGCAACTGACCGCCGCCGATTCACCCGCGGAGTACGACCGCCGGGCAAATGCCGCGGTGACGAAATACCTGGCATGGCTCAAGAGCAAGGACATCCTCACGGTCCAGGATTACCTGGACAAGGCGCTGCGGGAGCGCATCGGCGGATTCGTGCCGATCGAGCGGCGCAATTTCTTCAGCATCGCGAATCACTACGAGCCGATGACGCTGTTCGCGCACTCGTTCCACTGGTTCGAACACGCGTGGATGAAGAATCTGCCGAACGCCAGCCCCATCCGCCGGGCTGCGAAGCTCTACAACGTCTGGATGCACCGATCGGAGGGCACGGCCACGGCGATGGAAGAGCTGATCCTGCACGCCGGGTACTACGACGACAATCCGCGCGCGCGCGAAATCGTCTGGATCATGCTGGCGCAGCGATGCGCGCGAGGGCTCGCGTCCCTCTACGCGCAGGCGAATGAATTCGACATCAAACAGGCCAAGGACTTTCAGGTCGAATGGACCCCGCGCGGCTGGATGCGGCCTGACCTGGATCTGCTCCACTTCGAACAGCAGCTTTACTTGCGCCAGCCCGGGTACGGCGCCAGTTACGTGACGGGCAAATACCTGTTCGACCAGCTGATGAAGGACCGCGCGCACCAACTGGGTGACAAGTTCACGGTCCATGGCTTCTTCGACGAGTTCATCGGCGCGGGCATGATCCCCACCGCGCTCACGAACTGGCAGCTCACGGGACAAAGGCCCTGAGAAATCACGTCGGGAATGCTACCCTCTCGCTCATGCATTCCATTCGCGCGCAGGTGATCCTTTTTCTTTGTCTTTGCGCCTCGCCCGTCGCGAGATCCGCGCCGCAAGCTCTCGACCTGAAACCGTGCACCGGAGGCCGCACCGGCCCGCGCGCGGAGTGCGGCGAGCTGATGGTGCCCGAAAACCGCACGACCGGCCAGGGCCGGCGGATTCCGATCAACGTCATGGTCCTCCGCGCGGAACAACCCGGCGCGAAGACCGCGCTGTTTCTGCTGGCGGGCGGGCCCGGACAAGGCAGCACGTCGATGGCCGGCACCGCGAATGGCTGGATGGCTCCGCTCCGTGCCTCGATGGACATGGTGCTGATGGATCAGCGCGGCACCGGCGGTTCCAATCCATTGGCCTGCGAGACCGAGATTGGCGCGAACCCCGCCGCGGCATTTGGCCACGTGCGAGATCCCGAAGTCATCAGGAAGTGCCTGGCCGCGCTTCAGCCGCGCGCGGATTTGACGCAGTACACAACTGACGCCGCCGTCGCGGACATGGAAGAGCTGCGGGTCACGCTTGGCTATGACGCGATTGCGCTCTACGGCGGTTCATACGGCACGCGCATCGCGCAGGAGTACCTTCGACGTCATCCCGACCGCACCAGGGCTGTCGTGATCGACGGCGTGCTGCCCTTCGACGTGGGCGGGCCGTTGAGTTACGCGCGCAGCCTCGATGGCTCGATCGATCGCATGCTCGCGAATTGCCGGGACACGCCGGCGTGCCAGCAGGCCAATCCGAATCTCCCAGCCGATCTCGCCAAGATCATCAAGCGATTGGATCAGGCCCCCGCGAAGGCCACGGTGCAGCCTCAAACCGGCGCGCCGGTGCCGGTGACGATCAGTCGCGGAGATTTCCTGTATGCGATTCGCGGCATGCTGTACAACGCCGGCGCGCCGAACGAAATTCCCGCGATGATCACGCGGGCCGCGGCGACGGGCGACCTCAGCGCCTTTGCGCAGCGATACTGGTCGCGCGCCGTGTCCATGAACCGCAGCATCTCGTACGGCATGCACCTGTCGGTGTTGTGTCCTGAAGACGTCAATGCGCTGACGGATGCGCAGGTGAAAGCTGAAACCGCCGGCACGCGCATCGGCAGCTACATCGTCGATGAGTACCGCACGGCGTGCGCGCTGTGGCCGAAGGCGACGGTGGCACGCGATTTCCGGACGCCGGTGACCGCGCGCGTGCCGGTCCTGCTTGTGTCCGGCAAGTACGACCCGGTCACGCCGCCGGAGTTTGGCGAGCGCATCGCGAAGTCGCTGCCGATGGCGCGCACGATCGTCGTCGCGACCAGCGGGCATGGATCCGCGCAAGGATGTCCACGCGCGGCGGCGCTGTACGTGCTGCAGAAAGGGTCCTTCGACGGGATGCCGGAAGTATGCAAATAGAGAGGTGACAGGCAGGTCGTCCCTGCTTCTTCCGCTCCCGAGTCCGATTGAGGAGCGAAGGAGGCGGCGGTACCGCGCGACGCCCAGGGACTCTTGTCATACACTTCGCCCGTGGCTTTGAGTCCCGGAACTCGGGTGGGTTCGTACGAAGTCGGCGCGCCAATCGGCGCTGGTGGAATGGGGCAGGTCTATCGCGCCCGTGACACCAAACTCCAGCGCGACGTCGCCATCAAAGTCCTCCCCGACCTCGTCGCGTCCGATCACGATCGCCGTCTCCGCTTCGAGCGCGAGGCGCAGCTCCTGGCGTCGCTCAATCACCCGAACATCGCGCAGATCTATGGCCTCGAGGAGATCCAGGGCGGTCACGTGGCCCTGGCGATGGAACTGGTCCAGGGCGAGACGCTGTCAACGCTCATCGCGCGCGGCACGCCGCCGCTGCACGACGCGCTGGCGATCGCCAAGCAGATCGCGGGCGGCCTCGAAGCGGCTCATGAAAAAGGCATCATCCACCGTGACCTGAAGCCGGCCAACGTCATGGTGACCACCGACGGCCGCGTGAAGATCCTCGATTTCGGTCTGGGAAAGGCTCTCGAACCGGATGCGTCACGCGATGCGTCCAACTCCCCCACGATCACCCTGGGCGCCACGCAGGCCGGGATGATTCTCGGTACCGCCGCCTACATGTCGCCGGAGCAGGCCAAAGGCCGTGCCGCCGACAAGCGCAGCGACGTGTGGGCGTTCGGCTGTGTGCTCTATGAACTGCTGACCGGCACGCGCGCGTTCGCTGGTGATGACGTCAGCGAAACGCTCGCCTCAGTGCTGAAAGAGCCGGTCGATCTCAACCGCCTTCCGGCCAGCACGCCCCGGAACGTCCGGGTCGTGGTCGAAAAGTGCCTCGGACGCGATCGGTCGGCCCGGATGGCGGACATCTCCACCGCGCGATTTCTGCTCGAGGACCCGGCAGCGCTTGGACAGGACCGCAGCTCGCCGGCGGTGACCGCACCGGGCCGATCGAACCTCGGTGCCACGGCCGCACTGGTGGCGCTCGCGGTCATCGTCACCGCGGCCCTCACCTACTGGCTCGCCGGCGGCCGCTCCGTGGCGTCTCCGGATGTGGCCACGCATGTCAGTGTCAATTTCCCCGAGGGCGAGTCGCTGTCGGTGTCGCCCGAGTCCGCGATGAATTTCGCGCTCTCGCCCGACGGCCGGCGCGTGGTGTTTGCCGGCGTGTCAGGCGGCGTCTCGCGGCTCTATGACCGCGGACTCGATGCCGACTCGACGAGAGCGATCCCCGGAACGGAAGGCGCCTCGCTGCCATTTTTCTCCCCCAACGGGCGTTCGATCGGGTTTTTCGCGCAAGACAAGCTGAAGAC
>DASUGC010000090.1:0-4524 GCA_036274235.1 Vicinamibacterales bacterium
CGACGAGATCCTCATTCCCGGCTCCTTTCTGCTGACCGCATATGACGCGGCCACCGGCGCCAAACTGTGGTGGGTCGGCGGGCTGTGCTTCGAGATTAAATCCACGCCGGTCATCAGCGGCGACACGCTCTTCATCAACGGTTACGGCTCCGGCGAAAACGAGCCGGGAAAGAAAATCATCGTCCCGGCGGCTGACGAGGTGTGGCCGGCGGCTGATGCCGACAAGAACGGCGTGCTCTCGAAAACCGAATTCCCGAAATATTCCGCCGCTTTCTGGTTCGATGTCGCGGATTTGGATCTCAACGGCACGCTGACCAGGGACGAGTGGGAGTACTACCGGTCGGCGCTCGAATCGGAGAACGGGATGCTCGCGATTCGCCTCGGCGGCGACGGTGATATGACTGCCAGGGCGCTGCTCTGGAAATACCAGCGCTCGATTCCGCAGCTGCCGTCACCGCTGGTCTACAAAGATGTGCTCTACATGGTCAACGACGGCGGCATCGTGACCACGCTGAATCCGGCGACCGGCGCCTTGATCAAACAGGGCCGGCTCACGGGCGCGCTCGGCGCCTACTTCGCTTCCCCGATCGCGGCGGACGGGCACGTGTTCTTCGTCAGCGAGCCCGGCGTCGTCGCCGTGCTGCCGCCGTCGGGCGACTTGACGCCGATCGTAGTCAACGATCTCAAGGAAGACACATTCGCGACGCCGGCGGTGGCCGACGGGCGCCTGTACGTGCGGACGACGCGCGCGCTGTGGGCGTTTGAGAAATAGAGTCCCGCCTCGCGTCCTCACCGGACGCTCGCGCTCATTTCTTAACCCGGGGACTTCGTCCCCGGACCCCTTACTCGCTCACTCGCGCGATTTGCCTCGCCCTCGAGAGACACCGACGGCAAATCGCACTTCGTTCGCGAGGCTCGCGTCCTCACCGGACGCTCGCGCTCATTTCCAGTCCGCGATGAAAAGATTCGTGTCCGTGTCTTTCTCAACCCGGGGACTTTGTCCCCGGACCCCTTACTCGCTCACTCGCGCGATTCGCCTCGCCCTCGAGAGACACCGACGGCCAATCGCACTTCGTTCGCGAGGCTCGCGTCCTCACCGGACGCTCGCGCTCATTTCCAGTCCGCAATAAAGAGATTCGTGTCGGTGTCTTTCGTCGAGTGGCGGTTGGACGCGAAGACCAGTTTCTTGCCGTCCGGCGAAAACATCGGGAAGCCGTCGAACGTCGGGCCGAACGTCACCTGCTCGAGGCCGGTGCCATCGACATTGATCAGGTAGAGATCGAAATTGCCGCCGCGGGGATCCTTCATGTTGGACGCGAAGATGATCCGCTTGCCGTCGGGCGCGAAGAACGGCGCCCAGTTCGCGCCGCCGAGCCCCTTGGTGACGTTGCGAAGGTTGCTGCCATCGCGATTCATCACGAAGACATCGAGCCCCGCCGGTTTCCACAGCGCCTTCTTGAGCAGCGTGAAATAGTCCTCGAGCTCGGTTCCCGGATCGGGATGCCGCCCGCGGAACACGATCTGCGAGCCGTCGGCGGAGAAAAACGCGCCGCCGTCCGGTCCCGGCAGGTTGGTGAGCTGCGTCACATCCGAGCCGTCGGGATTCATCGAGTAGATGTCCATGTCGCCGTTGCGGACGCTGGTGAACACGATGCGGCCGTCCTTCGCCACCGTCGCCTCGGCATCGTAGCCCGGCGTGTTGGTCAACTGCGTCAGGCCCGTGCCGTCAACGTTGACTTTGAAGATGTCGTACGTGTCGTAAATCGGCCAGACGTATCCCAGCTCATGACCCGGCACGGGCGGACAGTCCTTGCCGCCGAGATGCGTCGATGCATACACGACCGCCTTGCCGTCGGGCATGAAATGGCTGCAGGTGGTGCGACCGGCGCCGCTGCTGAGCAGCTTGCGGTCCGACCCGTCCACGTTCATCGTGTAGATCTGATCGCACGGATACTCGCCAGTGCTCTGAAACGACAGCCTGGTGCCGTCGAACGAAAAATACGCTTCCGCGTTTTCGCCGCTGAACGTGAGCTGGCGCAGGTTGGAGATGTGCGTCTCCTGAGGCAGTTTCAGCGTCGCGTCGCTACTGGCCGGCGCTTGGTCGGCCGCCGGCGGCGCTGAACAGGCCGCGATCACGCCGGCGAGCGCCGCGATGTGAAGTACCTGTCGTACCCGTCGTACCCGTCGTACCTGTCGTACCTGTCGTACCTGCCTCATGATGCGTAGGATGATATCGCGGTGACCCGCCGCATCATCCACGTCGACATGGACGCCTTCTACGCGTCCGTCGAGCAGCGCGATCGGCCGGAGCTGCGCGGCCGGCCCGTGGCCGTAGGCGGCTCGCCGGAATCGCGGGGTGTGGTGGCGGCGGCCAGTTACGAAGCGCGCAAGTTCGGGGTCCGTTCCGCGATCCCGATGTCGCGCGCCGTCCGGCTCTGCCCGGGGCTCGCGATCGTGCGGCCCGACTTTCAGAAGTACCGGGCCGTGTCGCAGCAGGTGTTCGGGATATTCCGCGAAGTGACGCCGCTCGTCGAAGGGCTGTCGCTCGACGAGGCGTACCTGGACGTCACGGAAAACACGTGGGGCGAACCCCTCGGCGTGAACGTCGCCAAACGCATCAAGCAGCGCATCCGCGACGAGACGGGCCTGACGGCATCGGCGGGCGTCGCGCCGAACAAGTTCCTCGCCAAGATTGCGTCAGCCTGGCGCAAACCCGATGGGCTGACCGTGATCGCGCCCGAGCGCGTGCCGTCATTCCTGGAACAGCTCGAGGTCGATGCGCTCTGGGGCGTGGGCCCTGTCACGGCCAACCGCCTGCGCGAGCGCGGCATCCATCGCCTTGTTGACGTGCGTGCCGCCGGCCCCGACGTGTTGCGCGCGGCGGTCGGCAGCATGGCCGAATGGCTGCTGAAACTTGCCGCCGGCGAAGACGATCGGCCCGTCGAACCGAACCGCCCCTCCAAGTCATCGTCGAGCGAGTGTACGTACGCGCAGGACATCACGGATCTGAACCAGATCCGCGAAGAGATCGCCACCATGGCCCGGGAGAACGTTGCCTGGCTGCGGAAGAAAGGCCTGCTCGCGCGAACCGTGACGATCAAAGTGCGCTACGACGATTTCACGACCATTACACGCAGCCACTCGCACGTCCCGACAGACGACGCCGATGAGATTGCGGCGCGCGCGGTGCGATTGCTCGACAAGACGGACGTGGCCACGCGTCCCGTTCGCCTGCTCGGCGCGGGCGTGCACAACTTTTCAACCCAGGAAGACATGGCGGCAAAAGGAATGTTGCCGTTTGAGTGAAGAAACCGTGGCAGCCGCATGCCGGCAGGCCCCGGCCTCTATAATTCGTCCCAATGGCACCCCCCGGAGCCAACAAGCCAGGCGGCCGGACGAACCGGCTGGTGGCGCTGAGTTCCGCCGCGGTACTGACCGTTTATGCAGCCGGATACCTGCGAACGCGTGCGGCCGCAGAACGGCTGCAGCTGGCCGATCGCGGGCGCGTCGTCATCCCTGAGGGCGCGGGCGACTGGTCTGCCGCCAGGGTGGCTGAACCCGAAACTCCGCGGGACCTCTCCGCTCCTCCGGCGGAAATTCCGAGTGCCGTAAATCCGGCCCGAGCCAGGAAGCCCGGCAAGTCCGCACCGGCCAAGGCGGCGCGCGCCGTCCGCACGGAAACTCCGGTTGCGGCAACCACAGATTTCGCCGGGTCAGTGCCGGCAACTCCAGTTGCGGCAACTCCGGTTGCGACAACTCCGGTTGCCGTGGCGGCGTCCCAGGCTCCCGCCTCTGAACCCGCTGCAAAAGAGGCGCGCTACAAGGACGGCACGTACACCGGATGGGGCACCTCCCGGCACGGTGATATCGAAGCGACCGTCGTGATCGCCAACGGGCGGATTACCTCCGCGAGAATCTCGCAGTGCTGGACGCGGTACTCCTGTTCGTGGGTCGCGCACCTGCAGGGCCAGGTCGTGGACCGGCAGAGCCCGGAAGTGGACTACGTCTCCGGCGCCACGCAGAGCACGAACGCCTTCTACTACGCGGTTGTCCAGGCCCTGTCCAAGGCCAAGTGAACGGATCTCGCGTCCGCGCGATCCCGGCAATGGCCACGATCGTCTCCATCGAGATCGTGGAACCGCGCGATGCCGATCTCGCCTCGGCCCTCGACGAGGCGATTGCGCGCGCCTTCGAGTGGTTTCATGAGGTGGAACGGCGCTGCTCCCGGTTCGATGAGGCGAGCGAGTTGCGTCGCCTCTGCGATCGCGCGGGCGAAGCCGTGACGGCGAGCGAACTGCTGTTCAACGCGGTGCAATTCGCGCTCGCACTGGCCGAGGACTCCGGCGGAGCGTTCGACCCGGCCGTCGGCTCGGACATGGTGCGCCGCGGATTCGATCGGCACTATGTCACGGGCGCGCGAAGCACGCAGCCGGACAGGACGATGGCAGGCCGTTGGAGGGACATCGAGCTCGACACCGCGGCGCGAACCATCACGCTTCATCGGCCGTTGCTGCTGGACCTTGG
>DASUGC010000091.1:0-7703 GCA_036274235.1 Vicinamibacterales bacterium
CATGAGCACCGCGTTGTACAGCGTCCAGAAGATCGCCGTGCCGGCGCCAAAGGCGTCATCGGTCACGCCAAAGCCGAGGCTCATCAGGCTCCAGGCGATGGCGAGGGCGCTGAAACCGAGCAGCGCCAGGTGCGGCAGCACGGGGCCGAAATCGCGCTCGCCGCTGCCGCGTTTGCTGGTCACGACGAACCGGCCCGGCTTCCCGCGGCCGAAGACGAAGCGCTTCACGGCTGTCAGGAGCGTGAAGAACGAGACCATGTTGAACAGCTCGTCCATGAGCAGGCGCCCCTTGCCGCGGCTCGTGATGTGATACGAGACAATCAGCGAGGACAGGAAGGCCAGATAGATGGCCAGGAACGTCCGGTCGAAGTGCGCGATCGGAAACGTCCGCGTGAAGAGCATCCACGGCGGCGCGCAGTAATAGATGAGCTTCGGCACGCCGATGGTCCAGTGGTACAGGGACGCGAAATAGGAAATGCGCTGCGCGCCGGACAGGCCCGGAAGCGTCAACGGATTCGAGAACGACGCCGCTTTCAGATTGCCTTCGGCCCAGCGAAGGCGCTGGGTTGCAAATGACTTCAAGTCAGCAGGCGCCAGGCCGGTGACCAGCAGCTCATTGAGATAGATCGACTTCCACCCGGCGGCGTGCAGCTCGATTGAGGTGTGCAGATCCTCCGTGATCGTGTCGGTCAGGATCCCGCCTCTGGGCTCGAGCGCCTTTCGGCGCAGGACCGCGCCGGTGCCGCAGAAGAACGCCGCATTCCAGTTGTCCTTGCCTGGCATGACCAGATTGAAGAAGGCGTCCTGCTCGCCGTACATGCGGCGCGTCTTCCAGCTCACGCGGTGTTGCACGGACTCGAGGTTGTGGTACTGCTGCGGCACCTGGACGATCGCCACCTTGTCGTCTCTGAAGAACCCGAGCGTGCGATCCAGGAACTCCGGCCGCGGCACGTGGTCCGCGTCGAACGTCGCGATGAAGTCGGCATCGGTCTGCCGGAACGCGTTGTTCCAGTTCCCGGCCTTGGCGTGCGCGTTGTCGGACCGCGTGATGTACCGGCACCCGATTTCCTCCGCCAGGGCGCGCACCGCAGGCCGGCGGCCGTCGTCCAGCACATACGTCCGGTGGGGATACCGGATCGCGACGGCGGCCCGCAGCGTCTGCCGCAGGAGATCGACGTCTTCGTTGTAGGTCGTGACAAAGACGTCAACCTTCAACCCGGGCGCGGGATCGACGACCCGGCGTCCGCGCAGGTGCCACGTCTGATGGAAGTACAGGAAGAGCGAGACGAACCCGTGTACCTCGGCGAAGTAGACCAGGATCGAAAAGACGATCGCGTCGGGGTTGAGTGTGAACAGCCCGCGATACGTCAAGTACGAGGCATAGACCAGCAACCCGGCGACGGCGGCCGCGCGGGTGAAGAATCTGACACTGGGTTTATCGATCGAGACCAGCGTCTCGTCGGCGTTGAACGGCGTCGCGGCTGATGCGTCCTGAGGCATGTCTCCACTCGGGCCGGCCGGTTGCACACGGATGCACGGCGGGCCGCCTCAGGAAAGGCAAGGCGAATGCCACTGAAATCGTGGTTCGTCGACGTTTTTGGCTGGAATTTTTACAGGCCCTGGTCCTCCCGATCCCCAGGACTGTACGGCGCTAACAATCTTGTGCGGACCAGGACCTTTGGCCCGCTCCAACTAGCGCGATGCGCGCCAGTTGGAACGGGCGAGCACGATCGAGGAGCCGGGAGCGAGCGCGCGGTAATAGCCGACGAAGAGCTTGGGCTCTGGGGCATCGTAGCTGGCCAGGTTATTGGCCCAGCGGTAGCCGATCGACTGGTACAGCAGCTCCACATCGATGTCGTACGGGCCGCCGGCGGGCACTGTCAATGCGAACGCGGTGCGGGCGCTGCCTCCCACAAATGCCGCGTCGGCCGTGGCCTTGTCGAACCCGCGCGGGAGCAGTCGATTGTCCTTGAGATACCGCGTCGCCGTCAGCAATCCGGTGGTCGGCGCGCCGGCGAGGTCCCCGAGTATCGTCTCGAAGACCTGGACCTGATCGGGCCGCGTGATGCGCGTGTAGTGCGGCTCGAACGCCGCCGGGCTCGCGTCGTTGTCATTGCCGCTGATGCGACCGGTGTCATCGACAGCGCCGGATTCATACACGACGCGCCCGGCGCGGTCACGGACGGTCACGTGCAGCCAGGTCCGCCGGGCGGGATAGCCGGTCGGCAGCTTGTGGCCGCTCAAGTTGGTCACGCGGACGTCGAAGTTCAGGGACTCGCCGTTCATCGTGACATTGTCGATGGCGGCCGTCGCGGTGTCTTCGGTCAATTGACGGACGGTGGCGCGGGCGGTGGCCTCGAGCTCCGACGGCAGCGCCTCCACACCGAGCTCCGCGCGATAGCGATTCAGCATGCGCACCATGAACGCATTGCCGCCCACGAAGACATGGCGCGACAACGAGTCGCGATAGTCTCCCAGCACCGACGACACGCGCACAGGCCCGGACACAGCCGGCATGTGGCAGGACTGGCAGCTCTTCTGCTCGCGCGAGAAGTCGCTGTGCAGCCACTCCTGATAATTCATCTGCTCGGGCAGTGTGCCAACCACGCGGCCGTCGGGCCCGAAGGCCTGCGTCTTGAGGGTGTGACACGTCGCGCAGACTTCCGACTGACGGATATGCGCGCCTTCGACCTGCTCGAAGCCCGTCACCGATCGCATGATGCGGCGGCGGCCCGGATCGACGGCGAAAGGCCCGAAGATCTCGCGGATGCCGTCCGCGCGCGCCGGATTCAACGTGAAGTTGCCGTTGAAGCTGGCCGGCGTCCCCAGTCCGGACTTCCCCACCTGATGGCAGACCGTGCACGAGATCCCATCGGCGGCCAGCGCGTGCGCATCCGAATTGCGAGCGCCCGACATCGGCAGCAACGGAAACACCTCCGCCTTGCCGCCCATCGCGCGGGCCATGCGCGCGGCCATCGGCATGTGGCACCCGGCGCACTCGTCCTGGATGTCCGCCGCATGCGACGGATGATCCGTCGTCTCCCGCCGGACGCTGGCATGCCAGTACGGATCGCGCGCGGAATTGGCCATCATCGTCGATCGCCACGAGGCGCCGATCGACACGTCCTCGCCTGCCGGCGAGGTGAGGTTGTTGTGGCACGCCACACAGTTGTCCGAGTGGGTGAATAGCACCTCAGGATCCGTGCCATGCGCTTGTCCCGCGGCCACGGCCGACGGCGAAACGGGCGCGTCCGGCGTCCGCGGGGCTGACAGCGCAATCGCGCCGGCCCAGACGGTAACGGCCGCGATAAGAACCGCGCGCGCTCGACTCGGCGTGACCAGGTGCTCACTCATCGCCAGAACTCAAGAAACCCGCCGTCCGCCCAATCCCACAGCAGGTAGAACACGAACTGCGTGTGGCGGCTGTCGCGCTCCGTCACCGGAATGCGCGCGCCGACGGCCGCGCGGATGTGCTGAATCTTTGACAGCGACACCTGAAGACTTGGCGCCACGTCCCAGGACGAATCGCCGCCCTTCTCGCGCGCCCACAGCAGTTCCACTTGCGGGGTCCAGAGGCGGCCGAAGCCGCGATCCATCGCAAACGACTTGCCGGCCGCCACGTTGACGTACGCGCTGCGCGAGACGTTCGTGGTGTTCGACGGGAATTCCAGACCCGCCGCCGCTTGCACGAACGACATGCCCGGCAATCGCTGGCCCGCGTGCACCACGGGCTCATAAATAACGACGTCGTCGCCGAGCCCTCTGTCCGGGTTACCGGTCGGCAGCGTCATGATCGCGCTGGCGGAGATGATGGTTCCGCTACGCAGGCTGGAGAACAGCGTGTGCTTGTAGCCCACCTCGACATCGGCCAGGCCACGGGTCCAGACGCCGTCCTCGCGGTTGAACGCGACCGGCGCTTCCAGCATGACCTGCCCGCGCGGCCCGATGCGGTGTTCGTACTCCACCGCCTGTTCGATTTCCTTGTCGGCCCTGCCGGACACCGACGTCACGAAGACGGTTTCGCTCTCGGGATAGGCCTTTTCCGTGAAGAACGCCCGCGGGAAGTTCAAGTCACCTTGCGGCCATGACGTGTTCGTGCAGAAGGACTTGACGTAGGTGACGACATTCGCGATGTCGTCTTTGGAGAGCGCGTCGCCGAAGGCCGGCATGTGCCGATCGAGCCCGCGGATCGGTCCGCCTTCGTGGACGACGGTGCGCCAGTCCGTGTGGGACTCGGCCGACGCGAAGCCACAGTCGGTGAAGTCGGGCAACGCCGCCTCGAAGCCGACGACGCTTCGGGGCGAGCCCCTGCCATCCAGGCCGTGGCACGTGGCACACGTGGCGCGAAAAATATCTTCGCCGGTTCGAGGCGTCGGCAGCGCCGGCGGTTTCTGCGAGGCGACCGGCGATTGCGCGGCCATGAGCGACACGCCGGCAAGCACGGAGACATGGCACGCGGCGACGACGACGAGGGCGCGCCGCCAGAATGACTTCTTCACGCGGGCAAGAGTGTAACGAAAAACGGAGCGTCCCGCTCGTTTACCGCCAGACGCGCACGATCACGAGATCCCGGACCACCGCCAGCAGGAACAGCAGCGGAATGACGACGGCGAGGCCGACGGCCAGCGACCGGCGAGCGGCTCGCCGGTGCGCGCGCCGGACAGTGGCCGCGCGGCATCTGGCGCGCACGCCGGCGGACCGAGCCGGATTCGGCGCGATCGCCCGGAGCTGATCGAGCTCCAATCGCCGCAAATCGATCGTCTCGTCGCGCTCTGGCGTCACGGCAGCACCTCGTGCGCCCGTGCCGCGCCCGGGGCGCAGTCCTCGTCCATGCGCCGCGTCAGCAACAGGCGCGCGCGTCTCAGCCGCTGACGAAGCGCCTCCGGCGTCACTCCACAAATCGCCGCCGCTTCCGCCGGCTGCAGCCCTTCCACGCCCACCAGCAGGAGGACTTCACGGTATGCCACCGGCAGCGACCCGAGCGCGCGCTCGAGCCGTCGTTCGGTTTCGGTCGCGGCCGCGGCGTCGAACGGCGAAGGCCCGCCGGCGACCGGCGTCGCGAGCGACGCCCAGTCGGACGCCAGGCCGGTCTCCATGCAGCGCGATCGGCAGTAGCTCAGATAGAGATTGCGCGCGACGGTGAACAGCCAGGGCCCGAGCGTCGTGTCCGGCTTCAGCCGGGGCGCGGTGGTCCCTTGTGCCGCTGTTCGTCTCGTTCAGCTCCCTCACCTTGACGTGGCTGTTGGTCGCGCTGGGGCTCAGACGGCAGGCGGCGTAGGCGACGTGGACCTGAACGGCGGGCCAAAGCCCGCCGGCTGCGACATCAGCTCTTTCGTTTCGGCCTATACACGTCCGTCGCGTGACCGAAGAAAACTTCCGCGGCTTCCATCAGCGTCTCCGACGTCGTCGGGTGCGGATGAATCGTCAGCTTCAGATCTGATGCGAGCGCCGCCATCTCGATGGCGAGCACGCCTTCCGAAATCAGCTCGCCGGCGCCGACGCCGACGATGCCGACGCCCAGGATGCGCTCCGTCTCCGGATCGATGACGAGCTTCGTCAAACCATCCGGGCGATCGATCGCGATGGCGCGTCCAATCGCGGCCCACGGAAACTTGGCGATCTCCACTTTGCGGCCCTGCTTCTTCGCCTCGGTCTCCGTCAGGCCGCACCAGGCGACTTCCGGATCGGTGAACACGACCGCGGGAATCGCCTGCGGCTCAAAGGCCACCTTGTGCCCCTGTATCGCATCGACCGCCACGCGCGCTTCGTGCGAGGCCTTGTGCGCGAGCATCGGCTCGCCGACGACGTCGCCAATCGCGAAGATGTTCTGTTCGTTCGTCCGCATCGCGGCATCGACGACGATGAAGCCGCGTTCGTTGACCTTGACGCCCGTCTTGTCCAGGCCCGGCACGTTCGAGTTGGGGCGCCGGCCGATCGAGACCAGGACGCGATCGAACGTCTGGGACTTGTCCGCGTCCGCCAGATCGGCGCCCTCGAGCGTCACGGTCACGGCATCCTTCGCGGCTTTCATGCCCGTGACCTTCGTCTTCAGCAGAATCTTCTGAAGCGTCGTCTCCAGCCGCCGGCCGAGATATGTGACCAGATCGCGATCCGCGCCCGGCAGCAGGCCCTCGGTCATCTCGACGACCGTGACCTTCGTGCCGAGGGCCGCGTAGACGGAGCCCAGCTCCAATCCGATGTAGCCGCCGCCGACGACGAGGAGCGTCTTCGGAAGGTCCGGCAGATTCAGCGCGCCGGTTGAATCCATGATGCGATCGCTCTCCGGCCACCCCGGAATCCTCGTGGGATGCGAACCGGTCGCGATGATCGCGTGCTCGAACTCGAGCGGCTGTGCGGCGCCGCCGCCAACCGGCTCGATGCTCAGATGCGTGGCATCCACGAACGACGCCATGCCCCGGATATAGGTGACTTTGCGCTGCTTGGAGAGCTGCCCTAACCCGCCCGTGAGCTTGTTGACGACGCCTTCCTTGAACGATCGCAGCTTGTCGAGATCCACTTTCGGCTCGCCAAACGTGAGCCCCCAACTGGCCGCGTGCTTCGCCTCACCCGCCACTTTGGCCACATGGAGCAACGCCTTCGATGGAATGCACCCGCGATACAGGCACACGCCTCCCGGGTTGACTTCCGGATCCACGATCGTCACGTGCATGCCGAGGTCCGCGGCATAAAACGCGGCGGCATAGCCACCGGGACCACCACCGATTACGACGAGCTGCGTAGCTGACATAAGGAAGCCGGGGCTAGAGGTAAATACTCATCGGCTGCTCGAGCGCATCCGCGACAAAGCGCAGGAAGCGCGCCGCATCGGCGCCATCGATCACGCGATGGTCGTACGACAGCGACAACGGCAGCATCGGCCGCGGCTTGAATTCGCCGTCCTGCCAGACCGGCTCAATCGCCGTGCGCGACAGCCCGAGGATCGCCACTTCAGGCTGATTGATGATCGGCGTGAACGCCGTGCCGCCGATTCCGCCGAGATTCGTGACGGACAACACCCCGCCGGACATCTCGTCCAGTGAGAGCTTGCGGTCGCGCGCCTTCTGGGACAGCGCCGCCAGATCGGCCGCAATCTGCATGATCGTCTTCTTGTCCACGTCGCGAATCACGGGCACGAGCAAGCCGTTGGGCGTGTCCACGGCCACGCCGATGTGGCAGTACTTCTTGAAAACGATCGTCTCGTTGGCCATATCCACCGACGAGGCAAATTGCGGGTATTTCGCGATTCCGAGCGAGAGGATCTTGATCACGATGGCCGTGACGGTGAGCTTGACTCCGTCTTTCTCCGCGCGCGCCGCGTGCGCCTTCCGGAACTCTTCGACCGCGGTGACATCGGCCTTGTCGTGCTGCGTGACGTGGGGCGCCTGCCAGGCGATTGACAGATGCTCGGCGGTCTTCCGCCGGATGTTCGACATCGGCTTGGTGTCGATCGCTCCCCACTTCGAGAAATCAGGGAGCGCGGGCTGACGCACACCGCCGCCGCGCGGTCCGCCGCCGGACATCACCCGCTTCACATACGCCGTCACGTCGTCCTGCGAAATACGGCCGCCGGGGCCGCTGCCCGCGACATCGCCGATGGTGACGCCGAGCTCACGGGCGTAACGGCGCACGGTCGGCGACGCGGGCGCGGGCGCGCCGCTCGGAGGCGCGGCTTCTACGCGTGCCGCGGCCGCGCGGCCGGTGGC
>DASUGC010000092.1:0-47626 GCA_036274235.1 Vicinamibacterales bacterium
GTTGCGGCGGAGATCATCGACAAGATTGGGCCAAACGACCTCACGTCTGTCGTGTTCACGGGGGACAATCGGAAGACGCAGGATTTCACAAGCGACAAGACGAAACTGCGGGCGGCGCTCGACAAGTTCAATCCGGGACTAAGCAGCTACCAGTTCGGCATCAACCCCGTCAGCGGGGGCGCGGGTACGGACACGGATTTGTGGTTCTACCAGTCTTCCGTACGCACGCTCGGCGCTCTCACCGAATACCTGGTCGCGGTCCCGCAGAGGCGCAAGGCGATGTTCTGGATCAGCCCGGGCGTACCGATTGACATATGCGGGAAGAAGGTTGACTTGGCCTCCACGCTACCCAACGGACGACCCGCCTACATGCCCGACTGCGGAATCCTCCCGCCGCACGAAATGATCGAACTCAACCAGCGACTCGACGAAGGCTTTCGACAAGCGCAGCGCGCCAATGTCACGGTCTATCCGATCGATCCGACAGGGTTGGGCGGCATTGAAGCCTACGTAGGGACGCGGGTCGGCACGCAGTTGGCTCATCACAAAGCCACCATGCTGCAAGACGTCCTCGTCGAGACCGCCACCAACACCGGCGGTCGCGCGATCCTCAACATCAACGAGTTTGGTTCCGAGATCGGCGAGATCTTCGACGAGAACAAGTCCTATTACCTGATTGCGATCGAGCCATCAAATCCCACGCCCGACGGCAAACTGCACCGGCTCCAGGTGAAAGTGGATCGCGCGGATGTGGACGTCCGCACGCGCAGCGGCTACTACGCGCCCGAAGGAGAAACCAAAGAAGACAAGAAGATCGCCAAGAGCAAGATGACGCCGGAGGCCGTGGCGCTGGCGAAGTCGATGGCCGGAATTCTGCCCGCCACCGGCATGCCGATGAAAGCCTCGGCGGCCGCGTTCGCCGTGCCCGGCCAGCGTCTCTCCACCGTCACCGTCGTGCTCGGCGTGACGCAGCCGATTCCGGTGACGGCGGCCAACGGTCGCGTGACCGAAAAGACCGAACTGCTGACCAGCGCGTTCACGCCCGAAGGCGACCCGAGAGGCGCGCAAAAACACACGGCGCAAGTGGTGTTGCGCGCCGGTTCAAACGGCGAGGCCTCCTACGAAGTGCTCGCACGCATCGATCTCCCCGCGGGCCGCTATCAGCTCAGGCTTGCGGCTCACAACTCAACAGCCGGCAAGGATGGCAGCGTCTTCGTAGACGTCACTGTCCCGGATTACTCGAACATTCCCTTCTCGGCGTCGCCGGTCGTGCTCAGCGCCACGCCCGGCCGCGTGGCGGCGCCCAAAGGACTCTTCTCGCCGCTGCTGCCACTCGTACCTACGGCGGAACGCACGTTCACCCGCGATGACACCGTCACTGCGTTCCTGCGGCTGTATCAAAGCGGACAGAAGCCGATCGACAAGGTCAGCGTCTCTACCCGGATTCAGGATGCGGCGGGTCAGGTGGTCGCGAACGAAACTCAAATGATTGCGGCCGACAAGTTTCCTGCGGCCGGACAGGACAGCATCACGTCGCTCCCCGTGCCGGGCTCGCGCTCGCCGGTCCAGATGGGGCCGACGCCCGCAGCGAACGGTGACAAGTTCGCGAATTTGTCCCTGCGATCGGCGGACATGAAGTACGCGATCCCGACGGCCAGGCTCGCGCCTGGGCCACATTTACTGACGATTGAAGCCACCCTCGGCACGACGACAATCCGGCGCGATGTGCGCTTCGAGATCAGATAGACCGACCTGACATAGACTCTCGGCACCCTATGTCCCTGTCCCCCGGCAGCCGCGTCGGCGCCTACGACGTCCAATCGCTGCTTGGCGAAGGCGGCATGGGCCGCGTCTACAAAGCGCGCGACACGCGACTCGGCCGCGATGTCGCAATCAAAGTGCTGCCGGCCTCCGTCGCGAACGATCCGGAACGGCTCGCCAGATTCGAGCGCGAGGCCAAAGTGCTCGCCTCCCTCAGCCACGCAAATATCGCGCAGATCTACGGGCTCGAGGACCAGTCCTCGTCCGCAGGTGAGCCGGCCGGACGGTTTCTCGTCATGGAGCTCGCAGCCGGCGAGGACCTCAGCGCCCGGATGTCGCGCGGGCCCATGGATCTGCACGACGCGCTGCCCATCGTCATTCAGATCGCGCACGCGCTGGAAGCGGCGCATGAGCGGGCGATCGTTCATCGCGATTTGAAACCCGCGAATATCAAAGTCAGCGACGAGGGCGCGGTCAAGGTGCTCGACTTTGGCCTGGCAAAAGCGTTCGCGCCAGGCAAGGCCGAATCGCAGTCGGCGATGAACTCGCCGACCCTGACCGCGCAGGCCACGGCGGCGGGAGTGATTCTGGGTACCGCGGCCTACATGAGCCCCGAGCAGGCGCGCGGCCGCGACGCCGACAAACGCGCGGACGTCTGGGCCTTCGGCGTCGTGTTCTTCGAGCTGCTCACCGGCACCCGCCTGTTTCAAGGCGAGACGATCTCCGACACGCTCGCCGCAGTGCTGCGGCACGACATTCCGTGGTCATCGCTGCCGGCCGGAACGCCGCGCGACATCATCAAGCTGCTCCGGCGCTGTCTCGAGCGCGATCGCAAGAATCGCCTGCATGACATCGCCGATGCGCGCATCGTGCTGGAGGAAGTCGCGAAAGGCGGAATCGACAGCGAGCCGCCGCAGCCTGCCGCGACCGCATCAGGCGCGCGCACGGGCTGGATGACCTGGGGCGCGACGCTCGCGGCGGCGCTCATCATCGGCGCGATCGTCGGCCGCTCGACGAGCTCCTCGCCACCGGCCGTTGCGCCAGGTGCCGGCACGATTCGACTCGTGGTTCCGGTGCCGCCCGGGGTGACCGACGTCCGCGAGCCGGCGGCTTCGCCCGACGGCCGCTTCGTGGTGTTTGCCGGCGTATCCGGCTCAAGAAGCCGCCAGCTGTACATACAGCGCCTCGATGAGTCCGCGCCGCACCCGCTCGATCGAACCGATGGCGCCAGCCTGCCGCTGGTCTCGCCGGACGGACGATGGATCGCATTTCACCGGGGAAATCGTTTCGAAAAGGTCTCGGTTGACGGTGGAGAGCCTCTGCCGATCGCGGATCTTTCGAGCAACCATCCAGGCGCGGCCTGGCTGGACGGGAACGTGATCATCACAGCCAGGTCCTGGACGGGCGAATTGTTTTCAGTGTCCGGCGACGGCGGGCCGCTGCGCCCGGTCAGCACGCTCGACGTGGCTCACGGCGAAATCGGCCATTACTTTCCAAGCGCGCTTCCCGGCGGCCATCACGTGCTGTTCACCGCGTGGCACAAGGGCGCCGGCATGAACGACGCCGAGATTGCCGTTCTCAATCTCGACACCGGAAGGCACGACATCCTCTTCAAAGGCGCCGAAGGACGTTTTGTCGCGCCAGACTTCATCGTGTTCTTTCGTGCGGGTTCGTATCAGGCCATCAAGGTCGATCCGGCCACATTCAAGCCGGTTGGCGAGGCCGTCCGGGTCCTCGACGACGCCAACGGCAACGATCCATCCGGCGACACGCGGCAGACCGATCTGACGATGGGCGGCACGCTGGCATATTTGAGCGGGCCGTTGATTGCCAATCGCAGGCTGGCGTGGGTTTCGGCAGGCGGAAAGACCGACTATCTGGCGCTGCCAGCCCGGGCCTATACCCAGGTAAGCGTCACTACCGACGGAACTCGAGCCGCCGCCGGAGTTCTCGACGCCGGACGCTTTGTGATCCGGGTCATCGACCTGGCCCGCGGCAGCAGCGACGAATCGCTGGACCTGCCGGGGCTGAGCTGGCGGCCGGTGTGGTATCCCGACGGCAGGCGGCTCGCATACCGATCGATGCAATTCGGAAGTTTCGACATTTTCAGCAAGGACGTGACGACGTCAGCACCGCCTGAGCCCCTGTTCCAGACCGATTTCGATGAAAGCCCGTACGCCTTTACGATGACGGGCAAATCTCTCGTCATCCAGCATTCGGACGCTAACGGTAACTACCTGCCCATGCTGCTGCCAATCGATCCCAGCGGACCGCCGGTCGCGCTGTCGGCCAGCACGGACGGCGGCGCAGCCGCGGTCTCTCGCGACGACCAGTGGGTGGCGATTGTCCTGTTCCGCGGGGGCGTGCCGGAGGTCTACGTGCAGCCGCTGAAGGGCGGCGTCACGGCGCAACGCATCAGCACGGCGGGCGGAGACGCGGTCGCGTGGTCGCGCGACGGGCGCGAGCTGTTGTATCTGCGGACGGGAGAAATCGTCGCGGTGCCGTTCAAGATTGAGAACGGCATCTTCAGGCCAGGTACCGAGCGAGTCTGGGCCCGGCTGGAGGGCAATTACCTGGACAACACGCTTGGTGTCGGCGCGGACGGCCGCATGCTGGTGGCCCTCACGACCGATCGTGTCGTCCGGGAGATCCGGGTCGTCGTCAATTGGCAGCAGGAGATCGCGAAGAAGCTCAAGTAAGGACCTCAGTAAGGACCTCGGGAGTCGTTTCGCACGAAAAGGGAAACTCCAGTTACCGTTTCCGGGTTCGAGGACGTCCGCAAGGTTGCATGGAGGACGTGAGCCCAAGTTGGCGGGCGACGCGAACTCGCCATTCCTCTGGACCATACGGCGTACTCCGCCGAAGTGCCTGACGTAGCTCCGCCGTTTCGTCGATGACCTCCAGTTGAACCAGATCGAGCCAGTCCGCAGGCCGCTCCACGGGCCAGTCATCCAGGCGAATCGACGAACGGCCTGTGGTTCGCTGGGCGAGGCTGCCCCAAGGCCAGTCCTCGGCACGCGCCACAAGCGCCGCTCTCTGGGCATTGCGCTCAACATATCGACAGAGTCGAAGGAAGTGCGTGTCGGTTGATACCGGAAACGACTTGTATCGGCCTTGATAGACGTGACCCGTCCCTGTCGTGCGCCTCCTGGCGTGCCACCGCTTGCTATGAGTCGCGGTCAGCCACGCCATGAACGCCGACAGCTCCGTATCGGTTCTGGGCCACAGTACGAGGTGGAAATGGTTCGGCATGAGGCAAAAGGCCAGACATCTGATTGGGACGCGCGCCTGGGCCTCGGCAAGCACTTTGAGGAATGCGCGGTAATCTCGAGGCTTGTCGAAGAGCCGGAGCTTCCGGACACCTCGATTCAAGACGTGAAAGACAACGCCGGCCATTCCGATTCGGCTTCGATAGGGCATGGGTCGGATTGCAATCAAATGCCTTGCCAACCCGACAGGAAAAGAAGAACAACGATGGAAATGGAAACTCGAGTTTCCATTTTGGCGGAAACGACTCCCGAGGTCCTTTCACCACTCCCGCGTTCTGATCGGTTGCCGCGTCTGAAACATCTCCACGTGGCTGCGCATCATCTGAGACGGGCCGCTGGTGTCGCCCGGCGGCGCCAGCGCGAGTCCGCGCCGCACCGCGTCGAGCGCGCGATCGAATTGGCCGGCCTCGGCGTACGCCGCTGCCAGAACATCCAGCGCGATGGCATCGCGTCCGTTGGTTTGCGCGACGGCGCGCTCGGCCAGCTCGACCGCGCGCGCGCCATTCCTCGCGCCGGCGTCAGACGACGTCGCCATCACCCACGCCGCCCGCTTGAGCAGCACCACGTCCCCTGCGCGCTGTGTGAGCGCCGTCTCGAGTGTCGCGACGGCGTCCCGCGGACGTTTCAGGGACAGTTGCGCCTCGGCCAGCGGCGCGTAAGCCCGGAGAGAATCGGGCCTGAGCGCGATCGCCTGCTGCAGCTCCGCCGCGGCCTCTTCGAACTTCTGCTGCGACGACAGCGCCAGGCCCAGGTACAGATGCGCGACCGCTCGCGACATCGCCTCGTTGGTGGATGGCGACAACGGCAGCGTAGACGCGGCGCGCAAGTGTGACTCAGCGGCCGCAAACTGTTTCTGATTCATGAGCACGACGCCGTATGTCAGCTGAGCCTGGGCGTTCTGCGGCCGGCTTGTCACCACATCGAGCGCCATCGCCTCGGGGCTTGCATAGACGCGATTGCGCGCGTGCGTCGCGCCGATCAGCAGGACGACCGCGACGCCGGCGGCGACCCACCCGGCGGCCCGCGACACGGTCACAGAAATCGAGAATCGGCGCGCGATCCGAAAGGCAGCAAGGACAACCACCGCGATGACCGCCGCCAATGGCAAGTACATGCGGTGTTCCGCGGCGACTTCTGTGGCCACAGGCAGCAGGCTCGATGAGGGCCCGAGAATCAGAAAGAACGCGGCGCCAATGAGTCCGACAGGCAGGCGACGGATGAGCGCGATGAGCGTCGCCAGGCCGAGAACCACGAGCAGCGCCGCCTGCGGCCACACCATCGCCCACGACGCGGGCGGCAGCCACGCGTACTGAAACACGAGCGGCACCGGCCAGAACACGAGACGCAGGTAATGCACGATCACTTCCGCCTGCGTGCGCAGGTACAACAACGGCGTCCAGCCTGCGACGTCGAAACCGGCGGATTGCGGGCGCGCATCCGTGAACGCGAGAGCCAGGACGATGACCCAGGTCCCGGCAAGGCCGCCGGCTAACTGAAGAAACCCGCTGGCGCTCAACTTGCCGGGCCAGCAGATCCACAACCACAGCGTGGCCAAAATCGGCGCGCCAACCATCGTTTCCTTCGTCGCCATGCCGAGCGCGCAAGCCGCGATGGCGGCGGCGATCCATTTCCTGTCACCCAGATCCGATTCCGCCGCTCGAATGGCGCAGTACAGCGTGGCCAGATAGAAGAGCCCCATCAGCGATTCGACGCGCTGCACCAGAAATGTCACGGCCTGTGTATTGAGCGGATGCACGATCCAGATCGCCGCGATGACGAGGGCCAGCGGCGCCGAGGCTCCGCCGAATCGATCGTTGAGGGCCGGCGACGTCAGCGTCCGGCGCGCGACACCGAACAGGAGGAGCCCCGCGAGCACGTGAATCGCGAGGTTGATGAAGTGGTAGGACGACAGATCGCTCGTCCCGCCGGCGATCGCGTAGTTGATCGCGAACGTCAGATTCGCAACAGGCCGGCCGGCCACCGTCGTGTCCGCTGGAGGCGCAAGCGCCGTCGAGAGCGATCGAATACTCTGGTTGTTCGCAATTCCCGCGTCGTCATCGCCGATCAGAACACCGGAAAAGCTGTTCGAGTAGGCCGCAATGGCAAGAAGGATCAGTACAACGGCGCAGCCGCGAGCTGTCTTGACCCCCGCAGCCCCGGCGGAGGTGGTGAGGCCGCCGGATCTCGCACGTCGATCGGTGTTCTGCCCCGGTCCGGCGGACCGCCCGCCGGCTTTCCTCTTCGCCATCGCTACGGACGGCCGCCCTTGGCGCTGACGACGTCCTTCCAGGCATTCGCCAGCCGCTCGGTCATAAACCAGGAGTTCGGCGTGCTGGGCGTTCCGGGGCCCGCCGCCGGCTGGATCGCGAAGGTCTTCAGATCGCCGACAAACCCCGCGGCCGACGGCGTCGTGTTCAGGGCGTCCTCGTACAACATCGCGGCCATCTCTTTGGAATGACCGACGACGTGTCCCAGGCCGGGCTCCACGACAAGCGACCAGACTGCGCCGCCGCGACGATTGACGGCAAAGAGCCCCGTAATGGTGTCGATTCGCGACTGAAGATCGGTACCGCCGACAAACAACATCCCCGGCACCGCGCGCGCGGCCTTTGAGAGGAGCGCGCTGTAGTAGATGCCGCCTTTATTGACGATGAACGCGGCGACGCGCTCGGGCTTCCAGGCCGTGAATTCGTAGTTGAACTGTCCCCCGGCCGACATGCCCCAGAGCAGCAATTTGGCGGTCGCGAGTTCAGGATGACTCGTCCGCGCGGCGAACTTCCCAATCGCGTCGAGCAGCGCCTGCCCGCTCCCTTGCGACACGTTCACATAGTCTTCGATGAAGTTCTGATCGTGCGGTTTGTCTGTGAACCGGCACCCGATCAGCGCCACTCGCTGTCTGGTCGCGAAGTCCTGCCAGAAGACATCGTCGGCCATGTTGCGTCCATCGCCGTTGGATCCGGGGACGAGCACGACGATGGCGCGGACGGGGCCGGAGTCCCTGGGGAGCCAGAAACGAAAATCAGCTTTGTCGAAGTTGGCGCCTGAGGGAATGGACTCTTCGATAGCGGCCGACTGGCTCGCGACAAGAGCGGGAACCATGAAGAGCAGCAAGCACATGAAGAAGCATTGGGTTTTCGAAAACGACGGCCTCATGTTCTTCATGCCATTCATGGTTTCCTGCCTGTGGTGAGCGGCACCACGACCACTCCGCCTTTCATGACCCAGCGGACCTTGTCGAGCACGACGTTGATGTCTTTCAGGGGATCGCCGTCAACCGCGACGATATCGGCATAGAACCCGGCCCCGATCGCGCCGAGATCCTTCTCGTGCCCCAGCAGCTTCGCGGGAATTGTCGTCGCGGTCTGCAGGGCCTGCGCCGGAGTCATGCCCGCCTTGACGAACCACCGCAGCTCGCCGGTGTTCTGGCCAAAGCCGGAGAAGACCGCATCCGATCCCATCGCCATCGTCACGCCGGCTTTGAAGGCGTCGCGCATGGATTCGAAGTTCTTCTGGATGTAGTCCTGCAACGGTGGCACCACTTCCGGCGCCCAGCCGTACTGTTCGCGCGAATCGACGTAGTAGCGGTTGTGATCAACCGTCGGCACCCAGACTGTGCCCTGCTTCTTCATCATCGCCAGGGTCTCGGCGTCAATCTCGATCCCGTGCTCCACGGAGTCGGCGCCGGCGCGCACGGCGTCCTTCACGCCCGATGCGCCGTAGGAATGAATCGCGACGGGCTTTCCCGCCTTATGGGCGGCGTCGACGATTGCCTTCATCTGCTCGTACGTCAGGGTCTGCGTTGTCTCCACGCTCTGGAAGCTGCCGCGCGACCCGTACGCCTTGATCCAGTCGGAACCGGCCTTGACGCGTTGATCGACCAGGCCGGGAATCGCATCAATTGCCGGCGCGCCTTCGCGGCCTCCGGAGATGCCCTGGCCGGCGACGAACATGCGCGGACCGACGAGAGGTGTCTTGGACCCATCGGCGTTCACGCGAAATCCTGCGGCGATCTGATCGCGCAGCATGTAGTCCGTACCGCCAGACGCGCCAAGATCTCGCACGGTCGTCACGCCCGTCTTCAGCGTCCTGAGCGCATTGGCCGCAGACAATTCCACGGTCATCGCCGGCTGCCGGCGCGGCTGGCTGAGTGGCCGTGTTCCCGAATCCGGATCCCAGTAGTAGGTCATGTGAGTATGCGCGTCGATCAGACCGGGGATGGCCGTGTAGGCGCGGAGATCGATCACGGTGGCACCCGCCGGTACCGCGCGATCGCCGGAACCGACGGTTTTGATGAACTCGCCGTCCACCACGATGACGCCGTCTCTGACGGACTGACCGAGGCCGGTGACGACGGTGCCGAAACGGAGGGCTACCGGCCTGGACGCGGCCTGGCCGGCGGCCACTGGCGGACGATGGGCCAGGGGTGGGGCGACCCCCGCCAATAACGAAACTGAAAGGATGAAGAACGTTCGCACGGGTAAAGGATAGCCCCTTCGGGGGGCGGCCCCTGAAGCCACGGCGCTGCAAACCGGCACCGCAACTCGGTCCGGACCGAGTTGCGTTGGCACGAATTTCGTGCGATTTCGGGACGCCCAGGGCCCCCAACTCGGTCCGGACCGAGTTGCGACCAAGCCACGAGGGACCTACTGGTCAGTCTTGGCCAGGTCCGCCTCCATCGCCTGCGCGAGCAACCCCGTGGCATTCGCCACGGCAAAGCTCACGCCCCTGAGATTACGTTCCGGCGGCACGCCGGGAATCGGGCGCGGATAGCCGGAAGCGCGCACGCGCATCTGGCCGCGCGGGTCGTGGCTCATGTGGCAGGTGTCACGTGGACACGCCCAGTCGAGCTCGACCGCCACGACGCCCGGAATGCTGCCGGGCAGCCACGCATGCTGTTCGTCAGGGGCCGCCGCGACGATGGTGATGCCGGCCTCAGATGCGCCGCCAACGACATCTTCGAGCCGCGCGCGATGGTCGGCGTTTGCGGTCCCCAGGCTGAGATTAATGATGTGGACGCGCTGCCCAATCGCCCAGCGGATCGCGGCCGCGAGTGCGAATCCGGTCGCCGCCAGTGTCCGATCGAACACTTTCGCCGCGAGCAGCACGGCGTCGGGCGCCTTCTCATGGATCGCCGCCGCCACCGCCGTCCCGTGACCCAGCCGATCGATGAAGTCGTTGTGCTCCCGGCCGTCGTCATCGAAGGCGGTACCGCCCGCAACGCCACCAAGGTGAGGATGAGGGACATGAACACCAGAATCGACGATGGCTATTCGAACGCCGCGGCCTGTCCGGCCCGGCTGCGCTGTCAGCGTGACGGCCGCCTCGAGTGACATCAGACCGATGGCGCCGTGACGCGGCCGGCGCGAAACAAGGAAGCGAACTCGCCGTGGCGATCTTCGAGCTCAGCCGGCGTGCCCCGCTCGATCACACGCGCGCCCTGCAGCACAACGGCGTCGTCCGCCGAACGCACGAGGTCGAGCCGATGCGAGATCAGAATGGTTGTGCGCCCACGCATGATCTGCCGGTACCCGTCGATGATCTGCCGCTCCGCGACCGGATCGAGCGCCGCACTTGGCTCGTCAAGGATCAACACAGCGGGATCCGCGAGAAACGCGCGGGCCAGAGCGATCCGCTGACGCTCGCCTGCCGACAACGCCAGTCCGCGATCGCCGACCATCGTGCGCAGGCCCTCGGGCAGGCCGGCGATGAATGCCGTCAGCCCCGCGGCATCGAGGGCTCGAGTGACGTCGGCCTCGGTTGCGTCCGGCCGGGCGTAGCGCACGTTATCGCCGACGCTGGCATGAAACAGCACCGCGTCCTGTTCCACCGAGTGCACGCGCTGTCGCAGATCCGACAGGCGCACGTCTCGCAGATTGTGCCCGTCCAGAGTGATCGTCCCGGCATCGGGATCGAGCAATCTGACGGCCAGATCCGCGATTGTCGATTTGCCACTGCCGCTCGCGCCGACAATCGCCAGCGTGCGGCCGGCTTCAGCGCGAAAACTCACCTGCTCCAGCACGAGACCGCCACGCGGGTGGGAGAGCGACACGTCATCGAAGATCAGGTCGCCACGGATGGCGTCGAGCGCGCGCGCGCCGGGCGCCTCGATCACATCAGGCCGCGCGTCCAACACCTGCGACACGCGCTGCCATGACACGCGGGCCGTCGCGAGGGCGCCGTACAAGCCCATCAGCGCCTGGACCGGCGCGACGATGCGAGCCTGGTAGGCCATGAACGCCGCCAGCGTGCCGAGCGTCATCGTGCCTTCGACGACGCGCCACCCGCCGTAAAAGAAGACGGCGGCCACGCCCGCCGACACGACCAGCGATGGCAGACCGCCGGCGATGTAGTGCGTGCGTTGCAGGCCCATCAGCGTCGCGACGAACGCGTCGTTCAGGCGGCTGAATCGCTGGACCTCGCGGCGCTCCGCCGCTGAAGTGACCACGGCGCGCATCCCTTGCAGCGTGTCGATCAGAAAGCTGCCGATGTCGGCGCTCCGAACGCGGAGATCGGCCGTGCGGGCCTCGAGCATGCGGCGATAGCGTGCGAGTGCCCAGGCCGCCACCGGCAGCGCCGCGGCGCCAACCAGAAACAGCCGCCAATCGAGCCAGACGAGAACCGCTGCGCTCCCGATCAGGAACAGCACATTGCCGAACCAGGCGAGCGCCGTCTCGGCCGCGACGCGCTGGATCTCCGCGATGTCGTTGTTGATGCGCGACATGAGATCGCCGGTGCGGACGGACGCGAAAAAGCGGGGCGACAGGCGCTGCAGGTGCTCGTAGACGTCACGCCGCATGTCGAACAGAATCGCCGCCGACACGCGCGTGTAAATCAGGCCGCTTGCGACGTTGAGGACAAACCCGGCGGCGCCGGACAGGAGGAACAGCATCGCGATTTGCCGCAACGCGTCGGCATTGCGCGCGATGAGCGCGTCATCGACCAGCAGTTTCGTGAGGTACGGCAGCCAGAGCGAGATGGAGGTGCTGATCAGACTGATGACCAGCACGCCGGCGAGGCGCGGCCAATACGGCCGGATGTATCGAAATACCTTCCGCATGGCGCTGCGGCGGCCGTCGGAGCGCTAGCGAACCGCGGCCGCCGGCTTCGGCGTCACGAGCAGGAAACCGCCCAGCGTGAAGTCGCCATCGAGCGTAATCGTCCGCTGCTTGGTGAACGTCGCGGAGTCATACAGATCGATCGTGTTGCCGGCGGAGTGGATGTAAATGTAATTGCCGCTGCTGCTCACGCGCACGCTCATGCGCGGGCGGCCCTTGAACGGCGTCCGCGAAATCACGCGATAGTTTTCCAGATCGAACGTCCAGAGCTCGTACGTGTCCACGCTCTGCAGCATGCCGTAGCCGCGCTTGCGATCCGGCGCCATCGAGAATCCCAGACCTCGCGCCGGCCCGATCGGATGGAACTCGATCTTCTTCTTGGCCAGCTCGATGCGGCCCAGGCCCATGACGCGCCGGCCCTGCAGGGGGTCCTGCATGCTGAAAAAACCCGTGTAGAAACCCGGCTCGTCTGAAAACGGCGCGAGACCTCCGATGGGAACCGAGCCCCAACCCGGCTCGATCGGCTGCGACACCTGCCAGCGATCGACTTCCGTGAACGTCTCCGTCTCATAGATCAGGATGTCTTCACTGAACATGTAAAGGAGCTTGCCGTCCGGCGAGAACAGCACGCCGACTCCTTCGCGCTCCTCGCCTTTCGGCCACGGAATCGTTCTCACGATCTTGCGTTGCTCGAGATCGTATTGCACCAGCGTCGGCGGCCCGATCACCCAGCGATCTTTTTCCAGCGTGTAGTTCTTGATCGTGAGAATGAGCGTCTTGTTCAGCGGATCCGGCCGCATGCTCCAGATGCGCGCCTGGGTCTTGCCGTCGCTGAGGGAATAGGTGCCCAACGAGGCGCCCTTGAGACGGTCGAAGACTTCAATCTTTTCGTAGGTCGAATCGCGTACGTAGATGCGCGACATGTCGTCGGACAGCGTCAATGCCGTGGGAATACCGACGGTGACGGGGATTTCTTTCGTGAGCTTTTCGGTCGCCTCATCGATCTCGAAGATCACGCCCTTGTACGAGCCGATGTACATGGTGCCGTTCCCCGCAGTTGGCACCGCGGAGTTGGGCGCCGGCCTGGCCGGACCTGACGCGGGCCTGGTCTGCCCCCGCAGCGCAGGCGCCGCCAGGGCCACGATCACGAGGAGCGCGAGCAGCCGGTACTTCACGGGAAGATGACGTCGATCTTGCGCCAGTCCTTCTGAGCCGCGGCGCACTTCTTGGTCCAGTCCGGGGCGTGATTCAGCTGATCCGGCACTTGTGCGGGCCAGAAACAGCCCATGTGGCAGTCGAACAAATCGCGTTCGACCGGCTGGCACAATCCGGCCGTGCCGCCCGTGCTGTCCACTTCCCAGCCCGGCGAGAACATCGTGGAGCACCCCAGCGGAACGTGCGGGCCGGCCGGCTGCTGCGGGACTTGTCCACACAGCGCGACGACATCTTTACCATCAGCGGCTCTCGCCGCTTCGCCGAGTCGGACTCTCGCCGCTTCGCCGAGTAGCTGCTCGAGCTGCCGGGCCTTGCCGTTAACTGGCTTGAGGTGCTTCATGATTCTCTCCCTCGAACCGGCGCAGAAACGCCGGGTTCTTGTCCGCTATTTCGGCGTAAATCGTGAGACACGTATCGGTCCAGCCGCGAATCCAGTCGCAGTAGTGCAGGTTGGGACGTTCGGTCGTGCCATACCGCGTGTGCGCTTCATGGTAACAACCGCCGGCGCAGAGCGGCCGGGCCCAGCACGCCTCGCAGTCGGTCTTGTTGGCCACGTGATGGGAATCGAGAAATGCACGCTGCACGTCGCGATCGATGCCGTCTCGGACGGTTCCGAACTTGTGGTTGTCTGAGCCCGCGAAACGGTGGCACAGCCCGACATCGCCGGCGGTGGAGACGCCCAGCAGGCCAAAGCCTGCGCCGCAGGGCCACGCCTTGCTGGCGCCGCGATGGATTTCTCCGAGCGTCTCGCGCACGTTGCCGAACCCATGATGCCGCCCGGCAATCGCGGCGTCCCGATAATCGTTGGCCAGATCGCGAAACTGCGCCAGCACGCTTTCGAAGCCCTCGTCTCCGAATGCATGCGGCCGTCCAGGCGAGGCCGTGACCGGCGCGAAACCGACTTCATGGAATCCGACGTTCGTCGTCAGATGATCGTAGATACGGCGCACCTGCAGCGTTTCACGCGTCAGCGTCACGCGCGCGCCCACCGGCCGCGAACGGTGCCGGGCAATCAATTCCTTGATCTTCGGCTCGACGAGCGCATAGCTTCCGGCGCCGTTGTGAAAGACGCGGAACTTGTCCTGGAGGTCGGCCGGACCATCGATCGAAATCGTCACGCCGAAATCGTTTTCTGCGAGGAATTCGATCGTCTCTGACTTGAGCAACGTAGCATTCGTCGTCAGGCTGAAGTCGATGAGCTTGCCCGTCTCCTCCGCGCGCGCCTTGGCGTAGTCGACCGTGGTCTTCAGGACCTTGAAGTTCATCAGCGTCTCGCCGCCGAAGAACGTCAGATGCGCGGTCTTGCCCGATTCGGCGAGCATGAAGTCCACGCTGGCGCGGGCCGTCTCCTCGCTCATCCACTTCGGCTGATTGCCGTTTTCGGTCTGGACGATCTTGTCTTCGCCGTACTCGTAGCAATAGGCGCATGCCAGGTTGCACTGGTTCGTGACGTTCAACACCATCGTGCTCAGCGGCAGGGGCGTGAGCGGCAGAATCTTCGGCACGCGCTTGGGCGCCTCCGTCACGGGACGAAGGGCCCGAATTTTCAGGAGATCGTCGAAGGACTCGTTGAGTTCCGCCGGCGAAAACCTTCCACCCAGCTCGGCAACCACGTCCTCGCGCGACCGCGGTCGATCGGCCAAGGCATCCAGCACGGCGGACGACACATCGTCGATGGCCATCACCGCCGCGCTCGGCGCCAGATACACGTGCCGGCGGCCGCCGGCCTCGAAGACGTGGCAATCGCCGGGATTGAGGGCGTTCATCGCGAATTGATCGTGAAGAAGTCCCAGCGCATGTACAGCGGGACGGTGACCACGAGATGCGCGCGGGCACGAAGCGCGGGCGTGGCGCCAGCGGGCTGATGCGCGGCGACGACATAGACGTCGCCGACGTTATTGCGATTGCCGGACCGCGCCGGATTCGGACCGTCGATCGCCGGCGTGAAATATCCCCGGGTGCGATCGATTTCGCCGACGAACTTCACGTCATCGTCATCGAACGTTGCCGTGTATTCCTCGAGAGCCCAGGTCGCGTCCACGGCGCCAAGATCCAGATCGTCTTTCGTGTCCGCCTTGCCGTCGGCGCCGTTGCTCCAGGCGATCGCCTCGAAGCGCGCGAGCATCTTCGGGAACATCACCCCGCCCACGCGCGCCATGTTCCAGCCGGGCGTCACTTTCAGATAGTCGATGGTCTCGTAAATGTTCACAGCGCCTCGGGTGTTGACACCCGCCACGAACAGGTCCCGCGGACCGATCGGCGCCGTGGCGGCGACGTCCACTGTGAGCGTGATCACCCCGGCCGAGGCCGACGCGCGGGCAACCGCCACGCCGGGACCGAGATCGAAATCCGCTGTCGCCGACGTCGACGGCAGATTCTCGCCGAAGATGCGCAGCGTTTGACCAGTCACGCCGCGCTTCAACGCCTTCTTGTCAAGGTTGGCGACGATGGGTTCGCGTCCGACACGTGTGAGCGTGACGTCCATGCCGAGCTCGTCGTACGCGCCGGCGAACCAGCGGCCGGATATCGATTGCCAGTCACGATCGACGAACATCACCTCACGCAACGACGTGCTGTCGTCGGCGCCAACCGTGGTGCGCCCTCGCCACTGGAAGCCGGTGTAGACCACCGATCGTCCCGTTCGCGAGACCGTGCGGCCGCTCCTGAGATAGGTGAAGGAGACGTCAGTCGTGAACTCGTCCGGTGAGGACCCGGCCGAAATCTTCACGCGGCCGGCGACCGGCCCTTCGCCAGACTCGTAGCCCGTTAGCGCCCAGGTACCGTCGATCCGTGGACTCCTCCTCGTGGCTGACCACGCCGACCATTCGGGCGTCTTCAGCGGAAACGCTGACTTGAGGTGCGCCAGCGCCTTATCCATGGGATGACGATTGTCCGGCGGCCGCCCGTCGGGCCCGGGCGTCGTGCTCGGCGGACCGAACCGGCGGAACACCTGCCCATCGACAAGCGGATACCAGCCGCGATGCATCGCGACGAGCAGGTCCCAATCCTCGCCAGTCCGCCGCTGGAGAATGACTCGGCCCATTGAATGACAGCTCGAGCACACACCGGCCGTGTCGGCGTTCGCGGTGTACGTGTAGTCAATCAGCCGCCGCTCGGACTCGAATGCCCCAGGCTTCGCTTCTTCCGGCGCGAGGCCGAGGTTGTCCGATAAGTACTTGACGATCGTTCGCGCTTCCGCCGGATCGATCATCGCCTTGTTCAGCGTCACCATCCGTCGAATCGTTTCCTGCCAACCCTCCGGGGTCGTCCGGCGGTACGAGATGCGCGACATCCGGTTTTTACTGTCGATCTTGTGGCAGTCGCCGCAGACGGAAAGCACCGTCTGGTTTTCGATCGGCGTGCCTTCGTCGGTATCCGGCTTGGAGAGAACGGGCGTGGCCGGAGTTTGCGTCGCCGGTGGCGGGGCTGTCTGCTGCCCCTGCCTTCGCCAGCCGCTCGCTTCGTTCGCGGCCTCGGAAAGGCGAGCCTTCGTCCGCCAGTCGCGCGCTTCGTTCGCGGCTTCAGCGGGGCTGGCCGCGTCAACGCGCCAGATTCCCACTGCGCAAAACGCCAGCACTGCCACCCCAAGCGCTCGCTTCATAAGCAAGGACGTCGTTGTATCACATTACGCGGGCCACGCGAGGCTGGTTCGCTGCTTCAAGGCTGCCGATGCCGCAGTGTCCCAGTCGCCACCAGCACCGACAAGGCGCCCAGGATATCGGGCAACGCGGCGCCGGACGTTGACCGCAGGACCGCGGCGCAAACGTCACCAACGTCGTTATGCCGCGGCGCCATATCCAGCAACTGGACCAGGTCCACATTGCGGAGATACCGGATTCCATGCGGCCAAGTGGGGGCAACGATCTGCGGTTCCATGACGATTTCGTGTCCGCGAACTGCGGCGCGCGGTTCGACTCGGACGTCACGGCCCGTTGTCAGCCTGATCGATGGACGCTCGCGCAAATCGGCGAATGCTCGCTGCACATTGGCGTCGGCAACCAAAGCGCCTACGTCCGGCTCTATGCCGGCATCGACCATCGAGTCCGCGCGGGTTGTCCAGTACGGACTTGCGAGACGCGCAGCTGCATCACCGGCAAACCGGGCGGCTTGCCGCTGGGCGGCGGCGAAAACATCCTGCTCGCGCCGATCGTAGAACGCGAGCGCATGGTCAGCCATCGCCGGCTTTGACAGCGCTGTGTGCACCACGATCGCCGCCAGCCAGGCCGAGGCCAGCGCCTTTTTGACGCCGAATGACGACAACGGATCGATGGCCGATCCCGCGTCACCGACGAGCACGAAGCCAGCCCCCGCGTAGCGTTGCGCCGAGTACACCGATGCATCGGCCCCCCAGGGGCCATCGACGAGGCCGGCACCCGCGAGCATCGACGTGAAGGGCCGAGCCTTGGCGACCTCGGCCAGATAGACCTCACGCGAAGCACCGCCGCGCGCCAGACTTGTGCGCGCCGGATCGATCATGACCGAAACCTGCCGCAGTCCCGGTCCAGTCGGCACCGACCAGGCCCAACCGTCCGTGTACGACGCGACAAGTGTGTGCGAGGCATCATCAACGCCCGGCCAATCTCCGGCGCTGCGCCACGTACCAGTCACGGCGATCGTTCGCGGTCCCGCGCCCTCAACGCGCAGTCGCCGGCGGCGCGCGAGGACACCCGATCGACCGGACGCGTCGATCACGATCGGGGCGCTCGCAACGTCCGCGTCCGTCACCCGACCTTCGCGGATCTCCGCGCCGGCGTGGACCGCGAGTCGGCGCAGCACGCTATCGAAGTCGCGGCGCAACACCTGGTATCCGGACGCTTGGTCGGCAAACGTCTCAACACGCGCGGGCTCATCGGCCCACCAGACCGTGTTGCCTCGCCACGGCAGGAATCCCGCTTCACTGACGGCGTCCGACGCACCGATTTCAGCCAAGAGCTTGTTCGCGCTCGGCGGGATCGATTCGCCCAGGCGCTCGGGGTCGCCGCCGGGTCGCTGCACCACGAGAACACGGTGGCCCCAGTCCGCGAGCAATTTTGCAGCGACCGCGCCGGCAGGACCGGCGCCGATTATCAGGACTTGTTGGTCCACGGGATCTGACGTGCCGGGGGATTATGACATCGAGTCCAACTGCGGCTCATCCTGATGGAGCTCCCGAACTCGGTCCAGACCGAGTTCGGTGGCGCGAGTTTCGTGCGGCTCGACTCTCGCGTCGAGGACGAGCAACAACGCGTTAAGACGTACGCAAAATTTGCCACATCCGCTCCCATAAGATCGCAAATCTTGCCCATTGATTCGCGCCCCAAGACGATGCCATCGTCGTCGTCAAGACGAAAGGAGCGCGTGATGGTTGATGGATTGAAAGTGACATTGACGCGGCAAGCGGCTCGCGACGCCGGTCCCAGATCATGACTGCCAACCAGATTCATCGTTTGTCGGACCTCGAGCTCCTGCGTTCCACGAAGCAAGCCGTGCACGCCGAACGGCAATCAGCCAGGGAATTGCTTCTACTGCTAGGTGAACTCGACGAGCGCCGGCTCTATCTCGGAGAGGGGTGCTCCTCACTGTTCACCTACTGCACGCAGGTACTGCACCTGTCGGAACACGCGGCTTATCACCGAATCGAGGTCGCGCGGTTATCCCGGAAGTTTCCGATTATTCTCGAACTGGTGGCGAGCGGTGAACTCACACTGACAAACGCGTCCCTGCTGGGAGCCCGCCTGACGCCGGAGAATCATCGGTCGCTCCTTGCTGCCGCACGTCACAAGAGCAAACGTGAGGTGGAGTATCAAGTCGCGTGCCTGTCGCCGCGACCAGCCGCGAAGACCCTGGTGCGACGGCTGGTGGACACGCGACAAACGAACGAGTTACCAGGCGCCATGACGGACACCGCGGTGGCAGCAGCAGGGACAGACGCTGAAGTTGCGGCGGACACCCCTCCGGCCAGCCGGGTCGGTGCCGTCATCGCACCCTCGGCTGCTGACCGTTACACGCTGAAAGTCACGATCACAGCCGACGCGCACGCGAAGCTCCGCAAAGCGCAGGACCTGCTGCGGCACTCGCTTCCAAACGGCGACCCCGCGGCGGTCATCGAACGCGCGTTGACTCTGCTGGTCGAGCAGCTCGAACGGGCGAAGACGGCGAAGGTTCGGGACCCGAGAAACCGCCGGCCGCCGCGCAGCCGAAGAATCCCTTCACGCTACATCCCGGCGGACGTCAGACGAACGGTGTGGAAGCGCGATCAGGGCCAATGTGCATTCGTCGGATCGCAGGGACGTTGCCGCGAAACCGGACGGCTGGAATTCCATCACATCGTTCCTTTCGCAGACGGCGGCCCCACGGACGTCGCCAACCTTTCACTGCGGTGTCAGGCCCATAACAGCTATGAGAGTCGGCGCTGGGCTTCGCCGGCCTGGCGCGACGATGACAGGCAGGCCGGCCCTGCGCCACCGTGAGGACTCGGTCCGGACCGAGTTCCCCAGGTGGCCCCTTCTCTGCAATAGTGTTGCGGTGATCGTATCCACCTTGAGGTCCTCGATGACACGTACGCTCATCGCCTGCTGCGCTGCTGTCTTGACGTTTGCCGTCTCAGTCTCCAGCCAGATTCCGGCCTACGGCGGCGCCGAGGCTCTCCGCACCGATCTCGCCCAGCGACGCGCGAAGGCGATGGCTGCGCTCGGTCCAGAGTCGATCCTGATTGCATGGAGCGCAACACCGAAGGTCTACTCGACGGACGTGGACTACGAGTACCGGCAGGAGAGCAACATGTTCTACCTGTCGGGCATCACGCAGCAGGACAGCGTGCTGGTGCTGATTCCCGGTGCGAAGTCGAAGAAGGAAATTCTGTTCACGTCTCCGAGCAATCCGAATCAGGAACTGTGGACCGGGCATATCCTGACGCCGGGCGAGGTCACTGCGCAAAGCGGCATCACCGCCGTTTATCCCATCGCGCAATTTCAACCGTTCATTGACGGCCTGCTTGGCGGCACTCCGGCGATGCCGGAGGTGACAACCGGTGAATTCAGCGCAGTGTCGGACGCGATCAAGGCGGGGAAAGCGCGACTGGGGATCTTCGAGCGGGTTGGCCCCGCGCCCGCCGGAGGCCGTGGCGCAGGGGCAGGGGCGGCACCGCAGCCGCCGATCCCTGGATCGAAAGCGGCGTGGGCGGCGGAAATGGCCGCGAAGTACCCGGCCATCACGCCATTCAACGCATCGTCGATCGTGACCACGCTCCGCCAGGTGAAGACGCCGTACGAACAGAAGTTGCTCACGCGAAGCGTCGAAATCTCCGCCGAAGCGCACCTCGAGGGCATGAAAGCGGCGAGACCCGGACGCTGGGAGTACGAAGTCGAAGCGGCGATCGAATTCTGGTACCTGAAGAACGGCGCCATGTCGTGGGGCTATCCGTCGATCGTCGGCAGTGGGCCGAATGCGACAACACTGCACTACCAGGCGTCGACGCGCCAGATGCAGAATGGAGACCTCCTGCTGGTCGACGCGGCGGGTAATTATCAGGGGCTCACCGGCGACATTACGCGGACTTATCCGGTGAATGGCAAGTTCACGCCCGCTCAACGCGACATCTACGAGCTCGTGCTGCGCGCCCAGGATGCGGGCATCGCGGCCGCCAAACCGGGGGCGCCGTCTACGGCCATCCGCCAGGCGTGCCAGGCTGTCTTCGCTGAAGGGCTGCTGAAACTTGGCCTGATTACGGAGGCGACACCTGGTCCGGCGCAAGACCGGCAGATCGCCCTGTGGTTCCCCCATGGCCCGACGCACGGCATTGGCATCGACGTCCACGATCCGCTTGGCCAGACGCTGGTGCCCGGTTCGGCATTCGTGATTGAGCCTGGTTTGTACATTCGCGAAGCCGCGGTCGCCACGCAGAACCTTGCGCCCGAACGCAGTGCTGAAATGAGTGCGTTCGTCCCGAAGGTCCGGTCAGCGCTGGCCAAGTACAAGGACATCGGTGTCCGCATCGAAGATTCGTTCCTCATGACGGAAATAGGCCCGGTACGGTTATCGGCAAAGGCGCCGCGAACGATCGCTGAGATTGAAAAGGTCGTCGGCACAGGCAGGTAGGATCGTCAGACCGTCACGCAGTCCTGCCGTACTTGCGGAGATGGGTTCGGTTTCTATTTCGCCAGGCCCGGCTGCCGCACCCTCACGCCCGGAGATGATCCGCCTCCCACTGTTTGATCATCCGCTTGATGGCGCCTCGATCGTGCACGTTGTCGCGCAGGACCTTTTCGGTCAGTTCCGGAAGCTCGGCATCGCTGGCAAAGCGGAGCGCCACGAGTTGGCCCCTGCTCAGCTCGCGGATGCGCGGCTGTAACGCAGCCGGCAGCAGCTCCTTCAGCCGCAGCCGCATCTCGAGCCGGATGACACGATCCTGAACCGTGAGCGCGAACACGCGCGCGTAGAGCGCGAGCACGATGAGCGCAATCGCCGTCAGCATGGCGAGCGCGAGCCCGACCGACGGCGCTTCGACAAACCGGCAGCTCGCCCACACGAGGTCGGCTGCAAAGACGACATAGACAAACCAGTAGACCGGGCGATTCCGGCGATGACGAGCGTAGCTTTGAGGTGTGGGGGGCATAAGTAGAGCATAGCGGACGGGTACGACAGGTACGACGGGTACGACAGGTACGAGAGGTACGACGGGTACGACAGGTACGACGGGTACGACAGGTACGACAGGTACGACAGGTACGACAGGTACGACAGGTACGACGGGTACGACGGGTACGACAGGTATGACGCGAACCACGGGCCCGACGGGCACGACGCGAACGGCCGGGTTCTGTCAGAATTGGCTGCGATGTCAGCTGTCTCATCCGAGCTCCGCTCCGACTTCATCCGCGAGATCGTCAAGGCGGACCAAGCGAGCGGCAAGCACGGCGGTCGTGTCGCCACGCGGTTTCCTCCCGAGCCGAACGGGTACCTGCATATCGGTCATGCCAAGTCGATCTGCCTGAACTTCGGTGTGGCCCGGGACTTTGCCGGCACGTGTAACCTGCGCTTTGACGACACGAATCCGGTGACCGAAGACACCGAATATGTCGATTCGATCCAGGACGACGTGCGGTGGCTGGGCTTCTCGTGGGATGACCGGCTGTACTACGCGTCGGATTACTTCGAGCAGCTCTATGAATGCGCGGAAATGCTCATCCGGCGCGGCCTCGCGTTCGTGGATGACTCGACGGCTGACGAGATGCGGGAGGCGCGCGGCACGCTGAAAGAACCCGGGCGCAACAGCCCGTTCCGTGACCGCGGCATTGACGTCAACCTGGACCTGTTCCGTCGCATGCGCGCCGGCGAATTTCCCGACGGGGCGAAAGTCCTGCGCGCCAGAATTGACATGGCGTCGCCGAACATCAACATGCGCGACCCGGTGCTCTACCGAATCCGTCGCGCGCACCACCACCGAACGGGCGACGCCTGGTGCATCTACCCGATGTACGACTATGCGCATCCGATCTCGGACGCGATTGAACGCATCACGCATTCGATCTGCACCCTCGAGTTCGAAGATCACCGGCCGCTGTACGATTGGCTGATCAACAACCTGCCCCTGCCCGGTCAGCCGCAGCAGATTGAGTTCGCGCGGCTGAACCTGACCTACACGGTCATGAGCAAGCGCAAGCTCCTGCAACTGGTCAATGAACAGCACGTCAGCGGCTGGGACGATCCGCGCATGCCCACGATTTCCGGCATGCGGCGGCGCGGCTACACGCCGGAAGCGATCCGCCGTTTTGCCGATGAAGTGGGCGTGGCCAAGCGGGAGAACGTGATTGACGTCGGCCTCCTGGAATTCTGCGTGCGCGAGGATCTCAACGCGCGCGCGCCTCGCGCCATGGGCGTGTTGCGGCCGCTGAAACTGGTGATCGAGAACTATCCCGACGATCGCGTGGAGCATTTCACGCTCGCCAATCACCCCGACGACGCCGGAATGGGCACGCGTCAGGTGCCGTTCTCGCGCGAGATCTACATCGAGCGCGATGACTTCATGGAAGCGCCGCCGAAGAAGTTTTTCCGGCTCGCGCCAGGCCGGGAAGTGCGGTTGCGCAACGCCTATCTCGTCACGTGCCAGTCAGTCGTCAAGGACGCCGATGGCCACGTGACGGAACTCCGCTGCACCTACGACCCGGCCACCAAAGGCGGCGACGCCCCGGACGGCCGAAAGGTCAAGGGCACGCTGCATTGGGTATCGGCCTCCCACGCGATCGACGCGCAGGTGCGCCTCTACGATCGGCTGTTCACCGTCGAAAACCCGGGCGCCGGCGATACCGATTTCCTCACACAGATGAATCCGGCGTCGCTCGAAGCAATCACGGACGCAAAGCTGGAACCGTCACTGGCAGAGGCCAGAGCTGGCGCGCGATTCCAATTCGAGCGGCTCGGGTATTTCTGTGTGGACGCGGACTCGAAGCCGGACACTCCCGTCTTCAATCGCACGGTGACGCTGAAGGATTCGTGGTCCAAGGCAGAGACGAAAGGCTGACGGCCGCCGCAGGCAGCCGCCGAGCGGACTGCCTGCACGGCCCTGCATGGCTACAAGGTGAATTACCGCCTGAATCGCAGGCTGATGCGGAACTGCCGCTGCGGCGAGTTGTAAAACGTCCCGAAGTTCCCGGATCCCAGATTCGACTGCACATCGATCGGCAGATTCGCATTGAGCGCATTGAACAGCGTGAACCCGATCCACGGCCGGAGCGTGCCGAGCGGCCCGAGCTTGCGTGCCAGCCTGTCGAACTTCACGTGCCACTCCACCGAGAAATCCACCGAGACGGCCGTCGGAAACGCGAGCCCGTCGTTTCTGGGGCCGACATAGTCGAGATACTCGTTCACGGCTGAATACGGAAAACCGTTGCGCACCGATCCCACCACGCCGAAGAGCCAGTCCGGCACGGCCGTGATGGTCGTCCACATCAGAAAACGGTTCGGCGCATTCACGTCGGCCGGCGCGTAGACGTCGGGACGCACGAATGGGTTCGGCTTGAGGCCGTAGAACAGGGCGTAGCCGTTCAGATTCCCTTCGGATCGGGACCGCGTGTACGACGCGGAGAGATCGATGACGCCTTCATGCGTATACCGCGCGGCAAATTCCGCCTCGCGGTACAACGATCGCCCACTCGTCGACAGCAGCAGCGCCTGGTCCGTGGGGTTGACGATGAGCTCGTTCGAGCCGCGCCGCTCCAGATAATTGGCGCGCACGGACAATCGCCGCGTCAGATGCTGATCGTATTCGAGGTTCCAGGTCTGGCTGCGCGGCGTCTTCAGGTCCGCGTCGAGTGCGTGGAAGAGCACAATCGGCGGGCCGAGTGGTGTCACGCCGTCAGCGGCATACCGCGTCTCGGTCCGCGCACCAAGCTGGCCGAAGGCATCGACCGCTGAAGGAAGGCGGTCGGGGAAAATGCCGATCCCGCCTCTCAAGGCCGCCGTCCCGTCCGTCCGCAGCGCGAACGTTGCCGCCGCGCGCGGCGCAAACGTCATCGCCTCAAAAGCGCCGCTGTACTCGAGACGCGTGCCGCCCTCGAGCAGCAGGCGCGGATGCACCTGCCACCAGTCCCCGACGAACGCGGCAGCGTCGGTGGTCCGCGACTGCCGCCGGCTGAGGGCATCGAACGCGACGACCTCTGCGAGCGTTCCATCCATCCGACGCACTTCGATCGGGCGGTTGGTGTTAGTTTCGGCGTAGTCGGTATAGACCGCGTCGATGCCAGCCTTGAACAGGTGCTGGCCGAGCGAACCTTTGGACACGGCCGAAAAGACCTCGCGGAGCTGCACCGTCGTGGCCTGGCGATCCTGGTCGTTGTAGAAGTTGCCGAGGATCTCATCAGGCGTGACGACCATCGTCGCCGTGCCCCGGCCACGTGAACCCGAACTGAAGTGCTGGACGGCGAGCGTGCCTTCGAGCGCGATCCCCGGCCGGATCTGGAACGTGTCGGCAAGCGCGCTGGTGATGGCCCGCTGCTGCTGATTCACGCTCGCCTCGGGCCCGATGAACGTGTTGAGATCCGCCTGTTCGGTGTCGGCGGGGAACCACCCGAACGTCGCGCTGAGCTGATGCCGCTCGCTCGCGCGCGCGTCCAGCCGCGTAAACAGGCTGCCGCTGGTCGTGTTGCGGCGCTCCGTGATCGGCCGGCTCCACACCTGTTCGGACGAATATCGCGCCAGCGCGCTCACCATGAGGGACACGCCCGGCCGGACCGGTCCACCGAACACGACGCGCGGCGTGAATTCCCTGAGCGCGATCGGATGAAACGGATTCTCACGCGTCGTCAGGAATGACGGCCATCCGTTCGGGATGATTGTCCATTTGTCCGGCGGCGTGCGCGGGCGAACGACGACGAGGCCGGACGAAAATCCCCCGTATTCAGCGTCGTACGGATTCGGCATTACGTCGATGCCGTCGATGGCGTCCACCGGAAGCCGAAACAGGCCCGCGCCGCCCGTCGGGTCGTTCACCGACACGGGGCCGAGCTGCAAACTCGTCTGGTCCGCGCGGCCGCCTTTGATCCGGACGCCGGCCGTCTGGCTCGTCACGCTCGAAATCACCCGCAGCGCCGCCTGGATCGACTCGCCGCCGATCGGAAGCTGCTCGGCGGTCCTGGCACCGAGCACTTCGCGCGAGGCCAGGCTCGACGCAAATCCCGCGTCCGCTTCCTTGACGACGACCGACACGGTCTCGTTGAGTTCCGCCTCGAGATCGAGATTCAACTCCGGCATCGCGCCGGGCCTCACGTCGATGATTCGCCTGACTTCACGGAAGCCGCTGAGCTTCGCGACGATGGTGTACCGGCCAACCGGAAGCGACGGCACGGAGAGTTGTCCCTCCTCTCCTGAGTCCAGGGTCGCCACCTGTTTACCCTGCGAATCCAGAATGGCGACGGCTACGCCGGGCAGGCGCAGGGCGCCTTTCTCCGCCGTGGTGGTCACCTTGAATCCGGCGGACTGCACGCCGGCCAGCACGGGCGTCGCCGCAAGGAGCACCGCCAGTGCGGTCATCAGCACGCGCTGTTTCATGTGGTGGGCCGTCCAGGAAACTCAGGACTGACTATCGGCTGCACCAGTATTATGGCGCACGGCTCTCACAGCGCAGGCAGCAGGTTTCAGACTGCAGGTTTCAGGTTGCAGGCGGCAGGTTGGAGGCACAGGCGCCCCGGGGTTCTTGCCTGCCAGCCGATCGCTATTTTTTTGGCGCTTTTTGCAGCACGATCACCGCCATCTTGCCGTCCGTGCGCACGGTGATCCCCGTGGAATTCTCCGATTCGCGGGGCGCCTTGGGCCGCGGGACGAGCGTGTGCGAGGCGACCGCGCCGGCGAACGACAAATCGTCCACAATCTTGAGCCGCTCCTCGTCGATATCCGGATCGATGCTGTGCGTAAACAGTTTCACGTCCTTCGCCGCCACGATGGCGTTGTCATGCGTCGCCGCCGCGATCCAGACCTGCTGATCGGCGAACGTCTTGTCGGTCTGCCAGATGCGCACGTGGTGCCGCTCGGCGAACGTATTGAGCTGTTTCTGAAAGACCGCGTCCGGCGAGCGTCCATTGATGTGCTGGACTGAGACCGGAGCTTCGGCGTAGCCTTCGCCGGCGATTGTCGCCAGGAAGGTCTTGGCGCTGCTCGTCGCGCCGATCGCCTCGGCCGTGACCCAGCCGGCAGCCGAAAAAGCTCCCTGCAGCCAATCGAGCGGGCCCACGAACAGCAGGTTTGTGACGTCCGACGGGCTGGCGTCATCCGGGGTCAATGAGTGCAGCGGCTGCCCGTTGACCAGCGCGGTCAGCTCCTTGTTCTGCGCCAGCTCTGGCGGGACGGTCCTGCACATGATGGACTTCTCTGCCGGCAACTCGGTCACGCGGAAGATCAATTCGGCCCCCGCCTTGTAGTCGATCTGGGGCGGCACGCGTCCGATCACCTTCGAAACGAGCGCGCGCATGATCTGACCGCCATTGGCGGCAGTCTTGAGCACGTCGGAAGGGTTCTCAGGCTTCTTGTCCACAGGCGCGACGCCCAGCACGTCGCCGTCCTGGTTGACGGTTTCGCGCGCGTTGTCCACGTCAATCAATTTCGTCTTGATCGTGTGGGACACCTTGTCGGCATCGACGATCGTCGTGAATTCGAACGCCATCACTTCGCGCTCATTGACGCCCTTGGGACGAAGACTCTTGAGCACGATGCCAGGCATGGTGCAGCCGGGCGTCGCGATCGTCTTGCCGCCACTCACGAGCGACGTCACGTTGACGCCGGCGATCTTGTCGCCCGCTTTGGAATCGGCCGTTGAGACGTGTGACGTCAGGCGAACGACCAGGATCGGAGGGTCACCCGCCGCACCGGCCGTGGCAGCCCAAACCGCCAGCCCTGCAAACGCGACTAATAGATATCGGGGCACGCGACATTTTAAGGAAGGATGTCGTTTTTTGGCATCACGGGTACAAAGACGTAAGAGGGCGCGGCCGATATTCTGATCAGCAGTTCCATCCATGCGCATCTTCGACGCGAATCCGGCGGATGACTCACCGCCGGCTGAGACCTTTTCCATCGAAGAGGTCGCCCAGGCAGCGGGCGTTCCGGTCGAGGACGTCTGGCGGCTGGTGGGTCTGGGCCAGGCCGTAGTCTATGGCCACCTCGTGTCGGCCGCCGATGCCGCGCATCTTGTGCGCGTACTGGGCGGAGTCGAAGGGCTTTACAGAGAACGTACGCCATTTCCGCAAACGCCTGACTCGAAAGGAAAAGGCGCCGCACGGCTGGCCGCGGCAGGCCTGTTCTACGCCGTTGTTGTTGGCGTGCTGCTGCTTCTCACCACGCTCGGACTACTCCAGCCGACGTCCACCGACGACACCGTCGAAAAGCCAGAGACCGAGCCCGTGAAGCTTGTCTATCTGATGTCGCCCGGCCCAGGCGGGGGCGGCGGCGGGGGTGGGTTTCTGGATCCCCTGCCTCCCCCACCGGCGCAGAAAAAGGCACCGGCGCCAAAAAAGAAGACCTCGAGCCCGGTCCCGACACCCAGACCGCTTCCGGCGCCGCCACGGCCGACGCCGACCCCCGCGCCCGAAGTTCGGACCGAGCCCGTTCCTGTCGTCACGCCCAAGCCCGTCCCCACTCCGCCCCCGGCCGTGCAGGCGCCGGTCAGACCCATCGCCGCCGATCCGGTCGAGACGATGGGATTACCGGTCGACCGGTTGCCGAGTGCGCCAAGTCAGGGCAAGGGCACCGGCGGTGGAGTTGGGTCGGGCGCCGGGGTGGGCCTCGGTGAGGGAACGGGCGGAGGCATCGGACCAGGGTCTGGAGGCGGCACAGGCGGCGGGCCGTATCAACCAGGCTCGGGCATCGATCCGCCCACGCTCGTTCGCGAAGTGAAAGCGAGCTACACGGACGAAGCGCGCCGGCGGGCGATTGAGGGCGACGTGGTGCTGGAGATTGTCGTGCGGCACGACGGTTCGGTCGGCGATGTGCGCGTGCGACGGTCGCTTGGCGCTGGACTCGAACAGAAGGCCATCGAGGCTGTTCGCCAGTGGAAATTCAGTCCGGCGCGCCGCCACGGCTCCGCGGTGGACGTGGTCGTGGACGTCTCGGTCGAATTCAAGATGAGGTAGGCAATGCCCGACGTTTTGATCGCCGCGACCGTTCTTTCCCTGCTGTTCGCCGTCCTGATGACCGTGATTGCGGCCAAGTTGCTGCGCGAAAGCCGCACGCGCACGTCGTCGCGCATCGAAGCCTTGCAGGCGCTTGCCGCTGAGCCGGCGGCTGCTGTCGAACGTTCGGCGCTAACGGCGCCTGTGCCGTACCCAGTCCCGCGGCGGTCCGCGCCGCCGCCACCGCGCGAAATCGAACAGGACGAATTCGAAACGTCATGGGACCTCGCGTTGCGCGACGAACCGACGCTTCCAGTCGGCACGATGATGCCGCGTTCGCAGCCGGTCGCCGATTTGGCGCCGGCCCGCGCGAGTGCTGAAGCTGGAGATCTGGCATTGGGGAACCTCGATCTTGGAGACGCCGCGGCTGTGGACGTGCCTGTTTTCGACAGGCCCGCGAACAATCACCTGTGGAAAACAGGTACGTCCCCAATTTCAGCCGGTCCAGTCTCCGATCACGATCTCTTCGAAGCCGCGATTCCGCCCACGCCGAGCCGCCGCTGGACCTGGGTGGCGGCGGTCGCGGTGATCATGGCGCTCGGCGGCGGCACGTTCTACCTGATCTCGTCCGGCGTCATCACCCGCGCGATCGCCCGTCATGACGCGAACGTGACGGCGGCCGCGGCGCTGCCGATCGAACTGCTGTCACTGCGATACGCCACCGACGGCGGCAACTTCGTCGTCACCGGGCTGGTGCAGAATCCGACGACGAGCGTGTCGCTGCGGGGCGTGCAGGCCGTCGTGTATCTGTTCGACGCGGAAGGCAAGTTCATCAACAGCTCGCGCGCATCAATCGACACCGGCGTTCTCTCCCCCGGCGGAGAATCCAGCTTCGTCGTGCGCGTTCCGGCGTCCGCGACGGTGACAAAGTACCGCGTCAGCTTCCAGCACGACGACGGCGCCGCGGTGCAACACGTGGATCGGCGGGGAGCGCTGCCGGAGAACACCACGGGCGACGCCGTCCAGCCGGCGCCTGCCTCGACACAGGTCGTCACGGCACGAAAGAACGGCTAAGCTGCGGAGCTGTCCATGAGCGCGCGCCCCGGGGTCAGGCCCCTTTTGAGAAAGCTCGGTTTTGTCGCAGCCGCGAGTGTTCTGGCGGCCGCGTCGATGTCGGCGACAGGACAGGAGCGGCCCACCGGCCAGGGCTTCACGTTCCGCAGCAGCGTCAATCTGATCAACGTCACGGCGACCGTGACCGACGCGCAAGGGCATTTTGTGTCCGGCCTCACGCTCGATGATTTCGAGTTGTACGAAGACGGAAAGCTGCAGCAGATCTCGCAGTTCGAGTCCGAGCGCGTGCCGGTCAGCCTGGGCATTGCGCTCGATACCAGCGGCAGCATGAACGGCGAGCGCATTGCCGCGGCGCAGAGCGCCGTCAATCGCTTCCTGTACGATCTCCTGGGCGAACAGGACGAGGTATTTCTGTACCGCTTCGAATCGCGGCCGCAGCTCGTTCGTGGATGGACGGAAGATCGCCGGGGGGTCGGCAAGGCGCTTGGATCGATCAACGTGGGCGGCGGCACGGCCATGTACGACACCGTTGCCGAGGCCATTCCGATGTTCCAGGCCGCGACGCGCCGGAAGAAGGCGCTGGTCGTGATTTCAGACGGCAACGATACGTCCAGCCACACGGACGTGAATGCGCTGCGCCAGCAGATTCGACAGACGGAAGTGCTCGTCTATGCCATCGGCATCGACGCGTCGGGATCGCCGTCGAAATCCTACGCGACCGCGAGTACCAGCGCGCCGAGCTCGGCGCCTCCGTCCGTGCCGGTGCCCGCTGCTTTTCCGGGCGCCCCGGTGATCCGGACTCCCCCGAAAGCCAATGCACCGTCGGGCGGCCGGCCTTCACCCGGTCCGCACATGGGCGGTGAGCGGCTCAACGTGGACGCTCTGCGATTGATCACGGACGACAGCGGCGGCCGGACAGAGGTGATCGTCTCGGCCCGCGATCTGGATCCGGCCACGGCCGGCATCGCCAACGAGCTCAGCCGTCAGTATTTTCTCGGCTACAGCACATCGGCGCCCAGGGATGGCCGGTGGCATGACATCGAAGTCCGGGTCAAGAAGGGCACCTACACGATCCGTGCGCGCAAGGGCTTCATTTCCGGTTAATCGTCACCTTCTGCACGCGCCAGTTCGTCATCTCTCCAATCAACAGTTCGTTCTCGTTGCGGCAGTCGATCGAATTCGGCATGCCGAACTTCCCGATTCCCTCGACCGATCTCCCGCACGAACATCCCTGCCCGCGTGTACTCGAACAGCCGCGTCTCATTGGCGCGGTGGTAGATGTAGACGTTGCCCTTCGAGTTCGTTACTGCCGAAGCGCTACGGCCAGGCGTAATCGAACGGACCGACGGCGCTGTATTGGCCGGTGTGATCGAAGGCGATGGCGTCGGACACCGTGAACACTTTGGACGCGCCGAGATCGGCGCGTTTGACGACGAGACCTTCGGGGAGAACCATGCCGGGATGCACTTCCGCGCCGGTGACCGGGTTCTTGATCGTGGAGGATTCCAGGTGCATCGATTCACCGGCCGTCACGGTCGAATGAATGCCGTCAAGCGTCACGCGATAGGGGACGGCATTCGGACCGTGCACCTTCGGCCACGTCCAGGCCAGGACGCCCCAGGGGCCGCCGAACTTCCCGCTGACGAGCGCCGCAATCGCCTCGCGCTGATCGGCCGTGGCGCGTTCGTCGATCAGAATCACGCCCTCGCCATTCCCATGGTGAATGGCGCCCGGCCATTTCACGGCGATCGAAAAATTGAGCCCGTCGAGCGGCGTGCCGTCGACGGCGCCCCGTTCGACGTTCCACGTCCAGCTGCCCTCGCAAAACCCCTTCGACGGCAGCGCGTTGAAATTGCACGGGCATCCGTAGTCGCAATTGCACGCAATCACCGCGGTACCCTTCAGATTCCACTTGGCCGGAGTCATGGACATGCCCCTTACTGTAGCCCGAATCCGGACGCCCGCATCAATTCCACGACGCCGCCGGCAATCAGCAGGCCCCCGGCCACGCGCGTCAACCACGCCCCGCCCACGTTCATCTTCTCGAGCAGCACAAAGACGGCAATGAACCCGACCCACGCCAGGTTCATGATGCCCACGGCGAACAGCACCACCATCAACGCCCAGCAGCAGCCGACGCAATGCCACCCATGGTGCGCGCCCATCCGCCACGCACCGGCCAGGCCGGCGCGCCAGTGCGTCATGAGGACGTCCATCGGATTCCTGCAGTACACAAGGCACGCGCGTTTGAGGGGCGTCAACTGATAGAGCCCGGCGCCAATCAACACCACGCCGCCGATTCCCGAGGCCAGCGTCATCGACGCGGGCAGCAGCGCGAGATCGTGCAGCGTCCATTGCAGGACTGCCGCCACGACACTGAACGATGTCCAGACAGCCAGATAGCCCGCCGCGAACATCCCCGTGGTCCGTAACGGCGCGCCGTTCCTCGCGGATTCGGACCTGGCGACGACGAACAGCACCGGCAGGGTCGCCGGGCTCATCATCCCGATCATCATGACGATCCACATTCCGACCGCGGCCGCAACGTCGCCCGACGACCACGGCACATCCATGGGCATGCCCATCGCGGCCATGGCCTCGGCGTCGGCGTTCATGGCGGCCATCTCCCGGCTCAGACGCGCCAGGTGCCACCACGAAAGGATCGTCAGAACTGCGATGGCGACGACGATGGACAGACGGGTCACGCGGGTCATGCGAAGTGCATTGTGCACCGACTCGTCCGTGCCGGTATGATCGACAGGCACGGGCGCGATTCACGGATCAGGCAATCGAGGCTGTTCATGCGGACAAGAGTTCTCATCGGAATGCTTTCGCTCTCGGCCCTGCTCGCGACCCCGATTGTTCTGCGGTCGCAATCGGCCCAGCCGCTGGCTGCCGATATCGATCGGCTCACCGCCGCGGTCGAGCCCGAGATGATCCAGTGGCGCAGATTTCTCCACGAGCACCCTGAGCTGTCCAATCGCGAGGTCGAGACGGCGAAGTTCGTGGCTGAGAAGCTCCGAAGTTTCGGGCTGGCCCCGCAAACCGGCATCGCGCGAAATGGCGTCGTCGCCGTGCTGACCGGCGGCCGCCCGGGTCCGGTCGTGGCACTGCGCGCGGACATGGACGGCCTGCCGGTGCGCGAGGAAGTTGATCTGCCATTCGCGAGCAAGGCGACCGGCGAATACGAGGGCAACAAGGTCGGCGTGATGCACGCGTGCGGCCACGACACGCACGTGGCCATCATGCTCGCGACGGCGAAGGTCCTGACACAGCTGAAAGACCGGCTCCCCGGCTCCGTCAAGTTCATCTTTCAACCCGCCGAAGAGGGCGCGCCCATGAACGAACGGCCTGCCGGCGCCGAGCAAATGGTCGCCTCGGGTGTGATGCAGAATCCCAAAGTCGACGCCGTCTTCGGGCTCCACGTGTTCGCAAATGTGCCGTCGGGCGGGATCACCTATCGGAGCGGGCCGTTCATGGCCGCCGCCGATCAGTTCGACATCACCGTGACCGGCAAACAAACGCACGGATCCGCGCCCTGGCGCGGGGTCGATCCCATCGTCGTCGGCGCGCAGATCGTGACGGCGCTGCAGACGATCGTCAGCCGCAATGTGGACATCACGAAACTGCCGGCGGTCGTGTCGGTGGGCCAGTTTCAGTCAGGCGTGCGCAACAACATCATTCCGGACAGCGCGCGGCTCGTGGGAACGGTGCGGACGTTCGATGATGAAGTGCAGGCGGACATTCACGCGCGGATCAAGCGCATCGCCGAAGGCGTCGCTGACGGTGCCGGCGCAACCGTGGACGTGAAGATCGTCAAAGGCCCGCCGGTCGTGATTAACAATCCCGCGCTGACCGCGCGCATGCTGCCGACGCTCGAGCGCGTCGCGCCGGGCAAGGTGAAGGAATCCGAGCTCATCACCGGCGCGGAGGATTTCACGTTCTTCAGCCGGCAGGCGCCCGGACTCTTCTTCTTCCTGGGCATCACGCCGCCCGGCCAGGTCGGCCAGGCGCCGGCCAATCACTCGCCGCGGTTTTTTGTGGATGAACAAGCGCTGCCGACAGGCGTGCGCGCGCTGGCGAATCTCGCGGTGGATTATCTGGCCGGCAAGTAGCCGCGGGGCTTCAGCCCGGCGGTCTGCGTGTTCCTAGGCCACGCGCCTGATGGAAGACAGGCGCACGCGCAGATACCCAAATGCCGTCGCAAATGCCGCGAGGCCGATGAACGTCACGGCGCTCAGAATCGTCCAGCCGATCGACAGCGCGTCGGCCAGCCACACGGCGGCGGCAATGCTGAAATAGACGAACAGGGACTGGGAAATCGACCGGCACACGAACGGGTCCTGCGCATTCCGATTGGTCCAGGCCATTGCGCTCAAGGCGAGCAGGCACGCGCCCCATCCGCTCACGAACAGCGCCGCGTCCGCCATCTGGCGCGCCGGCCAGATCGCATGCAGGAAGGCCTGCGGCGCGACGATCGCGAGCACGCCGTCGATTGCCGAGATCACGGCAAAGACGACGAGCACGGTGCGAAAACGCATGTGTTCACATCGAGCAAATCCGGTACCACCGGCGGGCGACGGCTTCGTCCGGGCCGGTTTGAGCCCGGAAACGAAGCCGTTTTCAAATGTGTTCGAAGGTTTACGTAGAAGGCTGGTCGGCTAGCGCTTGATCCACGTGACGTGGTTCGCGCCTGCGCCGGCCTTGATGTAGTCGCGGATGGCGACGGCCTCGTCCAGCTTGCCGGCCCTGGTGTACTGATCCTGCAGCGCCTGCAACTGCTTCACGAACTCCGCGCGGCGCGCCTCGATCTTCTTGTCCGCTTCCTGCTGGATCACGTCACGATCGGCTTCGAACTTCTTGAGCATCTCCTGGCCGTCGGCCGGCAGAGCGCCGCCACCCAGCACGTGCACCATCCCGCCTTGCACGACAGCCGGCATCGTCTCTCGAAGCGTGACCGGATGCAGCGGGACTATCGGCTTGCTCACAATCACGGGCACGTTCCCGGGCTTCACCTGATGGACGACGGTGACCGGCGTCGGCGCCTGCCCCGACGTGACGACCACGGGGACGTTCGTGGGCTTCACGACCACAGGAGCCGTCTGCTGGACGTGCACCGTTGGTTTCACAACGGGAAGGGGCTGCTGCGTGGCCGGTGTCACGGGCACGGGAGTCGCCGGCTGTTGGGCCGACGGCACGAGCACAGCCGTGGTTGCCGGCTGCTGCCCGGTCGCCCATGCCGGCAACGTGGCCAGGGCGAAGACGGCGAGCGCAACGAGTCCGGCGATCGACAAACGAAGCGGGGCGCGGCCTTGCATGATCATCACGAGTCTCCTCTCGAGTACACGACGATTGTTGGCGCGGATGCCGATGACCGCCGCCAGGGCCGGCGACCTCCGTTGCCCCGCCGCGCTGGACAGAGCAAGGAGCGATTCGGCGTACGCGCGACGGCCGTTCGGCAGCGCCGAAATGACCCACGCATCGCACGCCAGCTCGGCCTGCTCGCGCAGGGCCGAGCGCACATACCAGAACAGCGGGTTCCACCACCAGATGACGCCCGCCACGAGATCGATCCATCCCACCAGGTGATCGCGGCGCTGCACGTGCGCGAGCTCGTGCACGAGCAGGCCGTCAAGACACGCGTCCACGGCCGAGAGCGCGGCGGGCCACAGCAACCGCGGGCGGCCGACGCACCAAATCGCAGGCGAGCACGGCCCTTCCACCGCGACGACATCGACGGCGCGCAGGCCCAGATCCCGCGCCAGTCGACGACCGCGCGCGACAACTTCGGGAGGGCCTGGAACAGCACGGCGGATTTGACGCGCGAGTCGCGCCAGCCTCACCGTCTCCAGCATCAGCACATAGACGCTGCCGGCGATCCAGATCGCGATGAGCCAGGGCCATGCTGCTGCGGCGAGGCCGGCGGTCGATCGCGCAACGGGAGCCGCCGGCGTGCTGATCTCGACGAATCCGGCTGTTGGCTCGATCGCGCTCACCGCGGACCCCGCGACCGAAGGCATCCCGGCGGCCGCGAGATCGATCGCCGCCGCCTGGCGCGCGTCGAGTGCCGCAAGGCCCAGCGGATCGGGCGCAGACCAGGGCCATACGAGCACCGGCGGCGTGACGAACTTGATGAGGACAAGGAGCCACAAGGCGTGGCGCACGACCGGCCCGACGCGCGTCGTGCGACAGACCAGCGCCACCACGCCGGCGACGAGCGCGGTCACGACGAGGTTCTGAAACAGCCACCAGGCCATGTGTGTCTCTCGAGTCCCTGGTCCTCAGTCCCTAATCCTGAGTCCGTCGCTCCGAGTCCCTGGTGCCCAGCGTGTCGAGGAGGCGCCGGAGCTCGGCGATCTCGTCCTGCGACAGGCGCTGATCTTTGACGAGCGCGAGGAGCAACGGGCTTGCGGTGCCGTCGCAGACGCGATCGGCGAGCGCGGCAAGACTCGAGCCCAGGAGGCCCTCGCGCGAGACAAGCGGCCGGAACAGATGCGCCGTCTCGCGGCGATCGGCCTCGACGTAGCCTTTGTCGCGCAAGCGCGACAGCAGGGTCAGGACGGTGTTGTAGGCCAGTTTGCGCCGCTGTTTGCGCAGGGCCGCGGCCACATCGCGCACGGTCATCCCGCCGCCGGTCCAGAGAACCTTCAGGACTTCGAGCTCCGCATCACTGACCGGCACGCGTTTCGCCATGCGCCTGACTCCTACACGGTGTAGGTATTAAGTACTACTACATCATGTAGGTGGCGTCAACACGCGTTTTCCACAGAGGGGGACGGGTCTCCTTTCCACAGACGCGCGGAAACTGCGGTTTCCGCGCCCCACAACCTGTCGTGGGGAGACGTCGTTATCTTGTGTATTTAGCCAGTGCCGTCAGCTGAGCCGCAATATCCCGATCCCAGCGCGCCTGCTGCGCCGCGGTCCGGCCGTTGTCGGTTTCCGCGTCGTATTGCGCCTGCGCGGCACGTTCGTCGCGGCCGATGCGGCTGGCGGCTGCTGCAAGATCGCCCGACGCGATCCGGCACGGCGCCATGAGTTCGGCGTAGTAACGCCGCAGGCGCCGCGCGTGAACCTCAGTGATGTCGAAGTGCGTCTGCTCGTGCCGCAACGCCCGGGCGCTCTCCGCCGCCGAACGCAGCATCGACGGCCGCACCCAGGACTCGGCCGGCACGAACGCCGCGACGACGCGGTACTGGAACTTGTCGCCGGTGCAGCCGGCGCCATGGAGAAGCGCGTAGTGTGTCTGCGCCGCCACCGGACTGGCTTCCGCGGGCGGCGGCCCTTTGAAGTCGCCCCACGCCAGCGGCCGGCGCTGCGCCCACACAATCGCATTGTCCCTGGCGATCTGGGCGTCGATGTCCTCGTCGAGGGTCGGGCCTTTGGGCGATCGGTTCGACAGCGCCGACGAGCACGCCACCGTCAGCCCAATCGCAATCGCCGCCGCAACTGACGCGAGGCGAGACATACGTCTCGATGATACGACGGCCGGCGGCCGGCGGCCGGCGGCCGGCGGCTGATGGCTGATGGCTGATGGCTGATGGCTGATGAAGGATACAGTTATCGCGGTATGCGCCCCTCCTCCGACTGGCCTCTCGATCGCAACGTCATCTACCTCAATCACGGCACCGTCGGCGTCACGCCAACGCCGGTCCTGAACGTTCAGCAGGCACTCCGTGACGAGGTCGAGCGCGGTCCGTCGCAGGGGGTGCTGCGCGCGCAGTCCGGCCTGGTCGGCGCGCCAACCGGCAAGCCCTCGCGCGTGCGACAGGCGGCACATGCCGTCGCGGCGGCCATGGGCGCGCGGGGCGATGATCTTGTGTTCGTGGACAACGCGACCACCGGGGTCAACGCGGTGCTTCGATCGTTTCCGCTCGAGCCGGGCGACGAAATCCTGGTGACCGATCACAACTACGGCGCGACCGCGAAAGTCGCGCAGTTCGTGGCGCGCGAGCGCGGCGCGTACGTGCGCACGGCCGCCGTCCCCTACCCGCGCTTCGATCCAGGCGAGCTCGTCGCGTCAATCGCCGCCGCGATCACGCCGAGAACGCGCATCGCGGTGCTCGATCACATCACGTCCGAAAGTGCGCTGGTTTTTCCATTGAGGGAACTGGCGGCGGAGTGCCGGCGCCATGACATCGCGGTACTCGTGGACGCCGCGCACGCGCCGGGCGTGCTGCCGTTGAATCTCCCCTCGCTCGGCGTCGATTGGTACAGCGCCAACCTGCACAAGTGGGCCTGCGCACCGAGAAGTTGCGGCGTGCTCTGGGCCGCGCCACATCGACAGCGCGATCTGCATCCGGCCGTGATCTCGTGGGGCCTCGATCAGGGATTCACCGCCGAGTTCGACTGGGTCGGCACGCGTGACCTGTCAGCCTGGCTGGCGGCGCCGGCCGGTGTCGAGTTTCTCGCGCGCCTGGGCGTCGATCACGTCTGGAAACACAATCACGAGCTGGCCTGGACCGGCGCGCAGTATCTGACGGATCGCTGGAGCACGCGGCTCGGGTTTCGCGAGTCCGACATCGGCTTCATGGCCACCGTGCCGCTGCCAGAAACGGCGGGCTCGACGATTGAGGACGCCGCCCGGCTGCGCGACGCGCTCCTGTTTCAGCATTCAATCGAAGTCCAGCTCCACGCGTCGCGGGGACGGCTGTGGACCCGCATTTCCGCGCAGGTGTACAACGAACTTGAAGACGTCCAGGCACTGGCTGACGCCGTGCTACAGCGGATGAACGGGGCGACGGGATAACGAGTTAACGGGATGCCGGATGATGGGACAACGGGAGATAACGGGACAACTGAACTACCGGGCTGGCAGACAGCTGCCGCCGCACTCCTCTTCGTGCCGTCTTTGCGCGAAGAGCCATGCCGGCAAATCCGGCTCAGCAAACGCCCTGGTCCAGATCTCGTGGCCGAGATCGGGGTACTCGGTGTACTTCACGTTCGCGCCCGCGGCGGTGAGCGCCGCGACCATTTCCCGCGCGTTCTCCACCGGCATCGTGTCCTTCGCCCCATGGAAGACCCAGACCTTGACGCCGCGCGCGGCCGCCACTCGCTTCGGATCACCTTGCGCGCACAGCGGCACGGCGGCGGCGAATACATCCGGCCGTTTGGAGATCAAGTCCCACACGCCGATGCCGCCGCGTGACTGACCGAGCACGTACACGCGATCGCGATCGATGGGATACGCGCGCGCGAGCTGATCGATCAGATCGATCACGAGCTGGCCGTAGGTCGTCAGCGTCGCCGACGCGGGTCTGCCCCACACCTCGCTCGAGGGCGACTGCGGCGCGATCACAAACGCCGGATATTTGGCCTGGATGTCCGGCCGCACCCACAGTCTCGATCCGATGTCATTGCCGCCCTCGGCAATCTGCGCGCGGTTGTCCGTGCCCACGCCGCTCGCCCCGTGCAGCCACACGATCAGCGGCAGCGGATGCTCCGGCGTCGCGCCTTCAGGCGCGAACATCCGGTACGGCATGAGCTTCCCGTTGTGAGAGAACATCCGCGGGACAAACGGGGACGGCGCCGGCTGGGGCATCGACACCACCATGCCAAGCCCGGCCGCAATGGCGAGACGAATCATGCGTCCATCCTAATCCCGGTGGCCGGGGCCCGGTCTACTCCGCCCTCAACGCCTTGACCGGATCCACCCGGCTGGCGCGCAAGGCCGGCAGCCACACGGCCGCCAGCGCGACGACAAGCAGGACGACAGGCGTGATCGAGAAGATCAGCGGATCGCGCTCGCCGGTCTGAAACAGGAATCCCGTCATGAAGCGCGCCAGCCACAAGGAGGCTGCGATCCCGACCGCCGCGCCAACGATCGCCAGGGCCATCCCCTGCACGATGACCATTCTCCTCACCGTGGAGAGCTGCGCGCCAAGCGCCAGACGAATCCCGATTTCCTGCCGGCGCTGCGCCACCGAATATGCCATCAGCCCGTAGATGCCGATGGCCGCGAGCAACAGTGCGGCGCCGCCGAACACCGACATGATCCACATGTTGAAGCGCGACCTCGAGGTGGACACGGACACGACGTCGTTCATCGACTGGATCTGGGACACGGGCAGGCCCGTCGCCTGCTGCAGGCGTTCCTGAATCTGCCGCGTGAACGGACCGGGATCGCTCTTCGTGCGCACGACCCACGCCATCGGCGTCAGGCCGACGTTCAGCGCATTGGCCGCGTCGGGCACCTGCGGCTGTGGAATGAACATGATCGGCTGCGGGCTGGCGTTGAGTCCTGCATCATGTGAATCGCCCACGATCCCGATGATTTCGCGCTCGGGCTCCGCGGCAAACTCCCGCATGCCGCCTTTGCCGATGGTCAGATGCTGCGCCATCGGCTCTTCGCCCTGGAAGTACTGACGCACGAAGGCCTCGTTGACCACCACGACCGGCAACGCCCCCGCATCGTCATTCCTCGTGAAGGTGCGGCCGCGCCGCACGGGGATCCGGAAGGCCTCGAAATAGCCGGACGAGACGGTCATCCAGCCGGCCCCGCCATGAAAGGGCCCATTGTTGAGCGGACGGCCGCTCACTCTGAACGGCAGACCGTATCCGCCCTGCAGCGGGACGCAACAGGTGGCGGTGGCCAATTCGACGAATGGCAGGGCGGCGAGCTGATCGACGCCGTTCCGGACCATCTGTTCGACGCCGGCCGCCTGCTGGAACTGCGGCCCTGTCAGCGACATCCTCATCGTCAGGACATTCGTCGCATCGAATCCGGGATCCACGCGCGAGAGGGCGACGGCGCTTTTGATCAGCAGCGCGGATCCGATGACCAGGATCATCGCCAGCGCCACTTCGCTGACCACCAGCGCGCCGCGCGTCCAGCGCTGACGGGCGCCGGTGCCGGATCGCCCGCTGCTCTCCTTGAGCGACGTCGTCAAATCGACGCGAGAAGCCTGAAGAGCCGGAAGCAAACCAAACAGGATCCCTGTCCCCAGAGCAATGCCGGCTGTGAACAAGGCCACGCGCCAGTCGATCCCGACGTTCGCGCCGTCGACACCGATGCGGGGCAGCCCCGCCGTATTGACCGATAACAGTGCGCGAATGCCGAGGAAGCCAAGGCCCAGCCCGAGCACGCCGCCGATGGACGCCAGCAGCACGCTTTCGGTCAGCAACTGACGAACGATGCGCGGGCGCGATCCGCCGAGTGCCGCCCGGACGGCGATTTCACGGCCACGGCCGGACGAACGCGCGAGCAGCAGGTTTGCCACATTGGCGCACGCAATGAGCAGCACCAGGCTGACGGCCCAGGCGATGACGACAAGCGACTGGCGCACATTACGGACGAGCACGTCGCGCACGGGCATCACGCTGAACGTGACCTGCGGCTGGATCGCGTTCGGGTACTTGGCGCGGAAGACTTCTGTCGATCCCTGAATGGCAGCCTGTGCCTGCTCTATCGAGACGCCGGGCTTCAGGCGCGCCATCGAGCTGAAATAGTTGCCTTGATCGGTGGAATTGGGATCGATCTGGAAGGCCACCCACACGTCGGGGTCCTGCCCGAAGTCGCGCAGGGACACGTCCCGTGACAACACGCCGATGACTTCGTACGGTTCGGCACTGAGCGAAACGGACTTGCCGAGAATGTCGGGATCGCTGTTGAACCGCGTCTGCCAGATGTTGTAACTGAGGACGACCGTCTTCGGTCCCCTGGGCACGTCCTGCTCCGGCATGAAACCGTGCCCGCGCTCGAACTTCGCGCCGATGAGTTTGAAAAACGTCTGCGAAACCCGGCCGGAACGCCATTGCTCCGGAAAACTCCCGCCGGTGTAGTTCATGATGCCGGTGTTGAACGCGGCCGCGTCTTCGATGACGCTTGACTGGTCGCGCCAGTGGTTGAATTTCGCGGGCGAGGCGCCCGGGCCTGACCCGTTCGGGGTCACATTCATGAAGTACACAAGCCGGTCGGGCTCGGGCAGGGCCACCGGCCGCAGCAGCACGGTATTGACGACGGAAAAGATGGCGGTGTTGACGCCGATCCCGAGCGTCAGCGCCGCGATGGCCGCGGCCGCAAACGCCGGGTTCTTGCGGAGGGTCCGAAGGCCAAGTCTGAGGTCGTGCAGGAGTCTTTCCATGGTTCTGGGTCCTTAGACGTAAGAACCCGCGGCCAGGCTCCCGTCAATCAGTCCTGCGGCACCACTTCACCGACGACGCCCGTCTCCCGGTCGTAGGCGGCGATGTGCGCCCATTCGTCCGCGTCCGATCGCGCCACGACCGCCACGACGGGCTCGGTGTCGCTCAAGTTGAAGACTTCGTGCGGCACGCCGGGCTCGATGTAGATGAAATCGCCGGCTTCGTTCTCCACGGACTGCCTCAGCCGATCGCCAAACTCGTGACGAACGCGCCCCTTGAGGATGAACAGCATCACCTCAAATCCCACATGCACGTGAGCGTACGCTACGCCGCCGGGCGGTACGGTCGCGACGTTCATGGAAAGGTGCGTCGCCTTCACATTTTTGGCAGACAGGCCGGCCTGATAGCTGATGCCATTCCACGACCGGACGGTCTCGCCGCCGCGAATGACGGAAATACCGCCGTGATGTTCGACAAAGTGCGTGAGATCCATGCCGCATAGTAGCGCGGCGACGCGATAATGGATCGTGGGCTTTGACGCCGAAGTCATCATCGTCGGAGGCGGCCCCGCGGGACTGAGCGCCGCGCTCATCCTGGCCCGCGCCTGCCGAAGCGCGATCCTGTTCGACAGCGGCAGGCCGCGCAACCAGGCCTCGGATCACATGCACGGCTATCTCACCCGCGAGGGTATCAGTCCGCCGGAGTTCCTTCGAATCGGCCGTGAGGAGCTGGAGCCGTACGATTCGATCACCATCGCGAAGGCGCAAGTCACCGGGGCCCGATGTCTGGCCGATGGTTTCGAAGTGACGGTGACCGGCGGTGGCGCCTACCGTTCGCGCAAGCTGCTCATCGCAACCGGCGTCGTCGACAACGTTCCGGCAGTTCCAGGCCTGGACGCCTTGTACGGCACGAGCGCGTTTCACTGTCCGTACTGCGACGCGTTCGAGTTCCGCGGCCAGCCTGTCGCGGTGTACGGACGAGGCGCACGCGCACACGGGCTCGCGCTCGAGCTGCTCGGGTGGACGCACGATCTGGCGGTCTGCACCGACGGCCCGGATGAGATGACTGAGGATCAACTCGCCGAACTCGCGCGCCACGGCATCATCGTCCGTCGCGATCGCGTGCGGCGCCTGGATGGCCACCATGGCCGGCTCGAGCGGGTGATCTTCGATGCAGGCGATCCGCTTCCCAGGCGCGCGTTGTTTTTCACGACCGGCCAGCACCAGGCGTCGGCCCTGGCTCGATCGCTCGGATGTGAGTTCAACAACAAAGGAACCGTCCGGACGGGCCGTCACGAGTCCACGAATATCCCCGGCCTGTTTGTCGCCGGGGATGCCTCTCGCGATGTGCAGTGGGTTATCGTCGCGGCCGCTGAAGGCGCCGAGGCCGCCTTCGCGATGACGCAGGACCTTTTGGCCGACGAGCGCCGCGCCCCGCGGGTTTCTTCGGAAGATCCTGGAGTGCATACGCCTCGCGGAGCCAATCCGTGAACGGGGGTTCCACCTGATCGCGATGCACGACGTGAATGACGTGATAGACGCGCGACGGCGAGCCGCGTTCAGCCTTTCGAATCAGGGGCGAGCGGACGGTGCGATCCAGGAAGACGATCACCTCCAGCGCCGACCGCTTGGGACGCACAAAGAAATAGCAGGTCTTGCGGGAGAACATGATCGAGTGGTGTGACGCATAGATGCGCTGCTCACCGAATTCGACCGCCGTTTCCCTGATCCGCTCCCACGCGTCGCGGAGGTCTTCCGAAAGATCTTTTGTCAGCGCCTCTTCGGTGGTCGTCCAGCAGTCATGGTCCACGCCGGCGGGGATCCACTGCTTGCAGTGGAAACACTCATGGGCTTTCTTGACGGGCATACGCCGATCGTAATGAAGCCGGGCTTGATTTCGCGAAGCCGGGCTTGATGTCCGCGAATCCTGACCGTGTAGAAACATCCCTGCCGCAGGCGGTTTCCACAGAAACGGCCCCAATTCGCGCCGAAACCGGCACGGTACAGCGGTTGCAATGGGGCGGGTCAGACCTCAGGGGGGTCTCGCACATGATTCGCTACCGACCACCGCTCGTTCCGGTTTTGACCGTCGCGCTTGTCGCCGCCGTTTCGCTCACCACCCGGGCCGCCTCTTCGCTCGCGGGCCTCGCCGATACGCTTCGCATCACCTCCGCCGCCAACGTCACGCTGCGCACGTCGCCGGATCCTGCGTCCCCGGCGGTCGGACAACTGCCGCTCGGGACCGAAGTCGCTGACGTCGGTCTACCCGGCCTGGACAAGAGGTGGGTTCGAGTCAAGCTTGCCGACGATCGCGAAGGATGGCTCCTGGCAAGTCTGACGAAGAAGATCGATCCCGCCTGGCGCTGGCCCACGTTCGATCGCATCATCGCCGAGCGGCTCGGCCGCAAGGGAGACGGCTTCCAGGCGTCCGCGGAGCTGGTCGCCTTCATCGATCGCATTGCGCCGCAGTACACCGATCCCGACGGCCGCGGCCGGCTCGAATATTCGCGCCTGCAGGCAATGGCCGCGACGCTGGCGGCCATTCCTCCCGGCGGATCGCGGCGCGACCCGTATCAATCCTGGCTCGGCGTCCACAAAGCCGAACTGGTGCTGGACGAGGCCGGGAACCGCTGGATGATGTCGGATGCGTCGATCTGGGAGCGCCACGCGCGGCTGGCATCGACGGAGTCTGGCGACGACGTCGCGTGGTTTGCGGTCACGAACGGGCTGGCCGGCGAGTGCGAAGGGCGCCTGGTTTGCTACCTCAATGCGCGCAACCGTCTCTACGGCGAGTACCTGCGCCGGTACCCGCGTGGAACGCACGCAGCGGAAGCCGTGGACGTGATTCGATCGACCGCGGATCTGCTCGCGGCGACGTTGACTTCCAAGAGCGCGTACACGTTCGACGCGAAGCGCGAGAGCAAGGATCTTTCGTCCGTGCTGGACGCGCTGACGGGAGCTGTGAAGGACACCCGCGTCACGAACAAAGACGCCGCGCTTGCCAGCTTGTCCGCTCTGCGAAGGCTGGGTTGACGAGGCTGTCTAACCGCCGCTCCTGCCGGAGGGTTTTCCCTTCGGCGGGGGCGGATCCTTGGTGAATATCTTCTTCATCTTGCTGAAGAAACCCTTTGAGGCCGCAGGCGTACTTGTCGGGCTCGGCGTCGCGCTCACGACCGGCGGTGCCGGCGGCGGCTGAATCGCGAGGTTTTGATCAGTCGCGACGGCCGGCGATACTGGCGGCGCCACTCGAACGGCGGCGCGCGGGAACGGCGCCGGCACCGGCGGCGGCGTCACACCGGGCGGCGGCAAGGCTGGCCGGGTGTAACCGCTGCCAATGATCGAACGCGGATTACGAGGCGTCATCGGATCGCCGTGAATCGGGCACAACTCCGTTGGCTCGGTGCCGCGACGGAAGTATTCCGTGCCCACATACGACGTCTCCGACACGGATCCATCGTCTGCGACCTCGAATGAGCGGCGGCACATGTCCGTCGGCAGCGCGCCACTCAGCCTGCAAATCTGGACCGCGACGATGCCGCCGGGCCGGTCGATCCAACCGCCGTTCCGATCGCCCGCGGCGGCCTGCATGTAGCGGCCCCAGATTGGCGCGGCCATCGACGCCGCATAGGCGCCGGGCGCGATCGTTTTCGGCTTGTCGAATCCCACCCACACGCTCGTGACCAGATCCGGCGTAAATCCGATGAACCAGGCATCGTGAAAGTCGTTCGTCGTCCCCGTCTTGCCGGCCGCCGGGAATTTGAAGCCGGCTTCGCGCGCGCGATACCCCGTGCCGGCGCTGATGACATCGCTGAGCATCTGCGCCATCAGGAAGGCCGTCTCCTCGCTGATGGCGCGCCGCGATTCAGGCTTCTCCTGATACAGGAGGCGGCCCTGATGGTCCTCCACCTTGCGGATGAACGTCGGCGTGCGCAGCCACCCGCCGTTTGCGAAGACTCCGTACGCGCTTGCCATGGAGAGCACCGTGACGTCGCCAGAGCCCAACACCAGCGACGGCACCGGGGGCGCTTCCAGTCCAAGCCGTTCAGCGTAGCTCACGGCCGTCGGGATACCGACCGCGCGCAGCACCTGCAACGCCGCCCGGTTGCTCGATGTCCGCAGTCCCGTGCGCATCGTCATGGAATCGGCGGTGCTGTGGTCTTCCGGCAGCCACGGGCCGGCCGGAACCATCATGGGCGTATCGAGGCCCGTGATGAGCGTCGCCGGTGAGTAGCCGGCTTCGAGCGCGGCCGCATAGACGATCGGCTTGAAGGCGGAGCCGGGCTGCCGCTCGGCCTGCATCGCGCGGTTGAATTGACTCTCGTCGAAGTCCCGGCCGCCGGTCATCGCGCGCACTTCGCCGCTGGACGGATCGATCGATACAAGGGCGCCTTGCAGGTAGTCGGGCGCCTCGCCGGCGTGCAGCGTGCGCGGATCGCCACGGCGCGGGTGGCGATAGCCGGCCGACTTCTCGATCGCGTCGAGTCCTTTGGAGAGGGCCGTGTCCGCGGCTTCCTGCGCCCGCGAATCGAGCGTGGAGTACACGCGCAGGCCCCCTTTCGATACGGTCTCCCAGCCGAAGCGATCGATCAGGAGCCGGGTGATCTGATTCTTGAAGTACTGGCCGGTGTGCTCGTGGCCGAAGCCGTCCACCAGCGTGACCGGCGCGTGCTCCATTCCGGCTTCCGCGGCGGGATCCAGATAGCCGGCGTCAACCATCTGCTTGAGCACCACGGCGCGCCGGGCGACGGCGCGATCCAGGTGATCCGTGGGTGCATATGCGGATGGGGCCTTGATCAGCCCGGCAAGGAGAGCCGACTCCTCGACGGAGAGTGCCTTGGCCGGTTTTCCGAAGTAGCCGCGCGACGCGGCTTCGATGCCGTAGTACCCGTCGCCGAAATAGACGCGATTCAGGTACATCTCCAGGATCTGGTCCTTGGTGAACGCGCGCTCGATGCGGATGGCGAGGAGCAGCTCCTTCAGCTTCCGGCGGATGGTGCGATCGTCGCTCAGGAAACTCTTGCGGGCGAGCTGCTGCGTGATGGTCGATCCGCCCTGCACCGTCTCTCCGTGGCGGATGTTGGCCACGAATGCGCCGGCGATGCGCCAGGGATCAAACCCCGCGTGGTCCATGAAACGCTGGTCTTCGATGGCCAGGACCGCATGAATCAGGTTGGGGGACACCTCTGAGAGCGGGACCTCGATGCGCCGTTCGGCAAAGATGGTGAAGGCCATCTTGCCGTTGATGTCATAGACCTCCGTGGCGCGGGGAACACGGGCGAGCGTCCGGATTTCACTGGCGCGCGGGGTGCCGACGATGAGGTCGGTGGCGGCGATCAGGACGACGGCGCCGGCGATCCAGGCGCCGATCAGCAACCGTCGCCGCCGGCCCGGCGGATGGTTCCCGGGCCAGAGCGCGCGGAGTTTTTCGCTCATGGAGGGGTACGTTTCAAATGTCGGGCCAGTACGAAGTCGAGGATATGCGGGTTTTCCACAGAGGGGGACGGGCCTGTTTTCCACAGCCCGACGAGGCACTATGTAGAACGTTGCCACCGGAGCCTTGCCACCCCTGTGGAAAACAGGCCCGTCCCCCTCTGTGGAAA
>DASUGC010000093.1:0-8216 GCA_036274235.1 Vicinamibacterales bacterium
ATCCTCAGCCGTCCAGGCATCGGACAGCCGGGCGAGTTCGGCGCGGATCGCGGCGGCGTCGGCCAGGGCCGCCGCGCGATCGGCCGCGTCGCACAGCGCGGACTGCCGCCGGCGCCGGTCTTCGATGGCTGCGAGCCGCGCGGCCTCGGCGGCTTCGGCGTCCGCGATGATGCCGCGCGCGCGCTTGGCGACCGCTTTCTGCGAGGTCTTGTTCTCGAGCGCGCGGAGCAGCGCGAGATCGGGCCCCGGCGACAGCAATTTCTCGAACGCGGCGAGCGCGACGTCCTTGTGCTCGGCGTTCTGCGCCACCTCAATCAGCTCGTCACGATCGTCCAGTCGCGCGACGGCCGCGGCCGCCGTGACTTCGTGTTTCGCATGCCGCGCGATCCCGCCAAGCGCGCGCGGGTCCGTCGTGCGCTTCAGGGCTTCCGCACGGACGGCGTCGGAGGCGGTGCTCCGGGCGATCGCCGACAGGCGCCGCGAATCGGTCAGCGTGGCAACGGCCGCCACCGCGGTCTCGTCGTCGCCGGCCGAGGTGGCCATGGCGACAAGCCGGTCAGCCGCGCGGTCACGCGTTTCGACGTCGGCGTCCGATTCCGCGATTCGGCCCAGGGCCGCCGTGTCAACGGTCCGCGGAATGGCCGCCCGGCGGACGCGGGTGTCCGGGTCGGATTCCGCCAGGATGGCCAGCTCAGCCGGGTCCTCCAGTTCCCGAACCGCCTCGAGCCTGACGGCGGGGTCGGCGTGTTTCCAGCGAGGGGTTGGCTTGAGCTTGTCCAGGAATCCCATGGTCGTAACGGATGTGTAAGAAAGATCCATGCCGGTACTGCCAGCGGAAGCTACGGGAGACCTACTTGATGGACAAGTCAGCGATCTTTATTTATCAATAACTTATGGGCTCCATTCCGGGTAGCCTGACAGCAGGCGGTGATTCTGCACCGGTACTTTGAATGGAACGATCCAAACTAATGGACCGGAAGTCCCGGGACAGGGCTAATGGCTCAATTGGTGGCATAATAAATGCCATGATAATTACCATGGATTCCTCTGGCCGTCTGGTGATCCCGCGCGAGGTCCGGCGCGAGGCCGGACTCGAGCCGGGCGTGCCGTTGCGGATTCGGTCGCGCGAGGGCGTGGTTGAGATCGAACCAGAGCCACTGCCAGTCACGCTTGTGCGGCGCGGCCGATTACTTGTCGCGTCCCCGGAGGCGAAAACACCTCGATTGCGCGCAGGCGCCGTCGAACAGGCGCGTGAGAGCCTTCGCGGCGGCGATTCGGCTCGCCGGCGGACTCGGAGTCGATGACGTTCGCACTCGATTCGAATGTCATGATTGCGGCCGTCTGTGCGTGGCATGAGCATCAGGCCATTGCCACGGCCGCCATCGAGGATCGATTGGACGCGGGCCATCGGCTGACGACGCTGGTGCACTCGATTACCGAAGCCTACGCCGTCCTGACGCGGTTGCCGCCGCCGCACCGGCTGGCGCCGGGCGACGCATGGTCGCTTGTCTCATCGAACTTCGTCGAGGGCGGTACGCTGGTTGGGCTACGGCCGGCGATTCAAATCGAAATGCTCCGCGATCTGGCCTCGTCTGGAAAGGGCGGTGGCCGGACTTACGACGCGCTGATCGCGACCACGGCGAGAATCGCCGGAGTGGACGAGTTGCTCACGTTCAATCCGGGACACTTCGACACCAGCATCGGCGGCCTCACGATCGTCGGGCTGTGACTGGAGTTCAGATCAATTTCTCCAGCCGGCCGACCAGATCGTCCAGCTGATCCACCACCGCCCGCACGGTTGAGGGCTCGGACAGGTCTACGCCCGCGGCTTTCAGCAGGGTCATCGGGTGGTCGCTGCCGCCGGCGCCGAGCAGATCCAGGTACCGCGTGCGCGCCGAGGCGCGGGAGTCGGCCGGCCCGGCCGAAATCTCGCGCGCCAGTTTGGCGGCCGACGCGAAGCACGTCGCGTATTGATAGACGTAATACGGCGAGGTGAAGAAGTGGGGAATGCGCGCCCAGGTGATGGGCGTGAGCGGCTCCAGATCGACCGCGTCCCCGTAATAGGCCTCGAAGCGCTCCTTGTACAACGCGTTCAGCACTTCAGCGGTGATCGGTTCATCGCGCTCGACGAGCTCGTGGGCGGCCAGTTCGAAGTCGGCGAACAGGACCTGCGTGTAGAACGTGCTCGTGATGTTGTCGATCGCATGCTGCAGCAGCACCATCTGCTCGGTCTTGTCCGTCGCGCGCTCCAGCAGATGATCCAGCAGCAGCGCCTCGGACAGCGTGGACGGCACTTCGGCGATGAAAATCGTGTAGTCGGAGTACACAAACGGCTGCCGCTCGTGCGACAGCATCGTGTGCATCGAGTGGCCCATCTCGTGCGCCAGCGTGAACACGTCGTCCAGCGTATCGGTCCAGTTCATGAGCATGTACGGGTGCACGCCGTACACAGGAGCCGAATACGCGCCGCTGCGTTTGCCGTCGTTCTCGTACACGTCGATCCAGCGCTCACGGAAACCGCGCCACATCCGTGCCTGATAGTCGGGGCCGAGCAGCTCGGTGGACGCCACGATCGGTTCGAGCATCGTGTCGTACGCATACCGGCGATCCCATTCCGCGATCGGAATCGAAAAATCGTACGGATGGTACTTGGCGAGCCCGAGCGCGCGTTTGCGCAGCCGGTGATACCGGCGCAGCGGCTCCACGCCGGCGCGCGTCGTCGAGATCAGCGTATCGACGACGGCGCGCGGGATGTTGTTGCCGTGCAGCGCCGCTTCCAGCGTCGTCTCGTACCCTCGCGCGCGGGCGTGAAACCAGTCGCGCTGGCAGACGCTGTGGTACAGCGACGCGTACGTGTTCAGATTCTTCTCGAATGTGCCGTAGTGTCCCAGGAACGACGCGCGCCTGTCCGCCTGGTTGCGGTTGGTCGCCAGGACCGCGCGGTACTGGCCGTACGACATCGTGACCTTCTCGCCGGAGCTCAGCGTGACCTCGGGAAACTTCGCGTCGGCGGTTGAAAGGGCCTGATAGGCGTCGTGCGGCGCGCTCGACAGCCGGCTGGAAAAGGACAGCAGCCGCTCGCCTTTCTCGTCGAGCACATGTTCCTGCTGCCGGAACACTTCTTCAATGGCAAAGCGATACAGCGCGAGTTCCGGGCTCGCCGCCATCCACGTGCGCACGGTCTCGATGGGAATCGCGAGCAGCTCCGGGCTCAGCCAGGAGGTTTCCTGCGCCCAGCGCGCCATCAGCGCCTGCACCTGCTGCCGGCGCGCGTTGATTTGGTTGTCGCGCTGGTCCTCGTCGTACTTCAGCGACGGATAGTAATAAACGGTGTAGGCGAGCTGGCCGAGTTCGTCATTGAGCCGGTAGGCCGCGAGCAGCTGCGACGGTCCCTTGGCCAGCGTGCCCTTCAAGGCCGCGTATTCGCCAATCCGCCGATCCAGGACACCAAGCGCCGACTCCCAGGCCGGCCAGTCCGGAAAAATGTCTTCCAGCTTCCACTTGTGGGTGTCGGCAATGTCGGCGCGATTGCGGGAGCGCGTTTCAGTCGGGACGGGCATATCTCACGATGATAGCCGGTCGCTCCACTTCTTTACTCCTTCACGGTTTGTTTGCCTTTGTCACCGGGCGGTTTGTAGACAATTCCGAAGTCTTTCAAGTACTCAGCCAGCGGCTCGAACCCCACGGCCGCGCGGCGATCGTCCACGTGCGCTTCATCCTCGATCCGATAGAGGCGCCACTCCGTCCAGCCGGGTTCCTTGCGCACCTGCGTCCCGTACCGCTGCGGCCGCCCTTCGCTCATGCGCACGCGGTCGTCCAGCATGGCGGCCCACATCGGCACGGCATCGCGCCTGCCGGTCGCGGCCTCGAGGGCGGGCAGGTATTTCTTCTGAAACGCGATCGGGGCGTGATCGACGATCAGAAACGCCGCGTCCGCGCCCGGCAATCCCGCCAGCTTCACTCCCGGCCATCCGTGCCGCTTCACGATTTCGTCGAGCCGGGCCTGGTTCTTCCCGTCGAGGACCGCCTGTTTGTCCCACACTGCCCGCGCCTCAGGCGAATCGACGCCCTTTTCATTCCAGAGCCGCATGCCTTCACCGCGAAACCGCTGGTCGTCATCGCGCAGGGCGCGCAACTCCGCCGCGAGCGAAGGATTGGCCGGCGTGACCTGCTTGAACGACTCGATCAACGCTCCGACACGCGCCCTTGCCGCCTCGCGCGCGGCCAGACGACCCGCATCCGGCTGCGCCTGCCGTGCGGGCACGGCCACGGCACCGGCCAGGATCAGGAAGACAACGCCGGCAGTCGTCGAACGCCGCCGCATGGGGGTATTCCCGCAGAATAACGCCAAAATCCCCCCGTTTCTACTTCGCCGCGCGACCCGTCGTACCTGTCGTACCCGTCGTACCTGTCGTACCCGTCTATAATTCCGACCCGCAGGTAGTTCCTGGAGGACTCCATGAGGCAGCTTCGCACCTTTGCGTTTTTGGCGGCCGTGTTTGCGATCGCCGCGTTCGGCCGCGGAATCGCCGGCCAGTCGATGCAGGCGACCGACGAATTCGCCGGGCTCCATTTCCGGTCCATCGGCCCGGCCCAGGCGTCCGGCCGTATCGCGGACATCGCCGCGTACGAACCGAACCCGGCCATCTTCTACGTGGGGTCCGCGCACGGCGGCGTGTGGAAAACCACCAACAACGGTGCGACGTTCACACCCCAGTTCCAGCACAACGGCCTGATGTCCGTGGGCGATCTGGCCGTGTCGCAGAAGAACCCGGATCTCGTCTGGCTCGGCACCGGCGAGAGCAATAACCGGCAGAGCGCGTCATGGGGCCAGGGCATCTTCAAGTCCACCGATGGCGGCGCGACCTGGACGCAGATGGGCCTGACCAACTCCAAGCACATCGCCCGCATCGTGATCGATCCGGAGAACAACGACATCGTGCTGGTCGCGGCAACCGGATCTCTCTGGGGTCCTGGCGGCGAACGCGGCGTTTATAAAACGACCGACGGCGGCAAGACATGGAAGGCCGTGCTGACGGTGGATGCGAACACGGGCGCGAACGACCTGGTCATGACGTCCGATCGCCGCGTGCTCTACGCGACGATGTATCAGCGCCAGCGATCGCAGTGCTGCATGAACGGCGCGGGACCGGGCAGCGGAATCTACAAGTCCACGGACGGCGGCGACACGTGGACCAAACTCACGAACGGACTGCCTACCGGCAACCTGGGCCGCATCGCGATCGACGCGTACCGCGCGAGCGGCAACATCGTTTATGCCGAAGTGCAGGCTGAAGGCGCCGGTGGCGGCGGCCGGGGCGCTGCCGGCGGCGGTGCCGGGGCGCCTGCCGTCGCGGCAGCGGCGGGTCGCGCCGGCGGCGGTGGTGCGGCCGGTGCGGGTGCCGGCGCCGGTGGCGGCGGACGCGCCGGTGGCGGCCGCGCCGGTGGTGGCGGTGGTGGTCGTGCGGGCGGCGGCGGCGGAAACGTGGCGGCGAATCCTCCCGCGCCAACCGCGGCGCCCGACAGCACGCAGGCGCCCGCGCCGCTCACCGAAGGCATCTATCGATCTGATGACGGCGGCGCGTCCTGGCGCCGTGTCGGCAACAACCCGGACGGCCGCGCGATGTACTTCTCGCAACTCCGCGTCGATCCGAACAATCCCGACCGCGTGCTGGTCGCCAGCGTGCGCCTGTCCATGTCCCTGGACGGCGGCCGAACCTTCAGCCCGGTTGACGGCGGCTCGGTGCACGACGACAAGCACGCCATCTGGTGGGATCCGGCAAACTCGAATCACGTCCTGATCGGCACCGACGGCGGCGCGTACCAGACGTGGGACATGACGCGCACCTGGATCTGGTTCCCGAATATTTCGGTCGCAACGTTCTATCACGTCGGGTACGACATGGAATCGCCGTACAACGTGTGCGGCGGCATGCAGGACAACTACGACTGGTGCGGGCCGAGCGCGGTCCGGACGTCGAACGGCATCTCGAACGATCGCTGGCATACGGTGCAGGGCGGCGACGGGTTTGTGGCGATCCTGGATCAGCGCGACGGCCGGATCGTGTACACGGAATCGCAGGACGGCAACACGACGCGGCGCAACCGGGTCACCGGCGAGTCCAAGTCGATTCGCCCGAACGCCAACAACACCACCGACAACACCGGCGGCGGGCCGTACCGCTTCCATTGGGACACGCCGATGTTCTTCTCGCCGACCGACCCGAGCGTGCTGTTCGTGGCCGGCAACAAACTGTTCCGCTCGACCGATCGTGGCGACAGCTGGACGGCGGTCAGCCCCGATCTGACGTCCAGCCCGGATCGCGGCGCGCAGATGATCGGCGGCGTCCGCAACGATCAGGTGCGCGTGGCCGCCAACGACGGCATCGTCTGCTGGCCCTGCATCGTCTCGGCGCAGGAATCACCGAAGCAGGCCGGGATCTACTACACCGGCACCGACGATGGCGTGGTGAGCGTGTCGAAGGATGGCGGCAAGACCTGGGACAAGACGCTGGCGGATCGCATGCCCGGCTTCGTCAAAGGCGGGTTCGTGTCGGAAGTGGCGCCGTCCAAGCATGACCTCGGCACGGTGTACGTCACGCAGGATGCGCACCGGATCAACGACTTTGAAACGCATATCTGGGTCAGCAACGATTACGGGCAGACGTTCCGATCGCTCAACGCCAACCTGACGGGCGTAATCGCGCGATCCATCACGGAAGATCCGCGCAACCCGGATGTGCTCTACCTGGCGACGGAAGACGGGATGCAGATCTCGATCGATCGGGGCAAGAGCTGGAAGAAATTCAAGGGGCGCAACTTCCCCGATGTCCGTGTGGACGAAATCGTCGTCCATCCGCGTGACAACGCGTTGCTGGTCGCCACGCACGGCCGCGGGATCTGGATCCTCGATCACCTCGAGCCCGTGCAGGAGTACGCCGCGGCCATCAACGGCGCGGCGGACGTCAAGCTCTTCACGCCGGGTCCCGCGCTGCAGTGGCGGCAGTGGGACGATCGCAATGACGAGTTCTGGGGGCACCAGTTCTGGGTGGGCGAAAATCCGTCCACGCAGGCGGTCCTGCAGCTCTACTTCAAGAAGCCTGTCAGCGACGTGAGCCTGCGGTTCACGGACGCGGCCGGCAAGGTCCTGCGTGAGATGTCCGTGGGCGCCAACCGTTCGCAGCCGGGCATTGAAAACGTGTGCTGGGACATGCGCGTGGATCCGATCGCGCCGGGAGGCGGCGGCGCGCCGAATGCGGCGCCGAATCCCGCGCGCGGCGGCGGTGGCGGCGCCGCGGTGGCGGGCGCGCCGGGCGGTGCGCCCGGAGGCGGCGCGGCTGGACAGGGCGGCGGCCGGGGCGCGGGCGGCGGAGGTCAGGCCGGCGGTCGCGGCGGCACGCTGCCGCAGCCCGAAGCCGGCTACATGCCGATGAATCCGTGCGGCGGTGGCGGCGGCGGCCGCGGTGGATTCGGCGGCGGCGGCGGCGCGCCGATGGTGCTACCCGGCGCGTATAACGTGTCGCTGGTGGTCGCGGGCAAGGTGCTGGAGACCAAGCCGCTCAAGATCGCGGCGGACGCGGCGCTGCAGAACGACAACGGCCGCAAGCGCGCAGCCGAAATCGCGCTCGATCTTCACGAGGCGCAGCGCCACGGCCAGCAGGCGGCTGACGCGCTCGGCTCGCTGGACTCGCAGATGCCGGATGTGAGCGAGAAGCTCAAAGCCTCCAAGGCGCCCGACGCGGTGAAAACTCAGTACGAGGCGTTCGTCAAGGAGTTCGACGCGGTCAAGGCGAAGTTCGGCGTCGGCCCGGCTCCGGCGGCGCCGGCCGGTGGCGGGCGAGGCGGCGGCGGCGGACGAGGCGGTGGCCCCGCACTCGATCCGGCCAACGTGCTGGGCCGCGTCAATGCGCTCAAGAGCGATCTCTCGAGCTTCGGCGACATGGTCACCGACGCGCAGTTGAAGTCCTATACGGAGTTGAAGGCGGCGCTGCCGAAGGCCGTGTCCGACGCCAATGCGATTCTGGTGAAGGCGATGAGCCTCAGTCAGACATTGAAGAAGTACGATGTGGCTTTGACGGTTCCCGCGCCTGTCAAGTAGCGGGAACGTCGGACCATGAACCGTTGGACCGACAGCGAACTGTAAATATCGAAACCCCCACTCACGGCCGGGTCCTGATTGAGGATCCGGCCGATGTGGTTGGTGGTGGAGTGCTCGT
>DASUGC010000094.1:0-7774 GCA_036274235.1 Vicinamibacterales bacterium
CCCCCGCTCGCTCCTCGCGGCTCCCGCCGCTCGGCCGCTCAACGCCCTCGCTACGCTCGGGGTTTCGCGGACTTTTATTTAATCGTCAGCGCCACCAGCTCCGCGCCCTTTCCACTCGCCCGATCCGCCACCCACATCACCAGAAACTGCTTCCCGCCCGTCATGTAGGTCATCGGCGGGCTGCCGACGACGCCGGGCATCGTCATTTCCCAGAGGCGCTTGCCGGTGGCCTTGTCGAGCGCGCGAAGTTTGGGCTGGCCGGCGCTGCCGTCGGCGTTGAAGAGCACGGTCTTGGTCGCGAGCAGGATCGGGCGCGATTGCGCGCCGGTTGGGGGAATCGTGAGACCGGCAAGCGCGGGATTGCTCGCGATCGCCGGCGGCGTGTCGCCGTTCGGCACCATCCACGCGTGTTCGCCGGTGCGAAGATTAATCGCGGTAATGCGCGAATACGGCGGTTTGAGAATCGGCAGGCCGCTCACGCGCGGCACCTGGCCGCCGCCGGCGATGTAGTTCATGTCCGATCGCTGCGGATTGGATGTCAGCGCATACACGGTCGGGTTGGTCCACGATCCCACGTAGAGCATGCCGGTCTCGGGATCGAACGCCGCCGGCTCCCAGTTGCTGCCGCCGAGATTGCCGGGCGCGACGAGCGTGCCGCGCGTGCCATCGGGCGCCTGCGCGAGTGACGGCGGCGAGAATAGCTGGCCGAGCCGGATGCCCTGAAGAGCCTGAATCGCCTGCTCTCGCAATGCGGGGGTGAAATCAATCAGGTCGTCCCTGGTGACGCCCTGCCGATCGTACCCAGCCGGCTTACTGGGAATCGGCTGGGTGGCGGCGGCGCGCTCGCTTGGGACGTCAGACGCGGGGACCGGGCGTTCGACGATCGGCCAGATCGGCTGTCCGGTGACGCGGTCGAACACATACGCGAAGGCCTGCTTCGTAAGCTGGACGACGATTTCGCGGGGGCGGCCGTCGATCGTGACGTTGGCGAGAATCGGCGCCGTCGGATTGTCGCGATCCCAGATGTCGTGATGGACGATCTGGTAGTGCCAGATCATCTTGCCCGTGCGAATGTCGAGACACGCGAGGGTGGTTGAGAAGAGGTTATTGCCGAGCCGGTGGCCGCCGAAGTAGTCGCCCGTCGGCGCCTCGATCGGCAGATACAAGTAGCCCCGCCGCTCATCGAGCGTGAGCGGCGCCCAGGCGCCGGCGTTCCCCGTGTACTCCGCCGATCCGTTTTCCCAGGTCTCGTACCCGGGCTCGCCTTTCACGGGAATCGTGTTGAAGCGCCACTTGAGCGCGCCCGTGCGGGCGTCGATCGCCAGGATGCGGCCCGGCACGTTCTTCATGGATGGCGGCGCCAGTCCGACTTCGAGCGCCGGACCGATCACGACGGTGTCGGCAAAGACGAGCGGGGGAGAGCTGTTGCCAATCGCGGCGTTGACGAGATCGATCGGCACGCCAAGCTGCGCCTTCAAATCGACGATCCCGTCTTTGCCAAAGGACGCCACGGGAGTGCCCGTCTTCGCGTCGAGCGCAACCAGCGTGAACCCCGGCGTGACCGTGAAGATGCGTGACTCGGTGCCGCTGCTCCAGTACGCGACGCCGCGGCCGGAATCGCGGCGAGGCGCATGCGCGGCGCGATCGCCTTCCAGGACCTGCCACTGCCAGAGGGTCTTGCCCGTTTCGGCGTCTGCCGCGATCACGCTGCGCAGCGAGCTGCTCGTGAAATACAGCGTGCCGCCCACCATGATCGGCGTGCTCTCGTTGCGGGTTTCGATCGGCTGCCCGGCTTCGCTGTGCCAGCGCCATGCCACGTGCAGGTCCGTAAGAGTCCCCGGCCCGATCTGATCGAGCGGCGAATACCGCGTGTTCGCCAGGTCGCGTCCGTAGGCCGGCCACTCGCCCGCGGAGCCGCCTTGCCCGACCGCGGTGTGCGCCGCCATCAGCGCGACCGCGGCCACCAGGGTGAATCGCGTCCATCTCACTGCACGTGCCATGGCTCGCTCCAAGGTCTGCAATCCTTACAATCCTTACAATTCCGCCGCGCGACCTGCATGATACGCTTCCCGCACTCCCTGGGGGCCGATTGATTTTCGATGGAAAAGTCGCGATGGTAGCGGGCGCAAGCCGCGGGCTTGGGTTTGCCGTGGCGCGGGCGCTGGCGGCCGAAGGCGCGGCCGTATCGATCAGCTCGCGCAACCAGGCAGCCATCGACGCCGCAGCCCGACGCATCGCGGATGACACGCGCGCCAGGACGCTCGCGACGCCCGTGGATGTGCGGAATGCGATCGATCTGGAAGCGTGGCAACGGCGGACGCAGGAGTCGTTCGGCGGCGTGGATTTGCTGTTTGTCAACGCCGGCGGCCCGCCGGCCGGCACGGCGCTGTCGTTTGACGACGCGGCCTGGACGCAGGCGTTCGAACTACTGTTGCTCAGCGCCGTGCGAATGGTGCGGCTCGCGGTGCCGTCGATGCGCGCCCGCGGCGGCGGCGCGATCGTCGTCTCCACGTCGTCGGCTGTCATCGAGCCAATCCCGAACCTCGCGCTATCCAATGTCGTCCGGTCGTCAGTGGCGGCGCTCTCGAAGACGCTGTCGAATGAACTGGCGGCCGACAAGATTCGCGTCAATCAACTGATTCCGGGGCGGATCAACACCGATCGCGTGCGGGAACTGGACGTCATTCGAGGCAAGGCGACCGCCGTCTCACCGGAGGCGGTCAAGGCTGGCTACGAACAGACAATTCCACTGGGGCGGTACGGCGAGCCCGAGGAATTCGCGGCGGCGGCGGCATTTCTGTTTTCGGACGGTTCGCGGTACATTACGGGGGCATCCCTGCAGGTCGACGGCGGCCTGATCCGGAGCGTGTAGGGGATTTCCAGCGGTTTAAGGCGCGTCCGGTAGCAAGCCGTGTGCCGATGAGGGTTAATGCAGGTATTTTTAGTCAATCCGAGTAACGTCTCCTTCGGCATCGCGGTCATTACGCCCCGCTGGATGTTCGTCTTGGCCGGGGCCACACCAGAAAAGTTCGGCACGCCTGTCCTCGTGGACGAAACGCTCGAGCGGATGGATTTTTCGCAGATCAAGCCTGGCGACGTCGTGGGTATCAGCGTCCACACGGGCAACGCCCTGCGCGGCTATGAAGTCGGACGCGCGGCCCGGGCGGCCGGCGCGACGGTCGTGTACGGCGGCATTCACGCCACGTTGTTTCCGGAGGAGGCGCTCAAGGCCGGCGAAGGGCACGCGATTGTCACCGGTGACGGCGACCTGATCTGGGGCCGCGTGATCGAAGACGCCGTGTCCGGAAAATTGCAGACGCATTACAACGGCGGCCGCGTGCCGGGCGATGCGTTCGTGCCCGCGCGGTGGGATCTGCTGCCGCCCGGCAAGTACATGTGGGCGTCCGTGCAAACCGTGCGCGGCTGTCCCAAGCACTGCTCGTTCTGCTCGGTGTGGCGCACCGACGGCCAGGAGCCGCGCATGCGCAACGTAGACGTGGTGCTGCAGGAGATCGTCGAGCTTCGGCGCCGCGGCTTCAGGTTTCTGGCCCTGGCGGACGACAATTTCTATCCGGTCGCGAACAAGGATCTGGAGATGGCCGCGCGCCGCGCGGACAAGACGCACCTGCACGAGCTCGAGGAAATGCGCGCCGAGCGTTTCGAGCTGATGGAGCGCCTGGCCAAGCTTCCGCCGGACACGGTCTTCTTCACGCAGATCACGATGGAAGCGGCCGAGGATCCCGAGTTCCTTGACGCGATGCGCAAAGCCAACATCAAGGGCGCGCTCGTCGGCGTGGAAGCGGTCACGCCGGCGGGCCTGAAGGACATCTACAAGGACTTCAACCTCCACGGCGAGGAACTCGCGCGGCGGCTGCGCACGTTCAAGGAGCACGGCGTGCACGTCCTCGGCTCGTTCATTTTCGGGTTGCCGTCGGACACCGCCGAAACGTTCGACGCGACCGCGGCGCTCGCCGAAGCCGCCGACATCACGTTCGCGCAGTTCGTGATGCTGACGCCCTTTCCCGGCACGATTGATTTCGACAAGTGGGAAAAGAGCTTCGTGGACGGCCCGCCGATGTTCGAAGGCACGCCGCTCACGCGCCACTGGCTCATTCCGGCCTCACGCCGGCCCAAGTACTACATGCCGCATCCGACGATGAAGCATGAGGAAGTGCAGTCGCGAACGCAGGGCGTGTGGGACCGGTTCTACAGTTTGCCGGTGGTGTGGAAGCGCAGCCGCTGCGTGAAGAGCCTCAAGGGGCGGCTGGCGTTTGTGCTGATCTCCAAGTTGTACCGCCAGATGTACGCCAATACCGGCATCGCCAGCGACAGCGCGCGCGCGTCGAGCGCCGAGCGTTGGGCGCGGCTCATCTCCAAGCCGACCGCGAAGCTCTTCGCCGGCAAGCCGATGCCGGATCTGCAGGTGCCGACGTAAACGACGGGAACGACGTCAACGACGCGAACGACGTGAACTAAGAGAACGACGGGAACTGGGGTTCACGGGTTCATCGGCGGGTCGATTTGACGAGGGATTCCTTCTCAGGTCGCGTCAATCGTTTCAAGTCGCGCTCACGGGACATGGCCTCCTGCAGCGTCGCGAATCCTTCTGCATAGACGATGCGCACAGGCCGGCGTCCCGCGACGTAGCGGCTTCCGCGGCCGGTATTGTGGCGGGCCTCGCGGGCGGCCAGGTCGTTCGTGGCGCCGGCGTAGAGGGAGCCGTCGGCGCAGCGGAGGAGGTAGGCGAAGTGCACGTGTCTCTATGTCGGCGCGTTGGTCGTTGGGTGACAGAGCCTGCCCGCCGCCGACGCTGCGCGGCAGCGCCCCCTAGCGAAGGAGGGGCCGATCCAGCACGAAACAGCCCCAGTTCGCTCCCGCGCTGGCGATCATCATCCACCGGCCGGGCGTCGGAAACTTAGGAAAGGTCGCGAAAAAGCCGAGACCGGAGTTCATCGTCCGAGCATTGAAGCCGGGCAGCGAGAGCGGCGGCGCGTCGCCGGGCGCGTCCAGACGGATGAGGCGCAGCCACAGTCCTGCGCCGATGACGTCAGGGTGCCGGACCTCGAAGGGGACTTTCGCCAACTCGTAGGTCTTGTCCCAGCCGAATGAGATGGACACGGCCGAGAAATCGCCGGAGAGGAGGCTCGGATCGAATCCACCTGTGCTCGCCGGGAACACGATATGGTCGGATTTGATCAGCATGCAGGTGCGCGCCGGAGCACTCGATCCGGGGCGCGTGTCGGCTTCGACACGCGGATAGCTCGCGCCTTCGGCTTCGGCCGCCGCGATCGTGCGAGGACGCGCATCGGTGACTCGCGCTTCGGCCGCTTTGATTTGTGCCGCCAAATCGAGCGCGGCCGATGGTCTTTGCGGGACCAGGCCGATGGCTGCGAGGCACAACAGAAGGCTCATGCTCCTCAGCATGGCGGGCTCCGCCGGTCATGATAGCCCAGGCCGCGGGCAGCCGACGCGGGCTGGTATAATCCTGGATTCCTGGCTGTGCCGGACGCGCGAGCGTCGGCCCGATGTGCGGAAGTGGCGGAATTGGCAGACGCGCAAGCCTCAGGAGCTTGTTCCCGCAAGGGAGTGGAGGTTCGAGTCCTCTCTTCCGCACCATCAATTGATTCAATGGGTTAGGTTCGATTTCCGGGGCCCAGCTCGGGTGCTCCGGAGGGCTCTCCCGAGCCGGCGTGTGCGAATGATGTGCGAAAGATTCGGTGGCACGTTGTTCGAACGCTCGACGCGCCTGCTGCAGGCCCGTTCGCGTGGTCGCCAGATAGCGGCTCGTGGTCGCAAGGTCGGCGTGACCGAGCCAGTCGCGCACGTGATGGTCGGTCACGCCCGGTGTCTCTCTCAGCCGCGACGCGAACTCCCTCCGCAGGTCGTGAAAGTGCAAGCCGGCAATACCTGAAGCTTTGCAGGTCTGAATCCAAGCCTCTCGAATGTCCGTGACTGGCTCGCCAACGTCGTTACCGAACACGAACGCGTTTGGGGGATGCTCGGCGCCATCGGGCGCGTGTCTGCGCATTTCCAGGACCGCCGCGAGTCGCTGCGTCATTGGCACATCACGCGCCGTGTCTGTCTTGGTAATGCCCGCCGGCAGAAGCAAGGCGCCATGAGCCCAGTGGACGTCGCGCCAGCGTAACTGTAGGAGCTCGCCTCGGCGCATGCCCGTTTCGAGCGCAGCCACAATAAGCGCGTAGAGCAACGGCGGAGCGTGCTTCAATAGCGCCGCCTCTTCTCCAGGTTCGAGACGTCGCGTCCGACCTTTTTCTTTTGCGAAGTGCACCAGCGCCACGCCGTGTCGCCGAAACGGTGTGTGGTCTACATGGCCCTTCTCGATCGCCCAATTGAAAAAATGCCGCACGCGTTTCAGCAAGCGGTCGGCACCGATGCGGCCTCGCTGTGTGCCGGTGTCGCGTCGCCTCCAGGCGTCACGAATGGCCTCGACGTCCTCTGTCGTGACACTGGCAATCGGCTTGTCGCCAAACCGGACTGTGGTGCCGCCTGAAGCCGGCACGGTGGCTCTCACGGCCGCCTGCAGATACAGCGTCATCAACTCTTGACCGGCAGGACGCCGCCCCTCCCGTGCAATGTGCCTCTGCTGGTATATGTGAGCGACTTCTGCGACCGTCGGTCCGACACTTAGCTGAGCCGCGGCGACTTCCACGGGACGACCGTTCCTGATCTCGTTGCGGAGTCGATCTCTCCACGCCGCCGCCTCAGTCTTGGACCGCGGTGGTGACTCGTTCCGAGCTCGAGCCACGACATCGAGTGAGTAGCGGTGCTCGCGACCATCGTGGTGGAAGTTGAACTGCCACGGGTGCTGACACTTGCTCCACGCTCTGGCGCCGCAACCGCAGCGCTTCTTCAGTCCGTCGTGAAGTACTTTGGGCAACGCCTCACCCTCGAGGTATTTCCACCGGCGTCGAAGTGGCTTCCAGCCACATATCGACCCAACTCGGACGGAAGCGCAAGGATCGCCGGCCGCCAACGCGAGCGGCACGAATGCGGCCGCGGCGCACTTCGCGTTTCAGCGTGCCCTCAGAGACGGCGGCGCGCGCCGCGGCGTGCCGCAGCGTCAGCCAGGTCTGATCTTGAGTCGTGGTTAGGGCGGGGTCGACTGTCTGGTTCATGGCATCGTCCCTCTATAGGAATAGATGCTTGTTTACGGCGAAATCTAACGGTTCAAACCGCGTGCCGATGGTTCCGATCTCCGTTGATCCCGAACGCGTCGTCATACTTACCATCGTCGGGGTGCTGTTGGGTACTCTGAACGTTCACGCCGCATGGCAAGCGCGCTTCCATGCGTCTGCCATCACGCAAATGCCACTGCGGGCTGCCCGGAGGGCGGGTCAAGGCCGAAGCCGCGTCAGCGGGCGGAGCGAAGCGCAGCGCCTTGACGCGCCCGAGGACAGTCCGACAATCCATCGGCGTGATGGCCGGAGGACGTCATCAGCGCGGCACTTGCGCGAGCACAATTCGTGCACCCAATGGGACCAACAATCGGATCGGAGCGTGGCAGGGGAGGTGCAGGATCAGTATCGAGGTTGCATCACAGACATGGCACCCGGGCGAAGAGGGAGCGACCCCGCGTAGCGTTCGCGCGAGGCGCAGCCTGGGCGCGCGAACTGCTCGAAACAGGGGGTCGCTCCCTCTTCGCCCGTGACCCTCACAGTCCCAGAGACCGCGCCCACCTCAGGCAGCAGACCCGCGACATTGCTCGCGCAGCAGGGGACAGTTTGGGCCGGCGAACGGGCCAGCGCGCGGGCCG
>DASUGC010000095.1:0-5052 GCA_036274235.1 Vicinamibacterales bacterium
GCCGCCTCGCCGCGCCTGGCCTGGTACCGCGGTCCCACGGTGCTCGAGACGCTCGACACGTTCCCCGGCCCGCGGGCCCAGGAACATCAGCCGTTCCGCATGCCCGTGCAGGACGTGTACAAGTTCACCGCCCGCGGCGACGATCGCCGCATCGTGTCCGGCACGGTCGAATCCGGTCGTGCGCGCGTGGGCGACGATGTCGTGTTTTATCCGTCGGGCAAGCGTTCGACGATCAAGAGCATCGAGGCCTTCAATCGCCCGCCGGCGACGACGATGTCCGCCGGGGAGGCGGTAGGGTTCACGCTGCGCGAGCAGATCTACGTCGCGCGAGGGGAGCTGGCGGCGATTAGAGACGAGCCGCGTCCGCACCTGACGTCGCGCCTGAAGGTCAGCCTCTTCTGGCTCGGGCGGCGGCCGCTCGAGCGCGCGAAGAGTTACGTGCTCAAGATCGGAACGGCGCGCGCGACCATGCGGGTCGAAGAGGTCCACCGCGTCATCGACGCCTCGGACCTGACGTCGGCCGAGGGCCGGGAACGCATCGAGCGCCACGAAGTCGCCGAGTGCACGCTGGCCTGTAACCGGGGGGTGGCCTTCGACGCCGGCGAGGCAACCGCGGCCACCAGCCGCTTCGTCATCGTGGACGACTACGAGATCAGCGGCGGCGGCATCATCCGGGAGGCACTGCCGGATCGGCAGGATCTGGCGCGCGAGCGCGTGCTGTTGCGCGAGTACAAGTGGGAGGCGAGCTTCATCGCGCCGGAACGCCGCGCGGCGCGCTTCGCTCAGCGGCCCACGCTCCTGATCGTGACGGGCCCCAAAGAAACCGACCGCAAGGGGCTGGCCAAGCTGCTGGAGGCCCGGCTCTTCGACGAGGGCCGTGTCGCGTATTTTCTCGGCATTGGCAATGTGGTCTACGGCATTGACGCGGACCTGGCGCGGGATCGGGAACATCGCCGGGAGCACATTCGGCGTCTTGGCGAGGTCGCGAATCTCATGCTCGACGCGGGCATGATTCTGATCGTCTCCGCGCAGGCGTTGAGCCCGGAGGAGCTGGATCTGATTCGGACCACCGTCGATTCCGGCCGGATTGCCACGGTGTGGATCGGGGACCATGCGGCGGCCGACCCGCACTGCGATCTGCTGTTGTCGGATCTCGCCGGTGAGGACGCGAACGTGGAACACATCCGCGCCCTGCTGCGGGACAAACACGTGTTGTTTCAGCCGTGGTGACGCGTGCGGACGTCGATCAGATCGAGCGCATCGCGCGCGAGGCCGGTGCCGCCATTCTCGCGCGGGCCGGCGCGGCGGTCGAGCTGAAGGCCGACGCCAGCCCGGTGACGACCGCCGATCGCGCGGCGCACGCGTCGATTGCGGCCGCGCTGACGGCGTGGACGCCGGACGTGCCGGTCGTGTCGGAAGAAGGTTGCGTGCCGGACTTTGAGACACGGCGCCACTGGCCGCGATTCTGGCTCGTCGATCCGCTCGACGGGACGAAAGAGTTCGTGTCTGGAAATGGCGAATACACCGTGAACATCGCGCTCATCGAAGGCCACGAGCCGATCGCGGGCGTCGTGTTCGCGCCGGCGCTCGACGAGATGTACCTGGCGGGGCGCGGCCTCGGTTCGTGGAAGCAGGTCCGCGGCGGATCGCGCGAACGGCTGACCTCATCACCGCCGGATCCGGGCGCCCCGCTCGTCGTCGCCGAAAGCCGCTCGCATCCGTCCGCCGAGCTCGAGGCGTTTCTGAGCACCGTGACCGTCAAGCGCCGCGTCCAGGCCGGAAGCTCGCTCAAATTCTGCTGGGTGGCCGACGGCCGGGCGGACATTTATCCCCGGTTTGGCCCGACGATGGAGTGGGACACGGCGGCGGGGGATTGCGTCTATCGCTGTTCGGGCGTCGGCCGGGAGCGCTGGTCGCCGTTGCAATACAACACGCCGGCGCTCAGGCACGAGCGATTCGTGATCGGCCTGCCCGGAGCGACTGCATGAGCGCCGCCGTGTTGTGGTTTACCGGACTCTCCGGCTCCGGCAAGAGCACCGTCGCCGAGCGCGTGGCCGAGGAATTGCGCCGGCGCGGCGCCGCCGTGGAAATGCTGGACGGCGACGTGATGCGCAATGTGTTTCCGAACACCGGCTTCAGCAAGGCCGAGCGCGACGCGCACATCAGGCGCGTCGGGTTCCTGGCGAGCCGGCTCGAGCATCACGGCGTGACCGTCGTCGCGTCGTTCGTGTCGCCCTACCGCGAATCGCGCGACTTCGTCCGGGGGCTGTGCCGGAACTTCGTCGAGATCCACGTCTCGACGCCAATCGAAGAATGCGAGCGACGGGATCCGAAGGGGTTGTACAAGAAAGCACGGGCGGGTGAGATCCGCGAGTTTACAGGGATCAGCGATCCGTACGAGCCGCCCGTCGCGCCGGAACTTGTCCTGGACACGAGCCGCATGACCGTTGAAGAAGCCGCGCGCCGGGTGCTGGCCGCCGTGGATCCGGCCGCGCGCGCCGTCACGGAGAACCGCTAATGGATCATCTCGAAACGCTTGAAGCACGCAGCGTGTTCCTCTTCCGGGAGGCGTATGCCAGCTTCAAGAGCCTGGGCATGCTGTGGTCGATTGGCAAGGACAGCACGGTCCTGCTGTGGCTGGCGCGCAAGGCGTTCTTCGGGCACGTGCCGTTTCCGCTCATTCATATCGACACGTCCTTCAAGATTCCGGAAATGATTGCCTACCGCGATCGGCTCGCGGCCGAATGGGATTTGAATCTGATCTACGGCGAGAATCGCGCGGCGCTCGACGCGAAGCGGACGTTTCCGTCCGGCGCGGTGGATCGATTGACCTGCTGCGGCCTCCTCAAGACGGAAGCGCTCAGGAAGACGCTGTCCGGCGAATGGCCGCGCCATCGGTTCAACGCGGCGACCCGCTCGTACGAGATCGACCCGAACGTCGAGCCCTTTACCGGCATCATCGCCGGCGTGCGCGCGGACGAAGAGGGCAGCCGCTCGAAAGAGCGCTATTTTTCCCCCAGGAATACGGAGAACAGTTGGGACGTCGCGGAGCAGCCGCCGGAATTCTGGAATCAGTACAAAACGGACTTTGCGCCCGGCACGCACGTGCGCATTCATCCGTTGCTCGATTGGACGGAGCTCAACATCTGGGAGTACATCGAGCGCGAATCGATTCCGACAGTGTCGCTCTATTACAACCAGGGCGACGGCCGGCGCTACCGATCGCTCGGCTGCTATCCGTGCACGCAGCCGGTGGAGTCCGACGCGCGCAACCCGCGTGAAATCATCGACGAGCTTCGCACCGGGAAGTTCGCCAACATCGCGGAGCGGTCGGGCCGCGCCCAGGACCGCGAGGACGGCGGCGGCCTGGAGACCCTGCGACGAGAAGGGTACATGTGATCCAGGAGAAGATTCAGCTGCGCTCAGCGCGACTCACACAGGCCGAACTCTGGTGGATGGCTCTGGGATTCGGGCTCGCCTTTGGCGCGCTCGAGGCCCTCGAGACGGCCGCGCTGCGCCACGTCGCCCACGTCCAGTCCATGACGCGAACGTCGCTGGACGTGCTCTGGGTGGCGCCGCTCTTCAACGTCCTCCTCAATCTGATCGTCGCCGCCGGCATCTCGCTGGTCATGCGCGTCGGCGTGCCAATGCGCCGCTTGTGGGCCGCAGTCATTTTTGCCTCCATCGGCGCCCTCGGCGTCACGTTGTATTCGGGGTTCATCGGTCATGTGGCCGGCGTGTTGCTGGCGATCGGCGTGGGCATTCAAGTGGGCCGTGTCGCGGAATGGCCGGGCTTCCGGCCGTGGCTGACACGAGCGACCGTGATTGTTGCGGCCGGCGCGGTGCTGTCGTTCGCCGGTTTGCGCGCTCGTGAGGCGTGGATAGCCCGGCAAGTTGAGAGCCGGGTGATGCCCGGCGATGGGACCAGGCCCAACGTCCTGCTCCTTGTGCTGGATACGGTTCGCGGCGACTACTTGTCTTCCAACGGTTTCCCTCGGCCAACGACACCCGCACTGGATCAATTCGCTGCCAGCGGCGTCCAGTTTGCCCACGCCTACTCGGCCTCGTCCTGGACACTTCCTTCACACGCGTCGTTGCTGACGGGATTGCCGGTGACCGGTCATGGCGCCACGTCAGCGTGGCACAACCTTGGGGCTGACAAGCGTCAGCTCCAGCAGGCGTTCCAGGCCCAGGGATACGCCACCGGCGCCTTCGTCGCCAACAAGGTATTTCTGCTGCCCGAGTGGGGATTTGGAAAAGGCTTCGACCGCTTCGACGTCTACGATACACGCACGTTGCTGGCGCGCACTACGCTGGGGCGATCGCTTCGGACGGGCTTGCGGATCTTTGACGTCGGTCTGGATCCCTTCCGGCCCGCATCGGTCATCAACGCGCGCCTCGAGCGATGGATCGATTCGCTCGCGGGCCGGCCGTTCTTTGCGCTGGTCAACTACATGGAAGCCCACGAGCCCTACGGTCAGCCTGATGTGCGGCCGCCGCTGCCCACATGGGACAAGGGCAGCGCCCGCACTCCGGCGGAGAACGCGATCCTCAAGAGCGCGTACGAACGAGAGATCCAGAGGCTCGATACGCAGCTTGGGACCTTGTTCGAGCGGATGTCGCATCGCCCCGCATGGGCGAACACTGTGGTTGTCGTGGTTGCCGATCACGGCGAGACGATTTCCGACAATTCCTTCGATCATGGGCTGGATCTGACATGGGAGCAAATTCAGGTGCCGCTCATCGTCCGGTTCCCGGGCGCGGTTCCTGCCGGTCTGCGCGTGGCCACGCCGGTGTCGACGAACGACGTCGCCGCCACGATTCAGGAGCTGGTGCACGCGCCCGCGTCCGGCCGGTTGCCGGGCGCGTCGCTCTCACGATACTGGACGGGGACAGGCGACGGGCCTGCTGCCGGCGAAAGTCCCGGGATCCTGACCGAGCTGATCCAGCCAGGCACCCAGGAGTTCTTCCGATCCATCGTGCTTGACGATCTTCAGTACATCGTGAACCTCGATACCAGCGTGGAGCGATTGTTTCATTTCCGTGACGATC
>DASUGC010000096.1:0-34145 GCA_036274235.1 Vicinamibacterales bacterium
GCACCGGGCCCAGGCCCTTGAGATCGGCGCCGTGGCAGGTGCCACAGGCGAGCGTGCGGCCGGCGCCGGTCGTCACGATCGCCTCGCCGCGCTTGATGCTGCCAACCGGCGCAAACGCGATGAAGCCAGCTCGCGGATCGCGAAGCTCCGTCCGGTCCGGATGCTCGGGCACTTCAATGATGCGGGTGCCGATCGGCTCTGTGTCCGGGCCGATGAGCGGAATGAACATGCCGCCGGCGATCCGGGTCTTCGGCACCGCCGCGGTCTCGACGACGCGAATCCACGGCGTGGCGGGAATCGCGGCGAAGTACTCCGCTGCCGCTTTCACCTCATCGTCTGTCATCGCCTTTGCGATGTTGGTCATGAGTCCCGTGTTCGTCTTGCGGGTGTCGGCGCTCCTGCGCGCATCGTTCTTGAAATCCGCGATCTGCTGCGTGAAATACGCCACCGGCAATCCCGCGAGACTCGAGTTCTCCGGCCGGCCCTTGCCGTTCGCCAGGTGGCAGAATCCACACGCGCGAATCGCCGGGGCGCGCCCTTTCATGACGATGGGGGGCGCGGCGGGATGATCGCCGGGATACCAGTCCGTAACGTTGAACGCGTCGCGAATCTGCGCGAGTGTGAACGCCTGCGTGGATCCTTCCAGCCGCTTCGGCGAGCCGTCGTCCGGCACGACCGGCTGTGGCCCGGCGCCGCGAGCCGCGGCCGGAGCGCCTGCCGGCGGCACACCGTAAGCCCATGCCGGAGGACCGGCTGGCGTTTGAGCTCGCACGAGGAACGGGGCGGCAGCCACGACGATGGACATGGCGGCCAAGCCAGAGATCGATTGACCGAATCGCGCCATTCGCGAATTCTAGTGCCGGATCCCGGCCGGAATGCGCTTGAGCAGCGCCTCCACATCCACCGGCTTCAGCCGCTCCGGGACGTACACCGTCGTCCCAGGGGACGCGGCCTTGACCTCCTCGGTGAACGCCTTCACCTGCTCCAGCGTTCGATCCTGCGGATAGTCGTACGGCACGTTGAAGGCGTCCCAGTGGGTGGGCATCACCAGCCGGGGATGATTGAGCACATTCATCAGGCGCGGCGTGTAGTTCTCGATGAATGCACGCTCAGGCTTCGATCCGATCAGCGCGATATCGGGATGCAGGCCGGTCAGTTCCGATTCGATGAAGTTCATGGATCCGAACAGGACGATCTCGTGGCCGGCGATCTTGACGTCGTAGGCCAGCGTGCCGCCCTCCTGAAACTGCCCGTACGCGAACGGCGGCCCGGCGCCGGCGATGAAGATCGGCGGCCGCGGCGCCGGCGCGCCCGGAGCCGGCGCCCGGAAAATGCCGTGCAGGCTCGGAATGACGCGAATCGACACCGAGCCAAACGTCAGCGCTTCGTGCCCGCTCACGACCTTGAGTTGCGCCGCGGGCACCCCGCTGAGACGGCACATCGTGGCCGTGCTTTCCGTGCCGACCACGGTCGCCCCGGTTTTGATCGCGATGTACGGCAGGTCCAGCGTGTGATCCGGATGCGTGTGCGTGATGACGATGACATCGGCACGTGTCACGTGCGCGTCGATGGTTTTGGTGTCGGACGCGACAATCGAGGCGTTCGTCGTAATCGGCCGCGGATCGTCGGGAGAGACGGGATCGTTCGGCGTCGCGTACTTCGCGCGCGTGAAGTACGGATCGACGAGCACCACCGTGCGGCCGTCGGTGATCTCCCATCCGGCGGCGCCGAAGTAGGTCATGCGCAGTCCGGCCTGCTGCGTCACGGCCTCAGGCTGCCTCACCGTCGCCAGGCCAAAGCTCGCGGCAAATAAGGCACAGACGATGCGGTGGCGACTCATCTGCTTTCTCACCCTCCGATCCGCAGATCCTGCCTCTTCCGCTCCCCATCCGCGAGCGTGACCTTGATGGCGGACGCGAGCAACTGACCCAACACTTCAGGATCGCTCAAATCGAACGCGTCCACGCCGTCGGCGGCGGCGACCTTCTACGCCCTTGCCACAACCTCGATCGTGAGCGCCGCGCGCAGGGCGTTGGACACCGGGCACTTGCCTTCCGCCTCTTTCGCCATCTTTTCGAACGCGGCGGCGTCCATGCCCTGCAGGCCCTGCGCCTGCACTTCGAGCTTGGAGTGTACGATCTTGATGCCGGCGTCGCCCTTGTCGGCCGTGATCGTGCAGTTCACGGACAGGCCGCTCCACGCGACGCCCGTCGCGCGGCCGAGCGCGCCGGTCACGACCATCGCATAGCACGTCGCATGCGCGGCCGCGATCAGCTCTTCAGGGCTCGTGACGCCTTCGGCCTCGCCGATGCGGCGCGGAAACGAGACGGGCACATTGAAGGCGCCGGACCCGGCCGCGGCCGTGCCCTTGCCCTCCATGATCGTGCCGGAATAATTGACGGTAGCGTTTCGGGAGAAAGTCATGTCAGGTCAGTCCTCGGTCGGATGGTGAGTTTCGAGAGTTGTCAGTTGTCAGTTGTTACTTAGCCTTGCGCCTGCCCATCGTGGTCGTTGATCGCAACTGCACTACAAAACCTATCACCGCCAGCACGACCCAGGCCAGCATCATCCACCACGTAGGCGGCAGGAGATCGATGGGATAGACCACCCAGATATTCGGCGCAGACGCGGCGATGAGCGCCTTTGGATTGCCGGTGAGCGCCATGACGCCGACGAGAAACGTCCACGATCCCGCGATGGAGGTGCCAAACGCGACGACCCACCGCTGAATCTGCAGCGCAATCACGGCGCCCACCACGCACACGACGACCAGCAGCAGCGTCGGCGGATCGCCGCCGATGATCTTCCAGATGTAGTGCAGGATCATCGCGGCCAGTCCGGCGCCAATCAGTCCCACCGCGACGAAATACGCGAAGAACATGACCAGCGCGCCCACGACGCCGCCGGCGATCATCGCCATGAGAATGGTCCAGGTATTGGCCTGCGAGGGAATGTGCGAGGCGATCAGCGCTCCGGCGATGAAGCCGTTCAACGCGAGCACGATGCGAAACAGCCGGTATCCTGCAAAGCACGTAAACAGGCCGCCGATGGCGAAGATCACCGCCGTCGGCGTCGCATACGCGCCCGGTACCATCCGGTCGATTATATGCTTCGGTCGTGGCACGACGTTGGGGGCTGACGGCGATCGCCGTGGCGGCGGGCCTCGGGCTGCTCGTGTGGCAGATTCAGCGCACGGGTGCGGACAACATCTCGCGCGGCCTGCTCGCGGTCGGCTGGTGGGGCGCGGCCGCCATCCTCGTTCTCTCGTTCCTCCGTTTTGCCGCGCGCTCCACCGGGTGGTCCGCGCTGATTCCCGTGGACGTGCCGCTCGGACACGCGGTCGCGGCGATGCTCGCCGGTGAGGCGGCCGGCAGCCTGACGCCGTTGTCGTTCGCGGTGTCGGAACCGACGAAGGCCGCGTACCTCGGGCGATCGATCGGCGGGCTGGGCACGCGCGGCGCGCTCGCCGCGCTGGCCGCCGAGACCTACATCTTCGGCGTATCCGTCGGCATTTACATCATCGCCGGCGCGGCGGCGCTGCTGTACGCGTACCGGGTCGATTCAGATCTGCGGCTGGCGGGCATCGCGGCGCTGGCTCTCGCCACCGCGGGCCTCGCGCTCGCCGCATTCATGGCCTGGCGCAAACCAAAAGTGCTCACGGCCGTACTCGAGCGCGTAACCGGCCCATCGGCGCTCGTCGATCACGTCCATGCCTTCGAGCAGCTCGCGTACGGTTCGACCGCTCACCCCGGCTCGCGGCTCGGCGTCGTCATCATGGCCGCGGCGATGTTCCACGCGCTGAGTTTCCTGGAACTGTGGCTGACGCTCTGGCTCGTCACCGGCGAGTCGCATGCCGCGGCGGCCTTCATCCTCGACACGGTCGGCCGGCTGACGAACGTGCTGTTCAAGGTGATCCCGTTGCAACTGGGCGTGCTGCAAATCGGATCCGAACTGGTCGGCCGAGCCATCGGCCTCCCGCCCGGCGTGGGCGTGACCGTGTCGCTGGTGAGAACAGTCCGAATCCTGGCGTGGTCGGCGGTAGGGCTCTTCTTGCTTGTGACCAGGTCAGAAGTCAGAAGTTAAGGTAAAAGTGAAAAAGTGAAGAGCAAGCAAGGAAGGTTGGGGCGCTCAGATTTCCCTGCGCCCCTCGATGGCTTTCGTCATCGTGAACTCATCCGTGTAGTCCAGATCGCTGCCGACCGGCACGCCCATGGCGATGCGGGTGACGCGGACGCCCAGCGGCTTGAGCAGGCGCGCGAGATAGAGCGCCGTCGCTTCGCCCTCGACATTCGGATTGGTGGCGACGATGACCTCCTCGATGCCGCCCTGAGCGACGCGCGCGAGCAGGCCCTTGATCTTCAGTTCGTCCGGCCCGATCCCCTGCAGCGGCGCGATGGCTCCCATCAGCACGTGATACCGCCCGCGAAATCCCCGCGTCTTCTCCACCGCCGCCACGTTTTCCGGCTGCTCGACGACGCAGAGCACGCGGTTGTCGCGATCGGGAGAAATGCAGTAATTGCACGGATCGACGGACGTGATGTTGCTGCAGATGGAACAGTACGTCACGCGATCCTTCACGGAGAGAATCGCGGCGCACAGCGCGTCGGCCTGCTCGCGCGGGGTTTTCAGAATATGGAATGCGAGCCGCTGCGCGCTGCGCGCGCCGATGCCGGGCAGACGCTGCAGCGCGGCGACGAGCTCGCCCAACGGGTCGTTCTTTGACGGCGGGGATCCTGGCATTCTCATCTTCACGGCCGGCCGAAGCCCGCCGGCTCCAGCGTCAGCCCATCCCCGGCAGCCGCATGCCGCCCATCAGGCCCTGCATGTGACCCGCGAGCGCCTCGTCCACGCGTCGATGCGCGTCATTGACGGCCGCAATGATCAGATCCTGCAGCATGCCGACGTCTTCCTTCGACACCACCTCCGGATCGAGCTGCAGCGACAGCAATTGCTTGTTCCCGTTCACGGTGACGATGACCATGCCGCCGCCGGACGTGGCACTGATCTTCATTTCCGCCATCTGACGCTGGAGCTTCTCCTGCATCTCCTGCGCCTGCGCCATCATTTTGCGAACATCCATGGGTCACCTCGACGACAACGACGGAAACCAAGGGAACGACGGGAACGACGGGCCTGTCCACCGACGCTGCGAGCGCAGCGAGCGTCCAGCGATGGCGGCAACGACGACAACGACGGCAGCTTAGTCCACCTCATCCACGGTATCGATCTCGCCGCCGAAGACGTCCAGAATCGCCTGGACGGTCGGCTCGGCTTTGGCGCGGGCTTTGAGGCCGGCGTTTTTCGCATCGCGCGCGCTGTCTGCGGGCGATGGCGCCGCCGCCGGCGCCGCCTCGCCGTCTCTCGTGGCCACCGCGATCTTGCGCCCCACGATCGACTGCGCGAGGCTTTCGATCCAGGCGCGTTTGCCGTCCAGCTGCGGCCGCAGCGACTTATGCGCCGGCGCGAACGTGAACACGAGCGCGTCGGCCGTCAATTCAATCTTCTGCGCCTGCGCGATGACCATGCTGTGCAGGGTCTTGTTGCCTTCACGAATGGCGGCGAGGATGGCGGACTTCTGATCCCCCGCCTTCGCCGAAGCTTCGGCGGGCTGGCCCGCCCTGTCCGACACTTCGGCGGGCAGGCCGGCCTTCGCCGCCGGATCGCGGGGCGACCCTGCCGGCGACGGAGCGGCCGCCCGCGGCGGCGCCGGCGAGGGAGACGAAGCCTTCGACCCAACGGCTACAGGCCCCGGCCGAGATCCAAAACCAGTCGAACTCCTCGTCGTCGTACCTGTCGTACCTGTCGTACCTGCGATGATGTCGCTGAGCGGCGTCAGCTTGCGGAGATGAATCCACTCGATCAGCGTCATTTCAAACTGGTGACGCGGCTGCGACGATCGCCTGATCTCGTACTCGGCACGCGAGAGCAGGTCGAACGCGCGCAGGAGATCCTCGCGCGAGTACTGCGCGGCCAGCGCCATCAGCCGATCCCGCTCCCCTTCGGACGCGATCTCGGGATCCGACACGCGCGACGGATCGATCTTCACCACCAGCAGATCGCGCGTCAGCCGCGCGAGCTCGCGGCAGACGATCCGCAAATCAAACCCGGCCTCCACGACCGACGCGGCCAGATCGAATACGGCGCCGGCGTCCTCCCGCGCGACGACGTCCACGATGTCGAACTGCACGTCGCGGCCGATCAGGCCGAGGACCGCGCTCACGTCCGCGGCCGTCACGGCCTTGTCGGTAAACGCCAGCGTCTGATCGAGCGCCGACAGCGCGTCGCGCATGCTGCCTTCCGCGGCCCGCGCCACCAGCGCAATCGCCGCGTCGTCGATCGTCACCTTCTCGCCCCTGGCCACGGACTTGAGCTGGTCGCGAATCACGGTGAACGGCAGCGATTTGAGTTCGAACACCTGCGATCGCGACTGGATCGTCGCGGGCACCTTGCCGAGCTCCGTTGTCGCCATCATGAACTTGACGTGAGGCGGAGGCTCCTCGATGGACTTCAGGAGCGCGTCGAACGACTGCGGCGAGAGCCGGTGGACCTCGTCGATGATGAAGATTTTGAATCGATCGCGTATCGGCGCCAGCGACAGGGGCTTGACGATGACTTCGCGGACGTTGTCCACCTGTGTGTGTGAGGCCGCGTCGATTTCCAGCACGTCCATATCGCGGCCGTCCGCGATTTCCCGGCAGGCGTCGCACGTGCCGCACGGTTCGGCCGTCGGTCCCTTGTCGCAATTGAGCGCCCGCGCCAGGATCCGGGCCGTCGTCGTCTTGCCGACGCCCCGGGGCCCGGAAAAAATGAACGACTGCGCGAGCCGTCCGGTGGCAATCGCGTTCTTGAGCGTCAGGACGACGCCGCGCTGGCCGATGACGTCTTCAAAACGCTGCGGACGCCACTTGCGGGCCAGGGCGAGGTGGGACATGAGAGAAGAATAACAGACGGAAAACGACGGGGGCTTCCAACCGCGGCCCGGATGGCCTGCGGCACAGTTCAGGTTCAACTGAGCGCTGCTGCCTTCCGGCCCTGACGCGGTTCGTCGTCTGCACTTGCACAGGGTCCGGACCGCGGATCGAAGCCCTTGGAGATTCTACGGGTGAAAGATCCTCAACGTAAACGTGGTCGTGCCCGTGAGCGTGCCGGGGTCGCTGACCTTGACGCAGTACACGCCGGCGTCCACCGGCACGGTGAATTGCGAGCCGCGGGCGGCGATGATGGCCGCTGACGGTTCACAGCCGCTCCCGTTATTGCGCGGATAGCCCAGGCCGACGTTGAGCGACGCGACGGTCGCCGGCGCGAAGGCATCGACGACGATCGTGACCGTCCCGTTCGAGTTGGCCTGGAAGGTGCGCGACGTGAACCCGCCAGGCTCAACCGTGCTCGAGTATTCGATCGTTCCGGGGTCGCCCGTTCCGGACGGCGTGCCGTAGGTGACCTTGAGCGCGTAGTTGGCCGTGGTGGTCAGGGCCGACGTCTCCGCGAGTGCCACGCAATAGGTGCCCTGAGAGACTGACAGATTGATTTGTGCCTGCAGGGAAACCGGCCCGGTGGCGGACGTCAGCGGATTACAGCCCAACGCATCGGCGGTCGGGGTCCCGAACTGCATGGTCAACGGCGTGTTGAGGGGATTGCCGGCGCTGTCGGTCAGGCTTCCGAAGGTCAGGTGCAGCGCCTGCGCGCCGGGCAGTGAAAACACGTGCGACGGCGATTCTCCCGGCGCCACGGTCCCGGAAAAGATCTGCGTCGCCGACGTGCCGCCGCCCGAACCGGACGGTGTCGTGGGTGTGTTGCTGCAGCCGGCGGCCAGCGCCAGGCCGGCACACAATGTCGCGGCGCGAAGCCTCATCCATCTGCATCCTATCACGCTGGTTTTTGACGGCCGGCCGCGCGAAACGGCCGGGCTATACTCAGGGTTTCCAATTTTCGCGGAGAGTCCTCATGTCGCTGTCGAATGCTGTCGCCGAGCTCACCAAGGTATTTGCCGGAAATCTCGTGGAGCCTCACGGCGTGTCGTATCACGACGTCCGCCGCGTGCATAACGGCTACATCGACAAGAAACCCGCTCTGGTCGCGCAGTGCCGAGGCACCGCCGACATCGCGGATGCCGTGAAACTCGCGCGCGCCCAGAAGCTGGAGATCGCGGTCAAGGGCGGCGGCCACAACGTCGCCGGGCGCGCGACCTGCGAAGGCGGCGTGATGATCGACCTGTCACTGTTGCGCCAGGTCAATGTCGATCCGCAGAAGAAGATCGCGTGGGCCGGCGGCGGCTCACTGTGGCGCGATTTCAACCGGGAAACGCAGCAGTTCGGCCTGGCGACGACGGGTGGCGTCATCTCGTCGACCGGCGTCGCGGGCCTCACGCTCGGCGGCGGTTTCGGCTGGCTGATGCCGCGCTTCGGCATGGCGCTCGACAATCTGCGATCGGCCACGCTGGTCCTCGCCGACGGATCCGTGGAAACGGTGAGCGCGACGCACAAGCCGGATTTGTTCTGGGCGATCCGGGGCGGCGGCGGCAACTTCGGCATCGCGGCCGTGCTCGAGTTTCAACTGCACGACGTGGGGCCGATGGTCACGGGCGGCCTCGTCGCGCATCCCGCCCCGAAGGCAAAGGACGTGCTCAGTTTCTTCCGTGAGCGCACGCACCATCTTCCGGATGAAGCGTTTCTGGTGTGCGCAATGGCCTACGCGCCCGACGGATCGGGCAACAGGATTGCCGCCATCGCGGCGCAGCACTCCGGTCCGCTCGCCTCCGGCGAGGCGTTCGTGAAGCCCATCAAAGCGTTCGGGCCGCCGGTCATGGACATGATGGGCCCGATGCCGTACGTCGCGAGCAACATGATGCTCGACGATGCGTTCCAGAAGGGCGCGCGCAATTACTGGAAATCGCATTTCCTGAACGAGCTGCCGGACGGCGCCATCGACGCGCTGATCGACGGGTTCAACGCGCTGCCGACGCCGCAGTGCCAGATCGCCGTCGAGCACTTCCACGGCGCGGCGACGCGCGTGCCGGTGGGCGACACGGCCTACGCCATGCGCGACAGCGGGTACAACATCCTGCTGGCCGGGCAGTGGCTCGATCCGGCCGACGACAAGCGCTGCATCGACTGGTGCAAGGCCGTGTACGACTCGCTCACGCCGTTCATGAGCACCAGGCGCTACGTGAACTATCTAAACGAAGACGAGCTGCGTGACGCGGGCAACCTGGCGACGGTGTACGGCCCGAACGTGGCGAGGCTGCGGCAGATCAAGAAGCAGTACGACCCGGAGAACGTGTTTCACCTGAACCTGAACATTCCGCCTGCGTGACAGATCGCGTGTCTCACATGAAGCCATGAAGTGGCCTTCATGTGAGACAGGCAGCCCGCGTTATTTTCGCCCGATGGCGAACAGCCCCGTCGACGAACGCACGTACATGACGCCTTCGGAAAGCGCGGGCGTGGCCATGAGCAGCTCGCCCATCGGATTGGTCGCGATGTGCGCAAACTGCGCGCCGGCTTTGACCACCAGCATGTCGCCGTCCTCGCTCGACAGATAAATCTTCCCGTCCGCGGCCACCGGCGACGCGCTGTACCCGCTGCCAATCACATCCAGGCGCTGCCGGTAGATCTCGGCTCCCGTCTTCAGGTCGTAGGCGTCGAGCACGCCGTTGTTCGCGAGGACATACAACTGCCCCTGATACGCGAGCGGCGTCGGCATATACGATCCTCGCCCGGTCCTGCTCCAGACGATCCCGTCATTCGACGTCTTGCCGTCTTCGAGCGTGACGTCGCCCTTCGCATCGGGCCGCACGACAAAAATCGGCCGTTCGGGCGCGCGGCCGCTCGCGACCACGAACACGCCGTCGGCGTAAATCGGCGTGGGCGCGGTGATCTTGGAGCTCTTGCCCACACGCCACAGCTCCTTGCCCGTCCTCGGATCGTAGGCGCGCACGAAGTTCGCCGCGTTCGTGACCAGAACCGGCCCGGCGGTGGTGTCGGCCACCGTTGGCGTGCCCCACGACGGCAATTCCTGGCGATCCGTCTTCCAGACGGTTTCGCCCGTCTCCGCGTTCACCGCGAGCAGGAATGAATCGGCCTGGGTGTCCACCTGAATGATCACCAGGCCGTTCCAGATGATCGGCGAGCTGGCGGGGCCCCATTCGAACCCGGGCAAATCGTAGGCGCCCAGATTGATCTTCCCGTAATCGAGTTTCCACAACACGTTCCCCGCCATGTCGAACGCATGCAGGCCCATCGATCCAAATGACGCGACGACGATGCGGCCGTCAGTGGCGGGCGTGGCGCTGGCGTAGGTGGACTTGATGTGCCGCTTGTCGCGCGGGGTGCCTTCGACGGCGACGCGCGTCCATCGCACCGCGCCGGTTTTCTTGTCGATGGCCAGGAGCTCCCATTTCTGCGGTGACCGATCGTCCGACGCATCGCCGTCACCGTACAGGCCGGGCTTGAAACTGGCATCCGGCGTGCCGCTGCTGACCGCGGTGCTCACGAAAATCGTGCTGCCCCACACGATGGGACTCGAATGGCCGAGGCCGGGGATCGCGGTGTGCCACAGGATGTTCGTGCCGGCCTTGCCGTCCCACGTGTCCGGCAGATTCTGGCCCTCGGCAATCCCCGCGGCCTGGAGGCCGCGAAACGACGGCCAGCTTCCGCCGGCGGGCGACGCGGCCGGCAACGCTTTCGGCGCGGCCGCGGCCGTGCGTGCGATCTTGCGATCCGGAATCGGCGGCTTCTCGCCGGCGGGCCACCACGCGCTGCCGCCGATCATCATGCGGCGCGTCTGGCACGCGTCGGTCACGAGATCGAATCCGACCTGCCTGCCCTCGATGCGATACCGATACTTGCCGGGCTCCGCGCAGCCTTGCGGCGCCGGCGCCAGCGCGAATTCGACTTCGCCATTGGCGGCTTTCCACGTGCCCGTGAGCCGCGGCCAACCCGTTCCCGAAACGACAAACGTGCCGTCCGCCGCAAACGTCGCGGTGAGAAACCCATACGTCATCGGGGTCGAGGGGAGGGCCGGCGCCTGCGTCTGCGCCTGACCGCGCACCGAAACCGCCGCGAGCAACAACGCCACCGCGCACATCGCAGCCGCTGGAAAGCGCCGGCAGAAAGACGTCACAGCCAAACGATACCGCAAGAGAGGGCAAGCCTGCGTGCGAACGGGCGGCGAGCGAGTGAGCCTCGCGGCCGAGCCGAGACTCGCCTGAGCGCACTTTAGAGGAGGCGAGTCGAGCGAGAGAGCGGGGAGGGGATCCGGGGGCGAAGCCCCCGGATCAATCAATTAATGCGTCAGCCCGTAAATGAGGTAATTCACGCCAAGTTTGAACGCTTCGTTCGAGTCGCTGACCATCATGCGGCCGGTGCCCGAGAACTCCCAGAAGTTCGCGACATCGGTGTTGTAGTTGATGACGGCGAGGAGCCGGCCGGATCGATCGTTGTCCTGGAAGATGCCGCGGATGATCGGCCGGTTGAAGTCGTAGTCCTGCGGGATGATGGTCAACGAATTGATGTCATAGAAGACATGAAAGATGGGATTTGTGGGCTGCAGGTCCACGATTTCCGCCCACGGCAGGATGCGGCGCATGTTGTCGGCGAACGTTTCCCAGCCGCCGCCACCGCGCGGCGGCGGACGGAAGTCGTCAAAAATCACAAAGCCGCCTTTCTCCAGGTATGCGCGAAACGCGGCGGCCTCGGCATCTGACAGCTCCCAATAGCCGGCCTCGGTCATATAGGCGACCGGAAAATAGCCGACGTCCGGATCGTCGATCGCGAACACATTGGACTCGTCCAGGTGCGGATGCACGGCTGAAATCGCGTCCATGATTTTCATGAGCTGATGTTCGGCCGAGACGCCGCTCTCGGTATTCGCAAACCCGTGCGCCCAGGCCGGCGTGCCCCGGTAGTAGAACCCGCCCGGCGCGACGTGGTATTTCAGGCGCATGAACGTGAAGCGCCCGTCGTACCGGACGTTGTGTTCTTCCGCGACCTCATTTCTGAATCCGTAATACCGCTGCGCGACCGCCCCCGAGGCGAGGCTGATGACGATGGCGCCGGCGAGCGCGATCGTGCGGAGGCGGCCGGCTCGATGGAAGCCCATGAGTAACGATACGCCCGGCGGGCCGGATATGTGTCGGGTCCCGGGTTCGGGTCACAATGGCCCATGCATAATCTGCGGTCCCCGGCCGACCTGGACGAGGCGATTGCGCGGTCCCACGAGCAGCCGGTGGTGATTTTCAAGCACAGCGCGACGTGCGGGACCAGCGCGATGGCGCATGAAGAGATCGAAGCCTTTGTCGACGGCGCGCCGTGGGCGGATGTCTTTGTCGTGTCCGTGCACGGCGGCCGCGCGGTGTCGAATGAGATTGCCGCGCGATTCGGCGTGCGGCACGAATCGCCGCAGGCCCTCGTGATTAAGAACGGCGAACTGGTCTGGCACGCCTCGCACTTCCGGGTGACCAGCTCGGCTGTCGCCGCCGCGCTCGCCAAAGCCGGCGCGCCACCTTCACATTCTTAAGAGTCCCATATAAAGGCGTGACGTCTACGGCAGGAAATAGATCGCCACCGCGATCATCGTATAAAGCGCCAGCAACTGCACGCCCTCGAACCAGTTCGACTCGCCATTGAGAATCAGATACGCCACGATCCCCACGGCGAGGACCACGGAGACGATCTCGAAGAGACTGAACTGGAGATCGAGCGGATGGCCGAGCGGAAATGACAGCAGCACGAGCAGCGGCGTGACGAACAGCGCGATCTGCACGCTGGCCTGCGTGACGATCTTGATCGACAGATCCATCTGATTGCGGTGCGCGAACCGCACGGCCGCGGAGTTTTCCGCGGCGTTGCCGATCATCGCGAGCACGACCACGCCGAGGAACACCTCGTTCAATCCCCACTGGTGCCCCACCTCGCCCACCGTGTCCACGAGGATTTCGGCGACCACCGCCATGACGATGCTGACGCCGACCAGCGTCCCGATGGCGCGGTTGCGGGACCAGCCACCGTCATGGCCGTGGTCCGCCGCGTGTTCCGCGTCGCTCAGCAGGTGCTGATGCGTGCGCAGCGTAAACAGCAATCCGCAGCCGTACGTGATGAGCAGCACGATGGCCGTGCCGACCGACACCTCGTGCATCAGTTCCGGGTGGCTCTCACCGCCGCCGGCCCGAAAGAAGAGAGCGGGCAACAGGAGCGCGGCCACCGCCACCACCATCTGACCCGCGCTGGCCTCCGACGACAGCCGGTTGAACTTCTGGCTGTCGCGCTTCCATCCGCCCACCAGCATCGACAGCCCCCCGACAAACAGGAGATTGCCGAGGATCGATCCGGTCAGCGACGCCTTGACCACTTCCAGGAGCCCCGCGCGCACCGCAAACGTCGCGATAATCAGCTCCGCCAGGTTCCCGAACGTCGCATTGATCAGCGCGCCGGCGCTCCGGCCGACGTGCATCGACAGATGCCCCGTGCTTTCGCCGATCAGGGCCGCCAGGGGGATCACGGCCAGCGCCGAGACGATAAACAGGGGCACGGGACCGAGATGCGCGAACTTGCCGGCGAACGCGACCGGCGCGAACGCCAGCAGAATCCACTTCCAGGACTGGGCGGCACGGGCGATCACAGACATCCCTGGATGCTACACTGCGGGTCACCATGACACGCCGGCTGATCGCGTGGGCGGCGGCGGCCGTCCTGGCCGCGGCCGCGGCCCCGCATCCGACCCTGCGCGCCGCCGCGCCTGACTGTGAATTCACCGGAGTCGAGCGCATCGTCGCGATTGGCGACGTGCACGGTGCCTACGACCGCTTTGTGGCCATCCTCAAGACGACCGGCCTGGTGGACGACAAGCTGCGCTGGTCCGGCGGAAAAGCCCACCTCGTGCAGTTGGGCGATGTGGTCGATCGAGGGCCGGATTCGCGGAAGGCGCTCGACTTCATCCAGCGGCTGACCAGGGATGCGCAGGGCGCGGGCGGCCGGGTGCACGCGCTCATGGGCAACCACGAAGCGATGCGGCTGATCGGAGACTACCGGTACGTCGCGCCGGGCGAGTACGCCGCCTTTGCGACGCCGGATTCCGAAAACCTGCGGAACAAGTATCTGGAGACCAGGCCGGCGGCGGACCGCGAGACGCTCCTGCAGAAGACGCCGCTCGGCTTCCTCGAAATGATTGGCATGTTCGCGCCGGACGGTGACTATGGATCGCGGCTGAAGAACCTGAATGCGGTCGTCCGCGTGAACGACGTGCTGTTCATGCACGGCGGCTTGAGTCCATCCGTCGCCGCCCAGTCATGCGCGTCGATCAACGACACGGTCCGCCGCGCGGTCTCGACCACCGCCAACCTGCAGAAGACGAGGAGCGCGCCGCAGGAAGCGCTCGCGACCAGCGCGAATGGACCGCTGTGGTACCGCGGCCTGGCCGAGGAGCCGGACACGTTCGCGCCGGACGTCGCCAGAATCATCGACGCGCAGCACGCGCGTGCGATCGTCGTCGCGCATACCGTCCAGACGAGCGGCCGCATCCAGGCCCGGTTCTCCGACAAGGTATTCCTCATCGATACCGGCATGCAGTCCGCGTACGTCTCCACCGGGCGCGCCTCGGCGCTCGAGATTCGCGGCGACGTATTCACGGCCATCTACGAAGACGGCCAGCAGGTCCTGCGGCGCGACGCCGGAGGGAGCAGGCCATGACAGGACATCTCGCCTCACGTCACGGGTCCGGCACGGCCCTCGCAGGCGCGCTGGCCACCGCCATGCTCGGCTGGACGCTCTATGCCGATCAATCGGCTCAGACGGCCGGCACGCAGACGTCGACGATTCAACAGAACGCTGCCGCGCCAACGCCCGATCCCTGGCCGGATGCCAGGACGATCGAGTCACGGCGGGTGTCGGCCGAAGGCCGCCGGCTGTTTCAGACCGACGAACCCCTGGCCATCAAGTTGACGGCGAATTTCAAGACCGTCAACGGCGACATGGATGAGAACAGCACGAAGACGTATCCGGCGACCATCGAATTCGCGGATGAAGACGGTACGCCGCACTCGATTGCGCTGCAGATTCGTCCGCGCGGGCACTCCCGCCGCAAGGTCTGCGGCAATCCGCCGCTCCGCCTCGAGTTTCCCAAAGATCAGGCCAAAGGGACGGTCTTCGACGGCCACGGCGCGCTCAAACTCGGCACGCACTGCAAGCCTGAACTCGACGACTACGTGCAGCGCGAGTACGCGGCCTATCGCATCTACAACCTGCTCACGCCGCGATCCTTCCGCGCGCGCCTCGCCAGGGCGACGTATGTGGACGCCAGAAACGGAAAACTGATCGAGGTCCGCAACGCGATGTTCATCGAGGATGACGACGACGTCGCGAAGCGGTTGTCGGGCCGGGTGGATGACACCGAGAAACTGCGGTTCGTGCACTTCGACGAGGCCACGCTGGCGCTCATGACGGTGTTCGAGTACTTCATCGGCAACACCGACATGTCGTTGTACGCGCAGCACAACGTCAATGTCGTCCTCACGCCCAAGGGCGTGCGGTACCCGGTCCCCTACGACTTCGACTACGCGGGCGTCGTCAACGCCATGTACGCGGTGCCAGGACGAGGGCTCGGGCTCGTGACCGTGCGGACGCGGCTGTACCGCGGCCCGTGCCTGGCTCCCCCAATGCTGACGTCCGTATTCGACCAGCTGCGGGGGATCCGCGATCGCATTACGGCCATTTACGACGGGCTGCCGGGGCTGAAGCCCGCCTACCGGAAGGACGTGCAGGAGTATCTGGGCAAGTTCTATAAGACCATCGACAATCCGATCGAGGTCAAAAAGGCGTTCGTTGACGGGTGTGAAAGCCGCCCGTACATGTAACGGGCGCGCAAATAGGGTATCGTCCCCGTCGCATGCCTGACTGGCTGAAAGAGTCGGTGGCCGAAGGGCCCTGGCTCTCGCCCTGGACCGTCCTGATCCGCCTGGCGCTGGCCCTCGTGGCGGGCGGCCTGGTCGTGTTCGTCTATCGCAAAGCGCGATCGCCGGTTGAACAAACGCCCTCCTTCCCGCCCACGCTCCTGCTGATGACCGTGCTCATCGCGATGGCGACGCAGGTCATCGGCGGCAACGTCGCGCGCGCGTTCAGCCTGGTGGGCGCTCTCTCAATCGTGCGATTTCGCACGGTCGTCCGCGACACGCTGGATACGGCGTTTGTCATCTTCGCCGTCATCGAGGGCATGGCGGTGGGCGCGGCGCAGCCGGTCGTCGCCGTGATGGGGGTGATCATCGTCGGCGGCGCGGCAATCGCGATGCGGTCGGCGCCGGCGCGGCGAGCGGCGTCACTGCCGACGCTCTCGCTCACCGTGCGGATGGGGCTGGGCGACCAGACGGCGAAGGCCGTGGAGCCAATCCTCGACGAGTACCTGGTCGAACGGCGGCTGCTCTCGATGTCCACGGCCAAGCAGGGCGTCGCGCTTGACGCCACCTATGAAGTGCGGCTGCGCGACGGCCGGCCGGTCGGCGGACTCGTCAAGGCGCTGAACCTGGCCGAGGGCGTGCAGAGCGTAGACGTCGCAACGAGGGACCGACGAGACGACGCGTAAGGGCGGGGAGTGCATGGAGACACGTGAGACGCGGGATTTCGCGCGCGAGATCAAGTTCAAGACCCATATCGACCGCTGGCCGGAGATCGTCCGGTGGTCGCGGGCCAATCTTTCACCGGACGGGCACGGCGCCGGTGAACATGCCGACGAGTATCAGACGTGCAGTCTCTACTTCGAAACGCCGACGTTCCATGTCTATCGCCGGGCCGGCTCGTACGGCAAGAGCAAGTTCCGCATCCGGCGGTACAACGCGGCGGAGATCATGTTTCTGGAGCGCAAGTTCCGGACCGAACGGATGCTGGTCAAGCGCCGGACGATCGTCCCGGTCGAGGACCTGCGGCGCATGGATACAGGCGCCGCGGCCGATCCGGCGTGGCCGGGATACTGGTTCCAGCGGCGAATCCAGCTTCGCCAGCTTCGGCCGCTGATTCAGTTGTCGTACGACCGCGTGGCCCGCATCGGCGACTCGCCGACCGGGCCCGTGCGGATGACCGTCGACCGGAATCTCAATGTCCTGCCGATGCCGGACCGCGCCTTCCTCACGGGCGCGGGCATGCCGATCCTGCAGGGTGACTGCATCATCGAAGTGAAATATCGGGTGCAGTTGCCGGCGATCTTCAAAGCGCTCGCGGCGACGTTCGATCTGCAGGCGCAGAAGATCTCCAAGTTCCGCTCCGCCTTGCGATCGCTCGACTACCCGCTGCCGATGGATGAGGACGAAGAGGTCCCGACGGCGGTCGCCGACGCCGAGCGCGAACATGGCGGCAGCGCGGCGTATTTCGATTAATAGATCTGGGGCTCGCGGCCGGACGGTGTTATCATCGCGGCCTTTTCCGGAGGTTCCCCAGATGAGACGTATTGCCGTATTTGCTCTCCTTGCCGCCGCCATCGGCTGCGCGCCGGCGCCGCCGGCCGCCAACGCGCCGGAAGACATCGCCGCCATCAACAAGCTCCGCGATGGTTTCGTGCAGGCGTTCAACGCCGGCGACGCGACCGCCGCCGCCAACCTGTACACGGCGGATGCGATCTCGGCGGATAATCATCAGCCCACGATGACCGGCCGTGACGCCATCGTGAAAAACCTGGAGTCCCTGTTCTCGGCCTACACCGTGAAGTTCACGCTGACGCCCGACGAAACCAAGACGATGGGCGACTTTGCCTACGATTGGGGCCGTTTCACGTTCGCGCTCACGCCCAAGGCGGAAGGCGTCCCGGCGATGCCGGCCGACCAGGGCCGGTACCTGGTGCTGATCCGGAAGGACACGGACGGCCAGTGGCGCGTGGCGCGGGACATCGCCAATTCGACGTTGCCCATGCCGACGCCGGCACCAGAGGTAAAAAAGAACAACTAGGCGCGACAACGCCGGGTGCAGGGGTGCGCGTGCACCTTTGCACTTTTCTGACTGACTGACAGGAGACTGAACGTGGCCAAACGCAAGTCCAGACCCGCGCGCGCGAAGAGCACGCGCAAGCCCGCGGCCCGCCGATCGGCGGCGCGATCGAAATCAACGAAATCCAGGAGCGCCAGCAAGTCCGGCAGCGGACTGCAGCTCCGCTCGCTCTCGCCAAGCCTGACCGTGAATGACATCCAGCAGAGCCTCGACTGGTACATCAGCGTGCTCGGGTTCTCGATGGGCCGCCGGTGGGAACGCGACAACCGGCTGGTCGGCGGCGAGCTCAAGGCCGGCGATGTGGTCGTGTACCTGAGCCAGGAAGACGGCGCGCTCGGCGATCGAGTCAAGGGCCAGGGTTTCCGGCTCTACTGGTACACGAAACAGAACATCGACAAGATCGCCGAAGGCATCAAGGCCCGCGGCGGCACGCTGGCCAGCGAGCCCAAGGATGAGTACGGCTCGCGCTCGTTCTCGCTGCTCGATCCAACCGGGTACAAGATCACGGTTTCGAACGGCTAGATCTGGGGGCTTTGCCCCCAGATCCCCTTCTCGATCGCTCAATCGCGTCGCCGATCCTGAAACTCGAGCATGCGCTCAAAAAAGGATCGGTACCGCCGCATCGCCTGGCGCAGATCTTCGGTCGAGACCCGATCATCGCGCGACCATTGCGTCTCGAGCCTTCGCCGCTCGTCGCTGAAGGTCGTCGTCAGCCGCTGGATGACCTCGGTGACGAGCGCGTCGGCTTCCTCGACGGCGCGGCGGGGCTCATCCACGAAGCCGGTCTGGATCCCGCTCCAGCGCGTGCGATAGCCCTCCGCGTCGGCCGCTTCGAAGAGCGTTTCGCGATCGTCGGCCGCGAGCGCAGCATCGTCCGCGACCGCTTCGCCAGGTTCTCGAACACTTGTGGTGTCCCTGATGGCCGGCGCCGGCGTCTCGGGACGGTTGTCCTTGCGATCGTTGTCGGTTCTCATGCGTGCACTCTCGCTTCCGGACCGCCGAGCAGGTCCTCAAACAGCACCCGATAGTGTTTTACCGCTTGCCGCAGCTCTTCCGTCGAAATGCCCTGCCCAATCGCCAGGCGATGGGCCACGCGATAGTGACTGACGACTTCGGGATGGTCCACCGACAGGTCTTCCGCCTGTCGCTCGAAGTCCGTCATGGGATATCCGCGCGTGGACATCAGTTCGGTCACCAGGCGATCCGCTTCCGCCACGGAATCCTCGGGACTGTCCACGAATTTCGACTGAAGCCGGCGCCAGGCCTCGGAGAAGCGGGTGCGCTCCTCCTGCTTCAGCGGCCGGATGTCATAGTGACGGACACGCCTGGTTCTGGCGTCGAGCAATGCCTCGGCCCGTCGCGCGCTGCCCGTTTCACGCACCGTTCGTTCGTACTCGGGACCGTATTGCCGTTTGATGGCCGCGCGCTTCCGGGCGAGGTACCACACGGCGCCCGCCACCAGCAGCACGGCCACAACGAGCACGATTACCGCAGTCGTGGTCATGAGTGGCTCCTTTCCACCGAACCAGCGAGCGCAAAGCAGGTACCAAACCGCGGCGGCGGCGCAGGCGACGGCGCATCATTGCGAGGCGGCCGCGCCATCATGCCGACGCACCTCTCGTGCCTGATCTGTGTACCGATCGGATCAGTCGAATCGGCGCATCTATCGGGCCTCATCCGCCACGGCTCCGCCATGCCCGGCCGTTTCGCGTTCAGGGGACGGCACAACTCGTGCACTCACGCGAACGGTAAGGAGTGCAACATGCCGAATCGATCGACAACATCGAGCCGTGGCCGTGGACGATCGTCGAGCAGCCGCTCGGGTGGAATGAACTCGAGCCGCCGCAGCGGTGGCAACGGCTCATCGAACAGCCGGCGCGGCGGAAGCCGCGCGCGCAGCAACGGGCGATCCCGCGGGTCGAGCTCGAGCCGCTGACGCTCTGATTGGGACGATCAGAACCCGTCGGCCGGCGGCTGACCGGAGAGGTGGCTGGACCACTTCCCGACTCATGCCGATCGGCAAGCCGGCGTCCTGATTATCCCGGCCGGTCTGGGGGCCCAGCCCCCAGACCTTCTCCTCACGCCGTCCTGGTGCCCTGGAAGCAATTTCAGATATCTTTTCGGTCGATGCCTGCCGATTCGTCCATCGCTGCCCGTCATCTGCTTCGCCACACCGTCGCGACGCTGGCCTATCGCGCGGAGAAAGTGCTCAAGGACGCGCCAGACGCGTTTGTCGATCACCGCCTGGCGGCCGGCAGCCGGACGCCGATCGAAATCGTCGCGCACATGGGTGATCTGGTCGAATGGGCTGAACGCATGGCCCGAGGCGAGTATCGATGGGCTCCGCAGTCCGTGAGCAGCTGGACGGAGGGGTGCGATCGGTTTTTCAAGGGCCTGCTGGCCCTCGATGCCGCAATCGATGGGTCCGCGCTCGAGCCGTACTCGGCGGAAACGATCTTCCAGGGCCCGATTGCCGACGCGCTGACGCACGTCGGCCAGCTTGCGCTGATTCGCGGCACCGTCGGCGTCCCGATCAGGCCTGAGAGCTACGCACGCGCGGAGATCCTGGTTGGCCGCGTCGGCACGGAACAATCGAGTCAACGGAAAGAGTTCGACGGCGACGCGAGCAGGAGCTGACGGGTACGACGGGTTCTAGGCGCCTTCAGGCCACAGCCGCCGCAGGACCCACGCCAGCGTCATCGCGGCCGCGGTGAACACGGCCGCGAGGATCCAGCCTCGCGCCCATCGGCCGTACAGAAAATTGCCAATCGTAAAGAGCGAGGACCAGATGGCCGAACAGCCGGCCACCCAGCCGAGCAACGCGAGCGGCATGCTCTCGCCGGTGGCCTGCCCGGCGTCGGGGATGTCTGCGGCGCGGCGAATCCGCCGCCATCCCGGGCCCACTGGACGGACGCGCCGGTAAAAGGACACCAGCACGTCCCGATCCGTTTCCGGGCCCAGGTACGCCGTCGCGACCCAGCAGATCGTGGTCACGCCAACCGTCACGAGCAGCGCCGCGTGCGAGGACAGGTGTGTCCCGCTTTTCGCGAGCGCGAGCAGCGCAATCGACACGGCCAGCGAGCTCGTCATGGCCACCACTTCACACCAGGCATTCACGCGCCACCAGAACCACCGCACCAGGTACAGCAGCCCCGTCCCGGCGCCGATCTGCAGAATCACGTCGAACGCGTCCTTGGCGCTGTCCATCAGAAACACGACAGCCGACGAGCACACGAACAGGCCAATCGTCACGACGCGGCCGGCCCGAACGTAGTGATGTTCGGTGGCGTCGCGGCGGATGAATCGCCGGTAGAAGTCATGCACCAGATAGGACGCGCCCCAGTTCAGGTGCGTGAGGATCGTTGACGAGTTCGCGGCGATGAGGCCGCCGACCATCAGGCCCGCAAAGCCAACCGGCAGGAATTTCAACATCGCGGGATACGCGATGTCGTGGCCCAGCAGGCTCGGATCCAGGTTGGGGAACGCGGCCTGAATGTCCGACAGGTTCGGGTACACGATGATCGAACAGAGCGCGACCAGAATCCACGGCCACGGCCGCAGGACGTAGTGCGCGATGTTGAAGAAGAGCACGCCCTTCAGCGCGTCCTTCTCCGATTTGGACGCGAGCATCCGCTGCGCGATGTAGCTGCCTCCCCCCGGTTCCGCACCGGGGTACCAGACCGCCCACCACTGAACCGCCAGCGGCATGATGAACACGGCGACGGCCACGTCCCAGTTGCTGCTGAAGTCCGGCAGCATGCTCGTGTAGTCCAGACCACCGGGACCGCGGCGCGCGGCGAGTTTTTCCATCAATCCGCTCAGTCCCCCGATCTGCGGCGACACCACGGCGAAGTACGCCGCCGCAATCACGGCGGACATCTTGATGAAAAACTGCGTCATGTCGATGACGAGCACGCCCCACAGCCCCGAATAGGTCGCGAAGACCACGTTCAAGCCGCCGACCAGCAGCAGCGTCTGCCATCGTTCCAACCCGAACAGGATGCCGGCGATCTTGCACGCGGCCAGGTTGACGGTGGCCATGATGATGCAGTTGAAAAACAATCCGAGATACACCGCGCGGAAACCGCGGACGACCGACGCCGCTCGGCCGGAGTACCGGAGCTCGTAGAACTCGAGATCCGTCAGCACGCCGGACCTGCGCCACAAACGCGCATAGAAAAACACCGTCGCGACGCCGGTCAGCACGAACGCCCACCACACCCAGTTGCCGGCGACTCCGTTGCGACGGACGATGTCGGTGACGAGGTTGGGGGTGTCGCTGCTGAACGTCGTCGCGACCATCGAGAGACCGGCCAGCCACCACGGCACGGCGCGGCCCGACGCGAAGAATTCAGAAGTGTTGCGGCCGGCCCGGCGCCCGAAGAACAGCGCCGGAACGAAACAGATCAGGAGCGAGGCCGCGATGATGAGCCAGTCGAGGGCCCGGAGTGACACGGGCGAGATTATGACCCGTGCGAACTCACAACGAACAACTATCAACTGACAGGTAAGAGCGGAACGGGGCCGGGTTCCGGCGCGAAGGGTTCGCCGGTACAATTTCCCATGCTCACCCGCCGCCAGTTCACCTCCCTCGCCGGCAGCGCCGTCGCGGCGTTCGTGACGGGGTCGGCCTGCCGTGTGGACGCGTTTCTGCAGGCGGCCGGCGACGCTCGGCTGAAATCGCGCCCCCGGCCAGGCGTCAAGACGACCGCATCGTTCAGGGTCCCACTCGGGCTTGGCGGCACGCGCGACGGGTTCCTGGCCATGCCCACCGTCGTGCCGGACACGCCGATGCCGCTCCTGGTGCTCTTTCACGGCGCCAGCAGTTCAGCCGCGACCCAGTTCGGCCGATTCAAGCAGATTCCGAGCGACGCGGGCGTGGCGGTGCTGGCGATCGACTCGCGGAGCTATACGTGGGATGGCGTCCTCGGCGCTTTTGGCCCGGATGTCGCCTTCATCGATCGCGCGCTCGACAAGGTCTTCAGCCTGGTGTCCGTCGATCCGGCGCGGCTGGCGATCGGCGGCTTCTCGGATGGCGCGACGTACGGTCTGTCACTGGGACTGATGAACGGAGATCTGTTCCCGAAGATCGCCGCGTTCTCCACGGGATTCCTGCTGCCGGGCGAGGCGCGCGGCAAGCCGCGAATTTTCATGTCGCATGGCACGGCCGATGACATTCTTCCCATCGATCAATGCGGCCGCAGGGTGGCCGCCGACCTTCGCAAGCGCGGGTATGACGTCACATTCCGGGAGTTCGCGGGCCGGCACGAAGTGACGCCGGCTATCGCGACAGAAGGATTTCAGTGGCTGGCGCGGTCGAAAGCCTGAGCCCGTCCGCGACTTTCTGTTTCAACCGCCGCACGTACCGATCGCCCACGTCGCCTGAATATCCGGCCGCCCGGAAGACGTCGTGCCACTGCCGGTCGGAGAGTCGATCCAGCCGCTGGCAGATCCAGCGGACGTGTGACACGCGGATCGTGCCGGGCAGTACGGGCACGTAGACCGCGCCGTTGAAATGCACCATGACGCGGTCGCCATGTACGGATTCGATGAACGGCTCACGCTCGTAGTCGTCGACATCGTTCTTCGTTCCATGCAGACGTCCCAGGAACGCCCCGGTGGCTCCGGTCTTCCCCAACGACGCGCCCAGATCCTTGACCACGAACCACTGCTCCGTCCTGCCGCCGGTCTGCACGTCATAGACCATGTTGTTCGAGGTCTTGAGATCCCAGTTGTTGATGATCACCATCAGGACGACCAGGCCGCCGAATTCCTCGGTGCCCACAAACGGATTGGCGTTCCAGGCCCACGGACCGGCGCTCTTGGCGCGATCTTTGAGCCTGAATCGCGCGGCGGGCTGCCTGGCCGGCACGCCGTCACGGACGAGGGTCCAGTTGGGGACGTAGCAGGTGGGGAGCTGTCGAAAGCCGGCGGCCCAGAGAATGCGCGACGCCGCGATTTCCGGCTGCGCTTCGATGCCGAATTTGGCGCTCCATTCGCGCCCGCGAGAGTCGCGGACGTCAAAGCCCCGGCTGGCGCCCGAGGTGTCCTCTGAGATGAACTCGAACCGATCGCGCGGATCAGGCTGGTCCTGGACACCACCGGGGCCGTGGAACAGATCACGCTGCGCCAGATCCACCGGCTCGGTCCAGAACCCGGCCAACTGCGCGGCCGTCGGGCCGCTCGTGACCGTCGAGTGCATATGCAGCGCGCAGCCGGTGACAGGCACCGGCAGCGCGATCGCCGCGACGATCAGCCACGTCCGCAATCGAAACGTTCCTCTGATGGAAGCTGCCGGCCGCCTAGCCACGGACGACCGTCGTTCCACCGCCGCCACCGCCGCCGCGCGCGGCCATGGCGATGAGCATCACGACCACGACAAGCGCGATCACGCCAATCGCCACCCACACGGGGCTCGCATACCACGCGCGGCCGCCACGGTTGATTTCCACGTTGATCGGCGGGACTTGCGCGGGCGGATTGTTTTGAACCGTCGGCACATCAGACGCCGCAAACACCACACCCGGCATCCCGCCGTGATCGGAGACCGACGCGGGCATCACCAGCATCAGGCCCACTAACATTCCGAGAGTCGCCAACACCGTGCGCATGAGATTCCCTCCAGTTGAGGACCGCAGTCCCCTGCCTACTGAGGCAAAGCAAGTGCCACGCGACCGCGGGTCAAGCCGAGGATTCCGAACACGATTCAGCGACCCGCGCGGCGTACTGTGGGCCGCCGGCCGGACAGGTTGGGTAACGGAAGACCGCGGTGCTATGTCAGGGCGATCACGCGCAGGGGGCTGCCGCTGCCGTTGACGATCTTGAGCGGCGCCGCGATCACGAGCGATCCGGTCGGCGGCAATTGATCCAGGTTCCGCAGGCTCGCGAGGCCGAACTTTCCCGCGCCGTGCATGATGGTGTGATTCGGGAACGGCGGATCGAATCCTCCCGCCTGGCCGGCATCCGTGCCGACGGTTTCGACGCCCACGCCGAGCACGTCGCGATCGATCGCGAGCAGCCGCGACGCGTCCGCATGAAATCCCGGACTGTGCGGGCCGTCGCCTCGCACGTTCAGAAACTCGGCCGCGCCGGTCCGCCGGCTCCATCCGGTGCGCAGCAGCACCCACGAGCGCGCCGGGATTGTGCCGTGGCGGCTCTCCCACTCGCGAATGCGATCGGGCGTCAGGAGAAAGTCCTCGTCGCGCTCCACGTCGGCGGTGACGTCGATCACGCACGCCGGGCCGACGAATCGGGAGACGGCGATCGTGTCGCACGCATTCGCCGGCAGGTCCTTCCCGGTAATCCAATGGACGGGCGCGTCGAAGTGCGTGCCGGTGTGCTCGCCCATTCGAATCGTGTTCCAGTACCAGGCCGGCCCCTTCTCGTCAAAGCGCGAGATCACGTCCAGCGTCACGCCGGGCGAGGCGCCGAAGATGGGCGGAAGGCCGATGACCGGCGTGTCGGGCCCGAGCGGTTGCGTCAGGTCGATCACACGCACGCGGCCCGAGATGAGATCGCTGATGAGTCCTGCCAGGTTCGACATAAGTCTCAATTTACAAAAGGGGTCAGACCCCCGTTTAGAAGCTCGTCAGCAACCACCAGATGCCAACGGAGATTATCGCGATTGGGATGCCGAAGCGGATCCACTGAATGAGCCAGTTCGGCACAGGCTGTCCGCCGGCGCGTGACAACTGCTCGAGCGCGGTCGCGCGATTCATGCACCAGCCCACGGTCAGGACCGCCAGCAGGCAGCCCAGCGTCTGCATGCCCGATCCAAACGTCAAGTCCCACGGCACGAAGATCGCGTTGTTGATCGACGGGGGAATCGCGATCAGAAAGACACCGGCGGACACGAGCCAGACGGCGGCCGTGCGGCTCACACGCGTGTTATCGGTCAGGCCCGCGACCGCGACTTCGAAGGCGCCGATGTCAGACAGATAACCGGCGCCCATCAGTCCCAGAAACAGCAGCGCGCCAAAGATCCAGCCGCCCGGGATCGCGGCGAACACCTGCGGCAGCGTCGTGAAGATCAGCCCGGGCCCGGACGTCGGCGCCAGTCCCATCGCGAACACGGCGGGAATGATCGCGAGCCCCGCAAACAGCGCCGAACCGGTATCACCGATGACCGTCCAGATCGCCGGTGCGGCCGCGGACTCCTCCGCTTTCAAGTACGAGCCGTACACGACCATGAACGTCCCGCCGAGCGACAGCGAGAACATCATGTGCCCGAGCGCGCCCATCATCACGGCCGGCGTCAGGTCCGCAAGGCTGAACTTCAGGATGTACCACCGCACGCCCTCCATCGCGCCCGGCAGCGTCAGCGATCGCACCAGCAGCGCGATCAACATCACCGACAGCGCCGGCACGATCACCTTGCTCGCCTTCTCGATGCCGCCGCGCAGCCCCTTGAGCATGACGATGGCGCAGGCGAGCGTGATCGCGCCGGTGCAGGCCAGCTGCAGCAGGAACGACGTGGCCGAGAATCCCGTGTCGGGCGGCAGAATCGCCGCCGCATCGATCGATTGGCCGAACGGCAGGGCGAGCTGCCCGATCGCGTAGTACAGCACCCACCCGATCACCGCCGTGTAGTAGCCGGTCGCCGCAATCACGATCGCGAAGAAGAACCAGCCGACCTGCTTGCCGCAGGGCAGCCGGCCCGCGGCAAAGGCGCCGACAGGGCCTCGTCGCGTCGCGCGCCCGAGCGCGAACTCCGCCATCAACGCCGGGATGCCAATGACGATGGAAATCAGGACATAAAACAGGACGAACGCCGCGCCGCCGAACATGCCCACCATGTACGGAAACCGCCACACGTTGCCCAGGCCGATGGCCACGCCGATGATCGTCATCAGCGCGCCGAATCTGGAGCCGAATGTTTCGCGGGTGTGCATGCGAGCCGGGCGCATCATCGCACGGATGCGTACGGCGCGAGGCCAGCCGCGACCAACAGGCTTGCCGGCAACGATCCTCCGGTGCGCTGCGGCAGAGCCGGCCGGCAAACGAATCACGTCAAAGTGAGACACGACCCCGGCAGGATGGGCTGGACTCCGCCGAAGGACCGGAGTCACAATAGAAGAAGTTCCCCGCAGCCTTTTCAGGGAGTGTTCATGTCGCGCACGTTGCCGCTCTTGTCCCTTGTCGTGGCCGTCCTCGTCGCATCAACGGCCGTTTTCGCCCACGGTTTTGAGGGCACGGTGGTCTCCGCGACGCCGGCGGCCATCACCATCTCCGTCGTTGATGAGTCCACCAAGAAGGCCTCGCCCATGACCTTCGACATCGGCAAACAGACAAAGATTCAGCGCGGTACCAAGGTGGTCTCGTTCGCCGACGCGAAGATCGAGAAAGGCGAAAAGGTCTCCATCGAGATCGACCACGAGCTGGACATGCATCTGGCGGTCGTCATCAAACTTGACGTGAAGAAATAGACGGCGACCTGATCAGTACGTTCTCCTCGCCACCCACTCCCTCATCAGCGAATCCACCATCGCATACCGCCCATCGTCCTCGCGGGCGATGAGATCGAGCCGTTGGAGGGCCGCAAGGCTGGTCTGAACGCTCGAGGCGCCGCCCAGCCGATAGCGCGTCCGCACATCCGCGCCAAGAATCTCGTGACCGTGATCGAGCACGACGGCCCGCAGGACCGCGCGTTGGGCCAGGGTCAGGCGCTGCCACAACGACTCGAAGAAGATCTCCTGCTCCGCCAGCAGCCGATGCAGCGTCTGGTGCACGTCCTCCAGACTCACCGCTCGCGCCCGCGCGGCCATCGCGTCGTCCCAGGTTTCGTGGGCCAGACGTTGCACGTCGTACGGCAGATTGCCGGCGACGTCCACGATGCCGGCGCCCAGGCCGGGCTCGGGCGTGAGGCCGGACTTCTTGAACCGGTCGTCGATGAATCTGGAGAAGGCATCCGCGGGAATACGGCCGAGGCGGACGATGGGGCCGGCTTTGTAGAAAGGCCGCCGGCTGCTGACCATCTGTTCCATGAGGCTGGGCTCGGAGCCGGCGAAGACGTAGCCGACCTGACGCTGCAGTTGCACGGCCGCGCGCAGGGTCTGCTCGACGTTGCCGGCGTCATAGCCCGTCACGGCCTGGAACTCGTCCATCGCGATCACGAGGCGGCGGCCGCGCCGGGCCGCGACACGACCGGGCAGGGCGAAGACTTCGGCGCCGAGGCGGGCTGCGTCCCGCGGGGTTCGCACGGCGGGAAACGAGACGGCGAGGCCGCCAGCCGCACGGTCCGCGCGCAGTTCCGGCGTGAACGTGGTGAACAGGTCGCGCAGCCACGACCGGCCCTGGTCGCGCGCGTCGAGCCCGGCCAGCGCCCGCACGTAGCCTTCGAGGAACGCGACGTACGAACTGAAACTGCTGACCGTCACTTCCAGGGTATCGATGCGATCGCGGCCCAGCGCGGAAAAGGCGTGCCGGATCAGCGACGACTTGCCGTAGCGCCGAGGCGAAATCAGGAACACCTTCTGGCCGTCGGCCAGGTCCGCGACCAGGCGGTCCAGCTCGGCCTTGCGGCCGACGAACGCCGATTTGGGGACGACTTCGCCGTAGACAAAGGGATTGGCGGGCTGAGGCATTACGTCATTATACGTAATCGTTACGCCAGATGACGTACCGGCAATGAGGCCGGGGCTCATTATCCAGGTCATCGCCGGACAATGAGCCCCGGCCTGTTATGCACGGGCCTATGAGAAACTGGCGCTGTCAAACCCATGACGTCGTCTGCCACTCCGGCGATCGACGAGGCGCTGATCGAGCGCCTCTACGCGGCTGCGCGGGCGGAGCGGTGGGCGCTCCCGCGCCAGGTTTTCGGGGCCGCGCTGGCCGCCAGTGTGGCCCACGCGTTCGAGGGGCGCCCGCACGGCGCGGCGGATGTCGAGCGCTATGCCACGGCGTTGCATGTCGAAGACCTCGCGCTTGCCTGCGCCTGCGCCGCGGGCCATGAAGGCGCCTGGGAGGAGTTCGTCGCCGTCTACCGCCCTGTGCTGCATCGCGCCGCGGCCGCGATCGATCCGACGGGGAACGCGCAGGATCTCGCCGATTCCCTCTACGCCGACCTCTACGGCATGGGCGATCGCGAGGGTTCGCGGCGATCGCTGTTCCGGTATTTTCACGGCCGAAGCAAGCTGGGCACCTGGCTCCGCGCCGTGCTGGCGCAACGGCACATCGATCGCGTTCGCGCCACGCGCAAGCTCGATCCGCTGCCGGAGGATCCGGCGTCCGTGCCGGCGCTCACCGTGGACCGCGCCGCAGAGCCGGAGCGCGCCCGGTTCGAGACCGCGATGCAGGCCGCGCTGGCCTCGGCCATCGCAGGTCTTCCCTCCCGGGATCGCCTGCGTCTGTCCTGTTACTACGTGCAGAGCATGACCCTGGCGGCGATTGGCCGGGCGCTCAAAGAGCATGAAGCCACGGTTTCGCGCCATCTGACGCGCACCCGCGCCGCGATCCGCGATGCCGTCTGGACGCGGCTGCGGACGGACCATGGAATGGACGATGGGGCGATTGAGGAGTGTTTCCGGTCGGTTTCGGCCGATGCGGGAGCACTCGACGTGACCGGACTCATCGGCCCCGTCGCGGTACGCAAGAACGCGGCATTCGATCGTTCCAGTAGATAGGAGAGCGTGTGTCCACGGGCGATGATCGCGACTTGCCGCAGCACGACGACCACCTCCTGAAACGGTCGCTGACCCCGGCCGGCACGGTGGCGGGCGAAGCCTGCCTGGACGCGGAAACGCTGGCCGCCTGGGCCGATGGCTCGACGTACATGCCTGGAGCGGACGCGATCGAACAACATCTGGCGACGTGCGCGCGCTGCCAGGCCATGCTCGCCGCGTTCGCGCACGCCGACGTCGCGGAGCCCTCGCTCCCCGCCGCCTCGCTGACACCTGCGGCAGACCGCCCGTCCAGCGTGGTGCCATTCAGGCCGGCATGGCGGTGGGTGCCGATCGCCGCGGGCGCCGTGGCGGCCAGCCTGGTCGTCTATCTCGCATGGCCGAAACACGTCACGCCCCAAAGCCCGCGATTGGATCAGGCGATGGCTAGTTCCGAGCCGGCGGCGCAATCACCGCCGCCGCCCGCCGAACAGCAAATGGCTGACGCCGCGCTCGCGAAAACCAAACCGCTCGATACAATGTCTACCCGCAGAGCGCCGGCCACCAGCGCCGCCAAGGCATTCCCGCCTGCGAAGCCGGTACCGATCCCTGCACCGTCTGCTCCACCGGAGCCGCTCCGAGCTCCAGTCTCCGCCACGCCGCCGACTGCCGCCGCGGCGACCGGCAGCGTCTCGCTGGCGACTCCGCCTCCGGCTGCGGCGACGCCCTCGCCGACCGCGAGGCCGGAACTGAACATGGTGCGCGCCGCTCAGGAAGCGGCGCCCGACCCGGCAAAGCCACGCGTCATCGCCGAATTCGGCGCTCCGACGACGGCTCAGGCGTCGCCAACGCAATCGCTGATCGGCCGCGCCGCCGGTGGCGGAGGCGGTGGAGGCGGCCGCGGCGGCGGAGGCGGTGTCGCCGGCGGGCTTGTGGGAACGCCTCGTGCCATCCCACGCGTCAGCTGGCGCGTGCTGGCCTCCGGTCAGGTGGAGCGATCGATCAACGGCGGCCAATCGTGGACGCCCGTGACGATCGCGCCGGCCGTCAACGTCGTGACTGGCGCGGCGCCCTCCGCGGACGTCTGCTGGTTGATCGGCAAGGGCGGCATCGTGCTGCGATCGACGGACGGCGCCACGTTCCGGCGCGTCACGTCTCCGGACGTTGCCGATCTGCGTACCGTCACGGCGATCGACGAGTTGCAGGCCACGGTGACGACGATCGATGGCCGGACGTTCAAGACGATCGACGGCGGCGATCACTGGACGGAAGGCAGCTAGACGAGCGCATCCCGCAAGAATTCCCGCCTCCGCCGTTCTAACGACATGACCAGAGGAGGGTTTGGCATGTCGCGTCCGTCTCGCACGTATCTAGTCGGATTGGCCGCTGTCGCCGCGCTCGCCGCGGCGCCCATTCTCAGCACTGCACAAGGCGGCGTTCAGACGCCCCCGGCATCACAGAAGGCCGCTCGCACGACCATCACGGGCGTCGTCAGAGACAAAGACGGCCTCGTCCCTGGAGCGACCGTCGAGCTCCTCAATCTGGCAACCGGCGAAAAAGCGGCGCCGATTGTCACCAACGAACAGGGCGCCTACTCGTTCCCTGGCGTGGTGGCTGGCAAGTACAAGGTCACCGTGACGATGCAGAACTACAAGAAAGTGGAGATAGAGGTGACCGTGTCTGCCGGCATCGCGGCCGCGATTAACACAGTCCTGGAAATCGGCAGGATGACAGACACGGTGACGGTAACCGCGGCGTCCGATCTCGTTCGCGCGGACACGCCGACCGTCAGTCAATCGGTCAACGCCGACTACATCCAGACGCTTCCGCGAAACGATCGGAATGCGCTGACGTACCTGATGTTTCTGCCCGGTGTCACGACAGTCGAAGGTGCGCCAAAGGCGCCCGCCACGATCGCGGGGTTGAGCACCTCCCAGCTCAACATCACCATCGACGGCGTGACCACGAACGCCCAGAACAGTAACCAGGGGCTTTTCACGAGAACGTATCCACGCCTGGATGCGGTTGAGGAAGTCACGCTGCGATCGGAAGCACGCAACCGCGGCCTGACGGGCGAAACATACACCCAGTTCGAGCCGAACCGTTTCTCTACGCCGCTCGAACAGCCACTGTCCACGTTCGCCGCCGATGTGGACACGGCGTCGTACAGCAACGTGCGCCGCTTCTTGTCCAGCGGTGAGTTGCCGCCCAGCCAGGCCGTCCGCATCGAAGAACTCGTGAATTATTTTCATTTCGGCTATGCGGCTCCGCGCGACGGCCGGCCTATCGCGCTGACGACGGAAGTCGGTGAATGCCCGTGGGCGCCGTCGCATCGGCTCGTCCTGATTGGTGCGCGTGCCAGCGCGCCGCCCGTGCGCGAAGTCACCGGCCGCAACATCGTCCTGCTCATCGACGTGTCCGGCTCGATGGAACCGGCCGAACGGCTGCCGATGATCAAGACGGCGCTCGGTCTGTTCGTGGATACGCTCAAGCCCAACGACACGCTGGCAATCGTGACGTATGCGGGCTCCAGCGGCCTCGCGCTGCCGCCGACGCCGATCCGTTATCGCGACACGATCCAGCGGGCGATCGCAGGCCTGACCGCCGGCGGATCCACCAATGGCGGCGACGGACTCATCCTCGCGTATCGGGTGGCGCGCCAGGCATTCATCAAGGGCGGCGTCAACCGCGTGATCCTGGCGACCGACGGCGATTTCAACGTCGGCATCACGTCCCAGCAGGATTTACTCAGCCTGATTCAGCAGGAACGCCAGTCCGGCGTGTTCCTGTCGGTCTTCGGCGTCGGCAGCGGCAACCTCAAGGACGCGACCATGGAAATGCTGGCCGACCGCGGGAATGGTCATTACGCTTACCTGGACTCGCTGCAGGAAGCCCGCCGCGTCCTGATCAAGGAAGGCGACGCGACGATTGAGACCGTGGCAAAGGACGTGAAGTTCCAGGTGGAGTTCAATCCCGCGACGGTGCTCGCCTACAAACTTCTCGGCTACGAGGATCGCGCGCTCGCCGCCCGTGATTTCAACGACGATCGGAAGGACGGCGGAGAGATGGGTGCCGGACACACGGTCACCGTGCTCTACGAAATCGTCCCGGTCGGCGCCGATCGCGACAGCGACGTCGGCGACCGGCCGCGCGTCGATCCCCTCAAGTATCAGCCCGCGGACGCACCCATCGCGCGTCGCCCGGCCCGGCCCGTCACGGACGCCGGCAATGGCGAGTTGCTGACGGTGAAGGCCCGCTACAAGCTGCCGGACTCAGACACGAGCGAGCTGATCAGCAGGCCCGTGCGCGCCGGCGGACCGGCCCAGTACCTGCCGATGGCGTCCGCGGTGGCCGAGTTCGGCCTGCTCCTGCGCGACGCACCGCGCGACGCGCAGCGATGGGACGCCCTGGCCTGGCGGACCAATCGCCTGACAGTGCCCAACGGCGGCGCCGCGGAGCTCGACAACTTCAAAGAGCTGGTCGCGACGGCGAGGGGACTGGCGAGAATCAGGTAACAGAACACGTTTCACCTTGTAGCGCCGTGTAGGACCGTGCAGGGCTGGTCTCACATCGCCAGCCCCGGCAAAGCCGGGCCACCAGGCCAGCCCTGCACGGCACTACATGGCGCTACAAAGTAAATCCGCCATGCGGCTGTGAAGGACTGTACTGATGTCCATGTGAGAATGGGTGTCACCGCATGAAGCCCGCTCGCGAGCACTCGTCGCGCCATCGGTACAAGCGCTTCGTCGGCGACTACAAGCAGCGGCGGCTGGACGCCCTGGCTGATGCCGCCGACGGGCGCGTGCCCGCAGCGGATCCATCGGCCGGCGCCGCCCCGCAGAAGAAAGAGGACGAGAAACAGAAAAAGACCACGCGCCGGAAGTACCTGCGCGACTACCTGCGCTGGCTGTGGCCGCACCGCTGGTCGGTCGCGGGCCTGTTCCTGTTTGCCCTGATTGCCGCCGGCCTCGAGATGATCGAGCCGAAGTTCATGCAGTTCATCATCGACCGCGTCCTGCTGAACCCGGACCTGGATCGATCGACGCGCATCTGGTGGCTCAACCTCGCGGGCGGCACGTTCCTGCTCGTCATCGTGCTCCAGAGCGTCGTCAATATCTTCAAGAACTACCGGCAGCGCCTGGTGAACACGCGCGTGATGCTGTCGCTGCGGCGCGCCCTCTTCGATCGGCTGCTGCATCTGCCGCTCCCGCAACTCTGGGAAATGAAAACCGGCGGCATCCTGTCACGGCTGACCGGGGACGTGGACACGACCACCGGCCTGATGCAGAGCGCGATCGTCTCCCCCGCCATCGCGGTCGTGCGGCTCATCATCGTCATTGCGATCCTGTTCACGACCAACTGGCGGCTGGCCTTGACCGTCCTCGGCATCATTCCGGGCGCGATGCTGATGAGCTTCGCATCGGCGCGGCGGATCCGGCCGATCTATCGCTCGCTGCGTCAGGATGCCGAGCAGATCGACGGCCGCGTGGGCGAAACCTTCTCCGGCATCCGTGTGGTCCGCGCCTTCAGCCGCGAGGCGCGCGAGCTGATGCAGTACATGCACGGCAGGCACACGGTCGTGCGCAAG
>DASUGC010000097.1:0-24700 GCA_036274235.1 Vicinamibacterales bacterium
CGTACATGCCGACAACTGGCCTCACTGGCGCGGGCCGTCGGCCTCCGGTGTGTCGCCGGAAACCGGCCTGCCGTCGGTCTGGAGCGAAGCCGCCGGGGTGGCGTGGAAATCGCCTATCCGCGGCCTCGGCGTATCGTCCCCAATCGTCTGGGGTGAGCGCGTGATCGTGACGTCGCAGGTCGGGAGCGGCGCGGCGCGCCAAGGCCCGCGCCTGGGCCAGGGTGCCGACGCCGGCACGGGCGAGCGCTCGCTTGGGGGCGCAGTCGCGGCGGCAAGCCGGGACGGCGTCACGTTCCTCGTGACGGCGTTCGATCGAAAGACGGGCCAGATGCTCTGGGAGTCCTCCATCAAGGCCGAGGGAACGCTGCCGCCCGTCCATGACAAGCACAACCTCGCCTCACCCAGCCCGGTGACCGACGGCGAGCGGATCTACGCGTGGTTCGGCAGCGGGCAAATCGTCGCCCTCGATATGAACGGCAAGATGGTCTGGACGAGGAACCCCGGCGCCGACTACGGCGCTTTCGATATCAACTGGGGCCACGCGAGTTCACCGACGGTGCACAACGGTGCACTGTTCCTGATCTGCTATCACGATCGCGCGTCGTATCTCCTCTCGATTGACGCCAGGACCGGCGCGGTGCGCTGGAAAGCCGATCAGCCAGCCGGTGTCACCTCATACAGCACGCCCCTTGTGGTCACCAACAGCCGCGGCGCCGCTGAGGTCATCGTCAATTCCAGCGTCGGCATCACCGCGCACCACGCCGCGACTGGTGCGGTGTTGTGGAAGTTCGACGAACCCAACCGGTTTCCGGTCCCGATGCCCGCGGCGCACGATGGCATCATCTACACCACACGCGGCTACCGCAGCAGTCCCTTCATGGCGATCAGGCCGGGCGGCACAGGCGACATCGCGAACACCCACGTGGTGTGGCGCGTGGCCTCAGGCGGCCCGTATATCTCATCGCTCGTCTATTACGAGGGGCTCATTTACATGGCCGGCGACGTCGGCGTGCTCACCGTCATTGACGCGAAGGACGGCGAACGCGTGCATCAGTCGCGCATCGGCGGCGTGTACAGCGCCTCGCCAGTCGCGGCTGACGGCAAGATCTACCTCCTCAGCGAGGACGGCGAGACGATTGTGCTCTCGGCGGGCAGGACGCCGACGATTCTCTCGCGCAACAAGCTCGACGCGCGCCAGCTCGCCTCCCCCGCGATCTCCGGCGGGCGGCTGTTCATCCGATCGGACGACGCGCTGTACGCGATCGGCAAGTAGCGCTGCCCGGCCGGCCCTACTTCAGCGCGTTGAATGCCTTCAGGATTTCCAGCAGGTCGGGACTGGTGTAGGTGTACTCCCCCTGCCGGACGCGCGTCACGCCTGGATAAGGCGGCTTCTCCGCCGTGACCTTGAGCGTCATGCGGTAGGGCCCGGGCATCGTGTACGGCTTCGCCTGCGCGCGATTCCGCACGGCCTTCTCGACACCCTGCTGGATGAGGATTTCGGCCTGTGCCGGCGACATGCCCAGTGACGCGTCTCTGATGTCCTCCTTGACCGCAACCGCTTCGATGGGACCCACCAGGCCCCGCACTTGATCGACGACGGCCTTGTCGCCGGCGATGAAGACGACAGGCACGTCGTACAGCCCGGCCACCAGCGCGTTGTAGCCGGCCTCCGGCAGGGACACGTCGTTGATGGAAAAATCGATCACATTGCCCGTGGAGGTGTGCTCCAGAATCGCGTTGGGCGTGCCGGCCTTGGCGTGGAAGCCGATGAACACTACCGCGCCAAAGCTCTCGTCGATGCCCTCCATCATGTTCTTGGGACCGGTTGACTGGCCGCGGAGCAATCTGGCGCGTTTGTCGACATCGGCCGGCAGCAGATTCTGCTTGCTGCCGTGCGAGTCCCGCACCAGCACATCCGTGGCGCCCGCGCGAAAGGCGCCCTCGACAGCGGCGTTCGTCTCCATTGCCATGATCTTGCGGAAGTGCGCGTAGTCGGGACCGGTTGGGCTCACCTCATTGCCGCTTACCACGCCCGACAATCCTTCCATGTCCACTGAGATGAACACCTTCAGAGGGCGAGCCTGCTGGCCAGACAGGCCACTTGATGCCGCGACGACAATGAGCGCGACCCAGAGGAGCGTGTTCATGATCTACTGCCCGCCGCGGCCGCCCCGGCCTCCACCGGCCGGTCCGGACGGGATCACGTAGTCGCGCGGTGGCTCCGCATCGAGGAGGTACCTGACGAAGTAGTCCCACCGGCGCCGCATGATGTAGTTACCGGGCGTGTAGCCGTGCCCGGAGTTCACGACCATGATCAGGTCGAACTCCTTGTTGGCTTTGGTGAGCGCATCGGCCACGAGCAGCGTGTTGTAGGGCGGCACGTTGTTGTCCATCGTGCCGTGAATCAGCAACAAGTGTCCCTTCAGGCCGGCCGCCTGCGTCTGTGTGGCCTCGATCGCGTAGTTGTCGGTGCCGTCCGCGTTCTTGATCAGCGGGCCCTGGTATCGCTCGCCCCAGTCGTCTTCGTACTGGCGCTGATCGTGATTGCCTGACTCGGCGATGCCGACCTTGAAGAAGTCGTTGTAGGGCGCGCGCAGGAGCGCGTCCGCCGTAATGAAGCCGCCGCCCGAATGCCCCCACATGGCGGCCTTGTCGATGTCGATCCACGGGTACTTCCTGGCGAGTTCTTTCATGCCGGCAATCTGATCGGGGATCGTGTTGTGACGGCCCATCGCGCCGTAATAGGCGTCCGTGAATGCCTTCGATCGGTTCGGCGTACCGGTGCCGTCGATACTCACCACCACAAAGCCGAGTTCCGCCAGCGCCTGCTTGTCTCCGCGCGCCACTGTGAAGGCACGTGAGCCCACGCTGCCGGACTGGGGACCCGGGTAGGCATTGTTGATGATGGGATATTTCCTGCCGGGATCGAAGTTCGTCGGCCGGAACAGCATGCCATAGATCTCATACTTGCCATCTGCCGACATCATCTTGATCTGCATCGGCGGTTTCCAGCCCGTCGCGAGCAGCTTGGAAATGTCCGCTTTCTCGAGGGGCATGATGAGCGCCCCCGTCGTGCCGTCCCGGAGCGTTGTCTCCGGCGCGACGTCCGGCTGGGAAAACGTATCGATCACGTACTTGCCGTCGGGCGAAATCTGGGTCGTGTGCGTGCCGTTGTCCGGCGTCAGGGACACGAAGTTCCTGCCATCGAGCCCGACGCGATAGAGGTGCGTGAAGTAGGGATCCTGGCCCTTTTCCTTCCCCACCGCATCGAACCACATCGTGCGCGTCGCGCGATCGAGCCGAGCGATGCGTGTAATCGGCCCGGCGCCGCTGGTGACCTGGTTCTTGAGCTGGCCGGTCTTCAAATCGAAGAGGTACATCTGCGCGGTGCCATCGCGCTGCGAATACCAGAGCACTTCGTTGGTGTCCCAGAGGATTTGCCATTGCACGCGCGTCTGGACGTGCGTCTTTTCCGTTTCCGTGAACAGCGTGCGCACTTCACCCGTCGCGACGTCCGCGAGCTTCGCCGTCGAGTTCTTGTGGAAGCGATCCGTGGACACCAGGCCGAGTTTCGTGCTGTCCGGGCTCCACAGGTACTCGCCCATGTCGATGTTGTCCTCCGACATCGCGCGATGGAAATCCGGCGGCATCAGCAGTTTGGTGACCTTGCCGGTGTCGACGTCGATGATGACGCGCGTGATCATCGCGACGTCGGGGTCGCCGGGCAGCGGATACTTCCAGGCGCGCAGAACAGGATGGCCGCCATTGACGGGTGTCTCGACGAGGTACATGTCGCCGACCTTGCGCTCGTCCTGCTGCTGCGTGGCAATCTTCTTGCCGTCGGGCGACCACGACAGCGACGCGGCCGCGCTCGTGGTCCAGCCGGCATTGCTCGTCGCGTAGCCAAAATCTTTCACGCCATCGGTGGTGAGCTGGCGATCCTGTCCGGTCGCGACGTCGTGCACCCACAAATTCCAGTCGCAGATGAACAGGCCGCGCGTGCCATCCGGCGACATGGACACAGGAGGCGTCCCCGTCAGGCCCGTGACATTCGGCCCGCAGGTCTTGGTAATGGCGACAGTGCCGCGCCCGCCGCCCCGGCCACCGCCACCGCCGCCGGCTCGACCGCCGCGGCCGGCGCCTCCGCCCGGTTGATTCACCGCGCCGGCAGGCGGTGTCGCCACGACTTCTTTCGTCTTCTTGACGGGATCGACCACGACCGTCTCCGGACCGTTTGAACCCGTGCGCGTGTACGAGAAGCGCCCGTCGGCGAGCCACGTGGCGTTGACGCTGTCATTGACGACGAGGCCGCCAAGGCTGGGCGCCAGCATCCTGACCGCGCGGTCGTAGTCGGCCGAGGTCAACGCGCGCCGGTTCTGGGCGAATACAACGACCGAGGCGCCGCAGAAGAGCGCCAGGGCGACGACACGGGCGATCGAGCGATTCATGGGATTTGCTCCTGAGCAACTGAATTGTAGCTGCAAGTATGACCTCTGAGGTCGTTTCGCCGAGAAATGGAAACCGCGGTTTGCATTGCCGCCGCCACGACAACTCGAGTTGTCATGAACCCGCGAAACGACCTCAGAGGTCGTTCGCGGCTAGAATCCCCTCATGAAGACACGAGTGCTGGCGTTCTGCGTTCTGGCCGCGGCCGTGACGGGCGCCGTTGCCCAAACCACCGACCTGGCTGCCGAGGGCAAAGCCTGGTGGGCCCACATTCAATACCTGGCCGACGACAGGCTGGAAGGACGAAACGTCGGCACGCCGGGCTTTGAGGCGGCGTTGCAGTACGTCGAGGGCCAGTTCCAGAAGATCGGGCTGAAGCCGGCGGGTGACAAAGGGTATCGCCAGACCGTGATGCTCGAGAACCGCGCGCTCGTCCCGGCCGACACGAAGATCGCGCTCGTGCGAAACGGCGCCGAACAGGCGCTCGCGGTGGGCCAGGATGCATCGATTTCCGCTCGCGGCGAGTTGAACGGCTCGCTGGAAGCGCCGATGGTCTTCCTCGGCTACGGCATGTCGATTCCAGAGGCTGGGTGGGACGACCTCGCCGGCCAGAACCTCAAAGGCAAGATCGCCGTGTACATCAACGCGTTTCCGCCCGTCACGGTCTCGGACAATGTACGGTCGCACGTCAATACCGCCGACGAGCGCTGGCTCGCGCTCAAGCGCGCGGGCGCGATTGGTGTGGCGACGATCGCGGCCCCGCGGGCGGGCGCGGCCGGCAATCGAGGCGCCGGCCCCGGGAACACGGGCCGCGGCGGCGCCGCGGCGGCGACGCTGCCCCCCACGCCGACGCCAACCGCCACGGCCACTCCGACGCCGGCCACGACGCCGCCTGCTGCCGGCGGCGGTCCGGGCCGCGCGGCCGGTCCGGCACCACTGGTCGCAATCGCGGATCGCACGCTGGAAGACGCGGCCGGTGAGGCCGTGGCGATGTCACTGACAGCCCGCGGCGCCGCTGCGCTGCTCGAGGGCACCGATCACACGCTCGAGGGACTGCAGCAGCTCGTGACCGACGGCAAGCCGCTTCCCCGCTTTGCGATTCCCGGCACGCTGAAAGTCCATGCGACGCTCAACCGCGAGCCTCTGCCCTCGGCGAACGTCGTGGGAATACTTGAAGGCTCCGATCCCGTGTTGAAATCGGAGTACGTGATCATGTCCGGTCACCTCGATCACGTCGGCATCGGCCGCGCCGTCAACGGCGACGCGATCTTCAACGGCGCGATGGACGACGCCTCCGGCGTGGCGTCCATTATCGAAACGGCGCGCCTGCTCAAGGCCCCAGGCGTCACAACGAAGCGGTCGATCATTTTCCTGGCCGTGACCGCCGAGGAAAAGGGCCTCCTCGGATCGACCTATTTCGCCGGCAAGCCGACGGTGCCATTCAAGCAGATCGTCGCGGACATCAATCTGGACATGTTCCTGCCGCTGTATGCCTTGAAGGTGATCGAAGTGCAGGGCCTGGCCGAATCCTCGCTTGGCGAGACCGTGCGCGCCGCCGCGAAGTCGCTCGGGGTCGACGTCCAGACCGATCGCGAGCCGGAGCAGAACCGCTTCATCCGGAGCGATCAGTACAGCTTCATCCGCCGCGGCGTACCGGCGCTGGCGTTCAAGTTCGGGTATGAATTCGGTTCGCCCGAGGAAACGACGCGCCGGAACTGGGTCCGCGACATCTACCACAAGCCGTCGGACGACCTGAATCAGCCGGTGAACCTGGAGGCCGCCGCGCTCTTCAATCGCGTGATCATGACGCTGTTGCAGCGCGTGGCGAACGACACGGCGCGGCCGTCCTGGAACAGCGACAGCTTCTTCAAGCGATTCTCCACAGTTGGCAGGTAACAGGTCGCAGGAAGGTTCTTCGAACGTACCTGCCACCTGCGAACTGTGACCTGACGCCCGTCAGTGAGCCTGGAGTTCTTTGAGCTCGCTCATCAGCTGCGCGAGATCGGATTCCATGGCGGCGTAGGCCGCGCGCGCGTCGGACAGATCGCCGGCCTTCGCACGCTCCTCGATCCGGCGCGCGCTCTGGTACGCCAGCCCTTGCGCGAAGAGCCCGGCGGATCCTTTGATCGCGTGTGCGGCCGCCGCGATGTTTCCGGCGTGCCCGTTGTCCATGGCGTCCCGCAGCCGCCGAAGCATGGCCGGCACGTCCTGCAGAAAAATCCCGGCCGCCTCCCGCACCAGGCCGGCGTCTCCGTTGAAACTTGCCAGCAACGCGGCCGGGTCAACGCCGGTCCCCGACGAGTGCACGTCACGCGGGGTGGCCGCACCGGCGGCCGATTCAGCCGCGCACAGGCTGTCGATCGCCGCGAACAATTCGTCCACGCGAAGCGGCTTTGCCACGTACGCGTCCATCCCGGCTTGCAGACATTGCTCACGATCCCCGGCCATGGCGCTGGCCGTCAGCGCGAGAATCGGCGTACGGCGCCCCGTGCCGCGCTCGCGTTCGCGGATCGCCGCGGTGGCTTCCAGGCCGCTGACTTCCGGCATCTGCACGTCCATCAGGATCAGATCGAACGGCTCGACCGAGCGGGCGATGGCCTGCGCGCCGTTGGACACAAGCGTGACGTGATGGCCGCGCTGGCTGAGGAGCGCGTCGATCAACTTCTGATTGGTCAGATTGTCCTCGGCGACGAGCACGCGCAACGGGCGCGCGCTCGCGGCGCGGGCGTCGCGGGCGGGCCCGCCCGGCAGCGGCGTCGCCGGGCGCGGCGCGCTCACGGAAAATGCATGGAGGATCGCGTTGAAGAGATCCGATTGTTTGACGGGCTTGGTCAGCCGCGCCGCGAAGTGATCCTCGGCGGCCGTATCATCGGCGTTCCAGCCCGCCGAGGTCAGCAGGATGACTTTCAGCGACTTCAGCCTGCGGTCGTGCGAGATTTCGCGCGCCAGCGTGAACCCATCCACGCCCGGCATCAGGCCATCGGTCAGCACGAGATGAAAGGGGCGGGCCCCGCGCGCGGCCGATCGCAGCGTCTTCAGCGCCGCCGACGCCCCGCTCTCGACCGAAGCGACCATGCCCCAGGCGCTGAGCATCTCACCCAAGATCAAGCGGTTGGTCGCGTTGTCATCGACGATCAGCGTCCGGATGTCGTGCAGCGTGGGCAGCGGCGGGCTGTCCACTTCGACGCCCGCGGGCTGACGGCCGAACTGCGCGACAAAATAGAAGCGGCTGCCCTCGCCCGGCTCGCTCTCGAGCCACAGGCGGCCGTCCATCATCTCGACGAGCTGCGTGGAAATCGTCAGGCCCAGGCCCGTCCCGCCGTACAGCCGCGTGGTGGACGCGTCGGCCTGCTCGAATGGACCGAAGATCTTCCACTGCTTGTCCTGTGCGATGCCGATGCCGGTGTCACGCACCATGAACTTGAGCCGAACGTCCTGTTCCGTCTGTCGATCGACCGTGATGTTCACCACGACTTCGCCCTGTTCGGTGAACTTGATGGCGTTGCCGACGAGGTTGATCAGAATCTGCCGCAGCCGGCCGGGATCGCCCACGAGCCCGTCAGGAACATCCGGCGAGATCCGGCAGGCCAGTTCCAGGCCTTTCTGCGCCGCCCGCGGCGCGAGCAGCTTGACGCCGTCCTCCACCGTGTCGCGGAACCTGAACGGAACGGCCTCGAGCGTCAGCCGCCGCGCTTCGATCTTCGACACGTCCAGGATGTCGTTGATGATCGCGAGCAGCGACTCCGCCGAATCGCGCGTCGTCTCCAGATACTCGCGCTGGCGCGGCGTGAGGCCGGTCTGCAGGGCGAGCTCCGTCATGCCGATGATGGCGTTCATCGGCGTGCGAATTTCGTGGCTCATGTTGGCCAGGAACTCACCCTTGGCCTTCGTGGCCTGTTCGGCCCGCTCGCGCGCGACTTCCAGGTCCCTCACCAGTTGCGTCATGCGGGATTCGGCGGCCTTGCGGTCGCTGACGTCACGCGCGGCGCCATAGATCAAGCCTTGCGCGGGAACCGGAAAGGCCGTCCACTGCAGCCACTTGTACGTGCCGTCCTTCGCGCGATACCGGTTCTCGAAGCCGATCAACTGCTCCCCGGTCAACAGCCCGGACATGGCGGCGGTCGTCTGCGCGCGATCATCCGGATGCACGAAGTCCATGAACGGCGCGGTCCGGAAATCCGCCTCCGACAGACCCAGCACCTTCTCCCACGCGGGATTGATGCGGACGAAATAGCCGTCGAAGGTGCAGACGCAGAACAAATCCAGCGACAGCCGGAAGAAACGATCCAGCTCTTCGCTCGCCCATTTGCGCTGCGCGAACAGCGCGATTTGGCCGCAGACCGTCGTCATCATCGACAGCAGGCCCGGGGTCGGCTGCATGATGTTGCGGTTGAAGAATTCCAGGACGCCCAGGACGTGCGATCCCTGCATGATCGGCGCCCCGAAGGCGGCATGCAGGCCGACATGCTCCGCCGCGATGGCGCGCGGGAAGTTCGTATCGCGCGTGACGTCGGGAATCCAGAGCGGTTTGGCCTGGGCCCACACCCGGCCCGGAAGACCGATGCCCGGCGTAAATTCCGTCTGGCGCGTCGCGGCCGCGAACTCCGTAAACGGCAGATCGGGCGCATGCCACTCGCCGATGCATCGGAGCACCATCCGGGATCGATCCACTTCCCAGAGCGCGCCGTATTCCCAATTCAGCGCGTCACAGATGGCCTTGAGGGTCCGCGGCGCGGCGGCTTCCAGCGTCTCGGCCTCGGCGAGGGCCCGAGCGGTCTCCGCGAGCACACGCTCCAGCGGGCCTCCCGCCTCCGGCGACGCCGCGCGAACACCAGCACTATCCTGCACGTCCTCAATTACACTACGAGACGCGAATCTGTGGCCATGGCGGGCCGACACATTCTCCTCGTCGACGATGACCGGGGGCTAAGGCATGTGCTGGCCGGCCTGCTGACCTCCGCCGGCCATACGGTCAGGTCCGTCGGTGATGGCCCGGACGCCATTGCCGAACTGGACGGCGCGGACTTCCATATCGTGCTCACGGACATCGGGTTGCCCAGCATGAGCGGCCTCGACGTGCTGGCGCACGCGCGCGCGCTGCCGGTCCCGCCGCTGGTGATCGTCATGACGTCCGACGACACGCCGCAGACGCTGCTGCAGGCGGTCAAGCGCCAGGCCTATCGCTACGTCCGCAAGCCCTTTGCGCCCAAGACGGTCGTGGAAGTGATCGAGGATGCCCTCGCCGGCGCCAGTGCCGCGTCAGCGCTCTCGTTCGAAGTCATCTCCGCGCGGCCGGAGTGGCTGGAGATCCTGGCGCCGTGTTCGCTCGAGATGGCCGAGCGCGTGCACTCATTCGTGATGCATCTGGAAGCGGACCTGCCGGAGAGCGTCCGCGAATCCGTCGCGCTCGCCTTTCGCGAACTCCTGAACAACGCCGTCGAGTGGGGCGGCAAGCTCGATCCGTCGCGCCAGGTGCGGATTTCCTGCGTGCGCGGCAAGCGCATGCTGATCTACCGCATTTCCGATCCGGGCGAGGGGTTCGATATCGACAGACTTCGCCACGCCGCGACCTCGAATCCCGTCGACGATCCGACACGCCATATGGACGTGCGTGAGGAGCAGGGCCTTCGTCCGGGCGGGTATGGCCTGGCCCTGACGCGATCGCTGGTGGATGAACTGATCTACAACGAGGCCCGCAACGAAGTAATCTGCATCAAGCACCTCGATTGACGGGCCGCGGGTGACATCATGAGCGCGTTACTCACGATCGAAGAACATGGCGTCGGCGATGTCACGATCCTGCGGCTCTCGGGCCGCCTGGAGCTCGACGCCGGCGACCTCGCCCTCCGGTCCTGCATCGATCAGCTGGTCGAACAGGATCGGAACCGCATCGTGCTGGACATGCGGGGCGTCACGCGCATGGACAGCGCCGGCATCGGCATGCTCGTCGGCAAGTACCTGTCCGTCCGCCGCCGCGGCGGCACGATCAAGCTGCTGAACCTCACGGCGCGGTCCAACCGGCTCATGGACATCACGAAGCTGATCTCTGTGTTCGAGACGTACCAGGACGAGGATGAGGCGGTGAGGAGCTTCAGTCAGGTGACGACAGGCGAGGACGGCTGAGGAGGCACGGTCTACACGCGGTCGAAATTGCGCTCGATTTCCCGCCGCGTCAGGCGCAACACCACCGGACGCCCATGCGGGCACACCGATGAATGCGACGTCCGGCGCAGTTCGTCGAGCAGGTACTGCATCTTCTCCCGCGTGAGCGGATCGTTGGCCTTCACCGCCGCGTGACAGGCCATCGTCGCGGCCATTCGCCGGAGGGCTTCGTGAACGCCCGCGCCCGGAGACAACCCGTCGAGATCAGCGGCGACGGCGCGCAGCGCCTCTTCGGATCGACGCCAGTCGAGCAAGGCCGGCACGGCGCCGATGCGGAGGCTGCTGCCGCCGAAATCCTCGACCTCGAACCCGAACTGGATCAGGGCCCCGGCGTGCGACAGCAGCGTCTGATGCTCGCCGGGGCTCACGTCCAGCACGACCGGGCTGAGCAGCCGCTGTGATTCCAACGCGCGCGTCGTCAGCCGCTCGGAGATCTGCTCGAACAGAATGCGCTCGTGCGCGACGTGCTGATCGATAATCGCCACGCCCTCGTCATCCATGGCAATGATGAACGTGTTGCGGAACTGGCCGAGCGGCGTCATCGGCTGGATGAGCGATGCGATCGCTTCGCGCCCGGGCTGAGTCGCCGCGCGCGCGTCGGCCCAGCTCGGATCTGCGCGCGTCCCGTCAACCAGGCCCGTGCGTGCGCCGCCTGTCCCGGACGGCACCGGGCCAGCCGCCGGGGTCAAGCCGGTCAGGGGCCCGCCCGCTGACGGGGCCGGCGCCATGCCGAATCCCAGGGGCAACGGCGCAGCGTGCGGCCAGACGGGTGCCCCCGGCGTCTCCGCCGACAGCACGAGCTCAGGCGCGGTCGTCGCGCCCAGCGCATCGACAATCGCGCGCCGCAGCACTTCGTGCACGAGGCTCTGATCGAGAAACCTGACCTCGGCCTTGGTCGGGTGCACGTTCACATCCACGCGATCCGGCCCGAGTTCGATGAACAGGTGCACTTCCGGACTGCGTTCCTTGATCGTGGCGACGCTGTAGGCCGCCTGGATGGCGTGCGCGATCGTGCGATCGCGTACGATGCGCCGGTTCACGAAGACGTGCTGCGGTCCGCGCGCCGGGCCCTGTTCGCCGAGCGCCGCCACAAAACCGGCGATCGTGATGCCCGCGGCCTCCTTCGCGACCGGAACCAGATCGGCACGATCGCCGTACACCTGATAGAACCGCTCTTCGAGCGACCCCGCGGGCGGCGCTTCCAGAAGAATTCGCGAACCGCTCTTCAGGAGGAATCCAATCCCGGGATAGCCCAGGGCCAGTTGCGTGACGAGCCGCGAGATCTGCGCGGACTCGGCCGTGTCCGCCTTCAGGAACTTCCGGCGTGCGGGCAGATTGAAAAACAGATCCGACACCTCGATCAGCGTGCCCGCCGGCGCGCCGACTTCGCGAGACGCGACGAGCGTGCCGCCCTCAATCCGCAGCTCGGTGCCGGCCTGATCGTCCGGCAGCCGCGTCCGAAGCCTGAAGCGCGAGACGGACGCGATCGACGGCAGCGCCTCGCCGCGGAATCCGAGCGTCGCAATCGCGCCGAGATCCGTCGCGCTGCGGATCTTGCTGGTCGCGTGCCGCTCGACCGCCAGCACCGCGTCCTCGGCGCTCATCCCGTGCCCGTCATCTTCGACGGCGATCAGCTTCTTGCCGCCGAACTCCGTGGTGATCGCAATGCGGCCGGCGCCGGCGTCCACGGCGTTCTCGACGAGCTCTTTCACCACGGACGCCGGGCGCTCGACGACTTCACCGGCCGCAATCTGATTCGCCAGCTCCGGCGGAAGGCGATGGATGCGGGTCACAGCCAGTCCATGCGGCGAAATGCCCACAGCATGCCGGCCGTGGAGATCACCATGACGCCCAGGACCCACCAGAACTGCAGACCGGGCCCGCCCGGAAAATGGGGGATCGGCACGTTCATGCCCCACATGCTGGTCAGCACGGTCAGCGGCATGAAGATCGTCGCGATGACCGTGAGCACCTTCATGACCTGATTCAGGCGGTGCGACTGCGTCGAGATGTGCGCGTCGAGCAGGCCGGTCACGCGATCCTGCAGGAACACCGCCTCATCCGCCAGGCGCACCAGATGATCGTACACGTCGCGAAACCGGTACGACATCGCGTCCGAGATCTGCGGAAATTCCCGGCGGGCCAGCCGGCTCACGACGTCGCGTTGCGGCAGCGTGACACGGCGCAGCGAGGCGATGTCCGACTTGAGCTCGAGGATCTTCTTCAGCGGATTCGCCCGGCTCCTGGAAAACACCTGGCGCTCGATGAGCTCCAGCCGATCCTCCAGGCTGTCCACCTCGGGACTGTAATGGTCCACCATGCGATCGACGATGTGGTGCAGCAGGCCGCACGGCCCCTCGCCAAGCCGGGCGCCATGGCGCAGGACGACGTCCTGTTCCTCCTTGATCGACCGGGACGCGTAGTGATGCAGCGTCACCAGGTAGTTCCGGCCCAGGAAGAAGTCGATGTCGTGCGTCTCGAAGCCCTTGTCGGTGGGACGGGCGACGATGCCGTGCAGAATCACGTACAGCACGCGATCGTACAGTTCGATTTTCGGATGGTGCGCTTCTGCCAGCGCGTCCTCGACGGCCAGCTCGTGGAAGTGAAACGTCTCGCCAAGGAGCGGCTTGTCAGCTTCCGTCGGCCCCTGAATGTCCACCCAGACGATTTCGGTCGCGTCGTCGCGCAGCCAGGCCGGATCGACGGCGTCCGCTGTTCGCGTGACGCCATCCCTGAACACGATCACGGTCATGAGAGCACGTCCGCTTCTGACTTCTGACGTCTGACCTCTGGCTTGCAAGTCTCAATCAAGCGCCTTTTGCTGAAGCGCCGCCTGCGCCGCCGCCAGCCGCGCGACCGGCACGCGATACGGCGAGCAGCTCACGTAGTCCAGCTTCGTCCTGTCGAAGAAGTGAATCGACGACGGATCGCCGCCGTGCTCACCGCAGACGCCCACCTTCAATCCCGGCCGGGCCGCCCGGCCCTTCGCCGTGCCCATCGCCACGAGCTGGCCGACGCCGACCGTGTCCAGCGACGCGAACGGGTCGCGCTCGAGAATGCGGCGATCCTGGTAGGCGCCGAGGAACTTGCCGATGTCGTCGCGCGAGAACCCGTAGGTCAACTGCGTGAGATCGTTCGTGCCGAACGAGAAGAACTCGGCCTCGGCGCCAATCTGATCCGCCGTCAGTGCGCCGCGCGGAACCTCGATCATCGTCCCGACGAGGTACTTGACGGTCACGCCGCGCTCTTTCATGACCTGGTCCGCGACGCGAACGACGACAGCCTTCTGGTCCTTCAATTCGCGGACGTCGCCCACCAGCGGAATCATGATCTCCGGCACCACGGGGACCTTTTCTTTGGCGAGCTGGCACGCCGCTTCCATGATCGCGCGCGTCTGCATTTCGGTGATCTCGGGGTACGTGATCCCGAGCCGGACGCCGCGGTGACCCAGCATCGGATTGAACTCATGGAGTTGCTCGACGCGATGCAGGAGGCGCTTCGTGTCCGCGTATTCCTTCCCGGTCGCGTGGCCGCCGGCTTCCAGGCGCGCGAGCGTCACCATGAGGTCCTCGCGTTTCGGCAGAAACTCGTGCAGCGGCGGATCGATCGTCCGGATCGTCACGGGCGATCCGTGCATTTCCTTGAACACGCCGTAGAAGTCGCCGCGCTGAAGCGGCAGCAGCTCGTCCAGCGCGGCGCGCCGGTCCGTCTCGTTATCGGCCAGAATCATTTTCTGGACGATGGGGATGCGCCCTTCGCCGAAGAACATGTGCTCGGTCCGGCAGAGGCCGATGCCGCGGGCGCCGAAGTTGTAGGCGATCTTCGCCTGATCCGGCTGATCGGCATTGGCGCGGATTCCCAGCCGCCGCGCGTCATCGGCCCACGAGAGCAGCCGCTCGAAGCGCTGATAGATATCGGACTGGGCCGGCTTCATCTGGCCGTTGATCACCTGAAGAATCTCGCTGGGCTTCGTCGCGACCTGTCCGACTTTCACTTCACCGGTCAGCCCATCGAACGACAGCCAGTCGCCTTCCTTGAGCGACGTCTCGCCGATGCGAAGCGTTTTGCCCCGCTCGTCCACCTGCAGCGCGCCGGCGCCTACGATGGACGGCTTGCCCATCTGCCGGCCGACCACTGCGGCGTGAGACGTCATCCCGCCTGTCGCCGTCAGAATGCCCTGCGCCACAAACATCCCGTGGATGTCGTCCGGCACGGTCTCCTTGCGGACGAGCATCACCTGCCTGCCCTGCCGCGTCCACTCCACCGCGTCGTCGGCGGTGAAGACCACCTGGCCTGAGGCCGCGCCCGGCGACGCCGGCAGCCCTTTGGTCGCGACCGGCAGTCCTTTCCACTCCCTGGGATCGAAGATCGGCGAGAGCAGCTGCGACAGCGACTCCGGTTCGACCATCAAGACGGCGTCCTTCGCCTTGATCAATTTTTCCGCCACCAGATCCGTGGCGATGATCACGGCGGCGTGACCGGTCCGCTTGCCGTTCCGCGTCTGCAGCATGAACAGCTCGTCGTCCTGGATCGTGAATTCGAAGTCCTGAATATCGCGGTAGTGCTTTTCCAGGCGGGTCGTGATCTGGCGGAGCTGCTTGTAGGCGTGCGGCATCACCGATTCCAGCTCGCGAATCGGCTTCGGCGTCCGGATGCCGGCGACGACGTCTTCGCCCTGCGCGTTGATCAGGAACTCACCGAAGAACTCCTTCGCGCCCGTCGCCGGGTTACGCGTGAAGCCCACGCCGGTTCCGGAGCGCTCACCGGTGTTGCCAAATACCATCGCCTGCACGTTGACGGCCGTGCCGATGTCATCGGGGATCTCGTAAATGCGCCGGTACTCTTTCGCGCGCGGGTTCTGCCAGGAGCGGAACACCGCGTCGCGCGCGCCGCGCAGCTGCGCCAGCGGATCCTGCGGGAAGTCTTTGCCCGATTTCGCCTTCACGACCTTCTTGTACCGGGCGACGACGTCGCGGAGGGCGGCCTCATCAAGCTCCGTATCGAGCTTCACGCCCTTCACCTTCTTCACTTCTTCAAATTCGTGCTCGAACTCGCCCTTCGGGATTTCGAGCACCACATTCCCGTACATCTGAATGAAGCGGCGATAGCTGTCATACGCGAATCGGCCGTTCTGTGTCTTCGCCTTCAGGCCCTCGACCGACGCATCGTTCAATCCCAGGTTGAGGATGGTGTCCATCATGCCGGGCATGGAAAACTTCGCGCCCGATCGGACGGACACGAGCAGCGGGTCGTGCGCCGCGCCCAGCTTCTTCCTCGCCACGGCTTCGAGCTTCTTCAGGTGGACCAGCATTTCCTGATCGACGGACGCCGGGATCTTGCCGCGGTTCTTGTAGTACAGCGTGCAGGCGGCCGTGCCGATCGTAAAACCCGGCGGGACCGGAAGGCCGGCGTTGGTCATTTCCGCGAGCCCGGAGCCCTTGCCCCCGAGCGCGTCTTTCATCGTGCGATTGCCTTCCGCCTTGCCGTTGCCAAAGAAATAGACGTACTTGCCCGACTTGCCCGTGTTCGACTGCTTAGCCATCAGTTCACGACTCCGGGGCGACGATTTCTGAAATATCACCCAGCTGCAAAATCAACCGTTCCAACCGCTTCATCAACCGGAGACGGGCCTGGCGCAGACGCGGATCGTCGGCCATCACCAGGACATCCTTGAAAAACGTCGCGACCGCCGGCTCGAACCCGGCCGCTTCGGCGTAGGCCGCGCGATAGTCATGGTGCGCGGCGATCGCCTCCGACATGACCTGCCCGCGGCGCTCGATTTCGTCCAGCAGGGCTTTCTCCGCCGGCTCCTTCAGATCCTGGCGGAGATCGCCGGCCTCGGGCGATTCGCCCAGCTCGCGCGCAATGTTGCGCACGCGCTTGAACGCCTCCGCCAGCTGCCGGAACGACGGCGTCTCGGCAAACTCGGCCAGCGCGCGCAGGTTGCGCTCGAGATCGGCGGGCCTGAGATCGGCGAGCGCGCGCGCGCCGATGACCGCCCGGACGTTCCCCGCGGCGGCCCCGCGCTGCTGCAGCACGTATCCCAGGCGTTCGCGGAGGAACGCCTCCAGCGCGCTGAGACCGTCACCGGCCGGAATCACGCCTTCCAGACTCTGGCGCGCCGCGTCCACGAGCTCGCCGAGTGACGGACTCGCGTCGCTGCCGGTCAGGGCCTGCAGGTCGAGCAGGATCCGCAGCACCCCGTGAGCCTGTCGCCGCAGGCCGAGCGGATCGCGCGATCCCGTCGGCCGTTCACCGGCCAGGAACAACCCAACCAGCGTATCGAGCTTGTCGGCGAGGGAGAGCGCCGCCCAGGGAATGGCAGCGCCGCCCAGCGACTCGCGCGACGGCGCGGCGCTGGCTTCGACGCCGATCGGCAAGTACTGGTGATAGATCGCCTTCCAGACCGCCTCGGGCTCTTTCGCCTCACGCGCGTAGATGCCGCCCATGATGCCTTGCAGCTCGGTGAACTCCCGCACCATGTCGGTGGCCAGGTCGGCCTTCGACAGGCGCGCGGCACGCCCGGTGGCATCCGCCTGATCCGCGGCGCCGAAGATGCCGGCCACCAGCGTGCGCGCCAACGTCTCCACGCGCGTCGCCTTCGCGGCGTACGAACCGAGCGCCTTGTGGAACAGCAGACCTTCGAGCCGCGGCAACCGGGCCTCGAGACCGATGCGCCGATCGGCGTCCCAGAAGAACCGGGCATCCCGCAGCCGGGCGCTGACCACCCGCTCCGCATTGGTCGCGATGGCGCGGTCGTTCGCCGATTGCGTATTGGTCACGGCCAGGAACGCCGGCATCAACGCGCCCTGAGCGGTGATCACCGGGAAGAAGTGCTGGTGATGGATCAGCGTGGTCGTCAGCACTTCCGCAGGCAGCGTGAGGAACTCCGCCGAGAATGCGCCACAGACGACGGCCGGGAACTCCACGAGGTCCGGCACTTCTTCGAGGAGCGCCTGCGCCTGGGCGTGCTGGTGCAGCAGTGCGCGCCCGCCGATCCGGCGCGCCTGTGATTCGAGATCCCGCATGATGCGATCGCGCCGCTCGCTGCGCGACAGGATCACGAAGTTCTCCGCCAGCTTCTTGCGGTACTCGTCAAAGCTGCGGACCTTGATCGCGCGGCCCGCGCGGCCGCTCGTGGCCAGGAACCGGTGACCGTACGTGACGGCCCCCGTGGAGACATCCTGCACACGCGGACTCGAGGCCAGCGCCTGGCGCGCGATCGTGAACGGGACGACCCGGCCTCCGTAGAGGTACAACAGCCACCGGATCGGCCGGCCGAATGTGAACTCGGTCTTTTCGTCCTCCATCTGCGCGTCCCAGCGCATGTGTTTTGGGAATTGCAGATCGCGCAGGACCTTGCCAAGCACCCCGGGCAGCACGTCCACCGTGGCGCGCCCGCGGATGTGTTTGAGGTACGACAGATACTCGCCCTTCGGGGTCGTCGCGCGCTGCAGGGCGTCGAAATCCACACCCAGCTTTCGCGCGAAACCGAGTCCTGCGTTGGTCGGGTGCCCCTCGGCGTCGAACGAGGCCGAGACGGGCGGTCCCATGATGGTTTCGTCACGATCTTCCTGACGATCGACCAGCTCGGGCTGGCACGCGGTCAGCCGGCGCGGCGTCGCGAAGACTTCGACGTTGGACTTGGCCGGCAGGGTTTCCTCCGCCAGCCGCGCCTTCAGCCGCTCTGCCAGCTGCACGGTCAACGCCGGCAGCCACGAGGCCGGCATCTCCTCCACTCCGATTTCAATCAGCAGTTCACGATCCATGACTGGTCCCGGCGGTCGTGGGCTCGGCGGCCGGCGTTTGCCAGGCCTGAGCGATCGCCACGGCGAGCTGTCGCACGCGCAGGATGTACGCGGTGCGCTCCGTCACGCCGATGCTGCCGCTGGCATCGAGCACGTTGAAGAGATGCGAGCACTTGAGGCAGTAGTCAAGCGCCGGCAGCACGAGTCCGGACGCCAGCAGCGCCTTCGAAAAGTCGTAGTTCTTCTGGAACATGTCGCGATGGAACTCGGCGAATTGCCCCTCCGGCAGATCCACCTGCCCGAAGGCGTACTTGGATTGCTCCACCTCGTCCCGCAGCCGCACTTCGCGATAGGAGACCCCGGGGGCCCACTGTAAGTCGTAGATATTGCTGACGCCCTGCAAGGCCATCGCGAACCGCTCGAGGCCGTACGTCAACTCAACCGAGATTGGTGACAGATCCGATCCGCCGGCCTGCTGAAAATAGGTGAACTGCGTGATCTCGAGGCCGTCGTAGAGCACCTGCCAGCCAATGCCCCAGGCGCCGAGCGTCGGCGACTCCCAGTTGTCTTCTTCGAACCGCACATCGTGCGATCGGAGATCGATACCGCACGCTTCAAGACTCTGCAGATAGAGATCCTGCACGTCATCCGGCGCCGGTTTCAGGATGACCTGGAACTGGTGATGCTTGAACAGGCGGTTCGGGTTTTCACCGAACCGCCCGTCGGCCGGCCGCCGCGACGGCTGCACAAACGCGACGTTCCACGCCTGCGGCCCCAGCACCCGCAGAAAGGTCTCCGGATGCATCGTCCCGGCGCCCAGCTCGATGTCGAGCGGTTGCTGGATCAGGCACCCCTGGCTCGCCCAGTAGTCGGACAATTTCAGAATCAGATCTTGAAGCGTCACAACGCAGGCCTCAATTCACGCACGACACGCGCCGAGCGCAGTTCTTTTTCCAGATGCATCGCGATGAGCCGATCGTGCGCGCGCTCCAGCTCGCTGAGCGCCGCCGGAACGGGATTCGACGCGGCGACCGCCGCCGGTGTCCTGGATGCGGCTTCCCGCAGAAACCCGATCGCCGCGGCCGACAGGCCCGGGCCGCCATGTCCGCAATCGCGGCAGACGTAGGTGCGTTCGGCGAGCACAACTACGGCGCCGTCTCCAAACGCGGCTTCGCCGCACCGCGGGCACCGGTCGAGCGCGGGATACACACCTTCCAGGCGCAAGAGCCAGTACTCGAAATAACGAGCCAGCGGATCCACCGCTCCCCCTTCGCAGAGGGCGTCGCAGACGGCGGCTCCCAGCCGGAACAGCCGCTCATTGGCGGCGTTGTCGGGCGCCCACTCGTCGAGCAGCTCGGCAAAATAGGCGGCGTGCCCCAGGACATGAGCCGCGGCTTCCGCGGTCCGACCGGTCGCCGCCCGCATCGGCGTGAGCCGCGCTTCCAGCCGGTCCAGCCGCACGAGATCCCGATGTTCGTGTTCCACGTAGGCCGCCCGGCACCGCGACAGCGACTCGAGACTTCCGCCAAACCGGCGCCGCGATTTCGTCGCGTTCTTGGCCACGCCCCGCTTCTTGCCCCGGTCTTCCGTGAGAAAGACCACGATCTGATCCGCTTCGCCATAGCGATAGGTCCGAAGCACGAGCGAGTCGGAAGTGTAAGACCGCATGGGATCGAAGCCGCTGACCGGGCTCAGCGGCTGGCGCACATCTTGCTAATGCTACCCCAAACGGCCGGGCGAGTGAGCGGCGGCGAACGAGCCCACGCGAAACGAGCCAAAACGTGTCGGCCCACGCTCACCCGACGTGTTGCGAGTGAGCGTGCCAGGGGTGCGGCGGGGCGAAGCCCCCGCCTAGTCGTGATGCAGGAACTGCAGGAAGATCGTCGCCAGGCCCAGGAACGACAGAAAACCTACGACGTCGGTGAGCGTGGTAATGAACACGGACGACGCCAGGGCCGGATCCACTTTCAACGCCCGCAGGCCCAGCGGAATGAGGGTGCCCGCGACCGCCGCCACGAACATATTGATGACCATGGCCATGCCCAGAATCAGGCCCAGGGTCCAGTCGTGGGTAAACAGTCCAACGACGAGGCCGCCAACGACGCCGTTGACCACGCCATTGCCGAGGCCGACGAGCCCTTCCTTGATCAGCGCGTGGCGCGCATTCGCCCAGGTCAGCTCGCCGAGCGCAATACCGCGGACGATAACTGCCAGCGTCTGGGTGGCCGCGTTCCCGCCCATACCAGCCACGATTGGCTGAAACACCGCCAGCATCACGACTTTTTCAATGGTGCCCTTGAACAGGCCGACGACTGACGCGGCCAGGAAGGCCGTCGCCAGATTGACGACGAGCCACGGCAGCCGCTTGCGGAGGGACTCCCTGGGCGGCGTATCGACGCCGTCGTCCTTGGCGACGCCGGCCAGCCGGAGCACGTCTTCTGTCGCTTCATCCTTGATGACGTCGATGACGTCGTCCACGGTGATGATCCCGGCGATCTTGTTTTCCGCGTCGACGACGGGAATGGCCAGCAGGTTGTACGACGCCACCTGCCGGGCGACTTCCTCCTGGTCCGTGTCGACGCGCGCGCTGTAGACGTCGGTCGTCATGATCCGCTTGAGCGGCGTGTCCGGCGCGACGAGGAGCAGGCGCCGCAACGACACGACGCCGACCAGATGGCGGCGTTCGTCCACGACATAGAGGTAAAAGACCATCTCGACGTCGCGCGCGGTCTGCAGCGCGGTAATGGCTTCGCCGGCGGTCAGGTCTTCCGGCAGCGCGAAGACATTGGGGTTCATCAACCGGCCGGCCGTCTGCTCTTCGTACTCGAGCAGTTCGGTCACGCCGCCGCCCGGCTTCGGACGAATCAGGTTCAGGACGACGGCCGAGAGTTCTTCGGGCAGGTGATCGATCAGGACGGCCGCGTCATCCGAGGGAATTTCCTGGACGAGGCGGGCGATTTCCTCGGCCGAGCGAAGGGCCAGCAATTCGGCGCCCCGCTCCGGCCCCAGCTCGCTGAGCGTCTCGATGGCGAGCTTGGCGTTGCGATCGACCAGGACATTGAAGGTGGCATGACGCTCCCGCTCAGGCAGCTCGGAGAAAATCTGGGCCAGGTCCGCCGGGTGCTGCTTCTGGAGCAGGTTCAGCAGATTCGGCGTCGCCCCCATGCGGAGCAGGCGCTTGACTGATTCCAGGATCAGATCGATTCTGCGCTGCGTCGCCATGGGCGACTATTTGTAACATACGCACGCACCCGTTGGAGGCCAGCCCTCCATGGCGCTACGTGCGCGACGAGGTAGGACCTGAACCCTACCGCTTTCTCAGCCCCATTTCATCGAGCAGCCGCTCATCATCGCGCCAGTCCTGGCGGACCTTGACGTGCAGATCCAGGTGGACGCGGCCGTCGAGCAGGCGCTCCAGATCCTGACGGGCTTCCGTGCCGATGCGCTTGATCATGTCGCCGCCCTTGCCGATGACGATGGGCTTTTGCGATTCGTTGTCCACCAGGATTGACGCGAAGATCCTCGTGAGGCCCCCCGGCGTCGCCGGCTCCTCGAACTGGTCGATCGTCACAGCCGTCGTGTACGGGAGTTCGTCGCGGGTGTGCTGGAGGACCTTTTCGCGGATCATCTCCGCGCTCATCGATCGGACCGTCTGGTCGGTCAGATAGTCCTCCGGATACAGCGGATCGCCCTCGGGCAGCGCGTTTGCGACTTCCGATTCGAGGGTCTCCACCCCGTCTCCCGTCAGCGCCGAGATGGGAACGATGGCCCGGCAATCGAGCGCGCCGTCGTAGTGCGCCATCAGAGGCAGGAGCTGCGTCCGCGCCACGCGATCGATCTTGTTCAGGGCCACAATGGGCCTGACGCCGGCGCGGGCGCACAAGTCCACGACAAACGCGTCACCTCCGCCGGCCCTGCCCGTGGCGTCCACGACGAGGACGACGACGTCGGATTGCTTGAGCGCGTCGAGCGCGACGTCCACCATCCGGCGGTTCATGCGGTGCAGCGGTTTGTGGATGCCCGGCGTGTCCACGAACACGAATTGCCGGCCCGGCGCGTTCCGCACCCCCACGATCCGATGGCGCGTGGTCTGGGGCTTGTCGGAGACAATGGCCACTTTTTCGCCGACGAGCCGATTGAGCAAGGTGGACTTGCCGGCATTCGGCCGGCCGACCAGCGCGACGAATCCGGCCTTCATCAGGCGCCTTCGGGGGCCGGCAGGGCCAGCCGGCGCACACGGACTTTGTGGATGCGGCGGCGTTCGGCCTCGAGGATTTCGACCTCGAGTCCGTCGAATGTGAACCGCTCCCCCACGGCCGGCACCCGGCCGACGCGTGCGAGCACGTAGCCGCCCACCGTCTCGAACTCGCCGTCCTCAATCTCGACCTGAAGACGATCCGTCATCTCGCTCGTCGCGACCTTCGCGCTGAAGACAAATCGATCGTCACCCTCGCGGACGATCGGCTCGGCTTCCACGTCGTACTCGTCGCGAATTTCGCCGACGAGTTCCTCCACGACGTCCTCGACCGTCACGAGTCCCGCCGTGCCGCCGTACTCGTCGACCACAATCGCCAGCTGCACGCGCTTCTGCTGGAACTCGCGCAGCAGATCCATCACGCGCTTGGTCTCCGGCACGAATGACGCCGGCCGCATGATCTCGGTCACCTTCCTCGAACCGGCCAGGACATCCTCGCGCTGAATGAGATCCTTCACCACGACCAGCCCGGCAATGTTGTCGAGATTCTCGGAGAAGACCGGGAGCCGCGAATACTCCTGCTCGAGCACCAGCCGGCGCAGGTCGTCGATCGTCGCGTCCGACCGGATGGCGACGATGTCCGGCCTCGGGGTCATGACTTCGCGCACGAGCGTCTCGCCAAAGTCCACAACCGACCGCAGCAGGCGGTTTTCGTCGGCTGTCGGTTCCGCCCGCGCGCCCGCGGGTGTGACGATCGGCGTTTGCGGGCTCGCCGTGCCCGACGCGTCGCGGCGTTCGATCGAACCAAGCACGGCAATGATCAACGCCGTGAGCGGGCTGATGAGGTTGGCCACGGCGCTGAAGGCCGGCAGCAACAGCGCGAGGACGCGTTCGGGATAGCGCCGCACGATCAACGCCGGCAAAAATTGACCGACACCGACGGCGATCCCGATGCCGCTGGCGGACAGTACGCCGAAGCTCACCAGTCCGCGATCCATCTGCTCGCTCAACAGCACGATCGCGAGCACGAGCAGCGAGCCCCGGAGGAGGCGCGCCGGAACAAAGAATCGAAGCGGATCGTCCAGGTAGGACGCCAGGCCGTCGCCCTCGCGTTCACGCTCGGCTTCCAGGCGCTCCGGCAGGCGCATCAGGAGCGTGAACGCCATCTCCACGAGCGCAAAAAACAGCAGCCCGGAGACCGCCAGCAAAAACAGAAATGCCGGCATGCCTAGCGCGAGCCTCCCGCGCGGGCGCGGCCAATCAGCCCACCGGGCAACCCGGCGCGCCGGCGCAGACGTTCCTCGACCCTCTCCATCCGTCCGTTGTCGGTCTCGTGATCGTACCCCAGGAGATGCAACAGTCCGTGGAGCGCCAGCACCCGCAATTCCGTGGTCAGCGGATGCCCGGCGGCTCGCGCCTGCCGCGACGCGACGCCGGAAGCGATGGCAATATCCCCGAGAAAGCCCGTCTCGCCCGGGAATGACAGGACGTCTGTCGGCCGATCCAGGCCCCGGTGCCGCCGGTTGAGCCGCCGCATCGCGGCGTCTGAGATCACGGCGATCGCCACGGTGCCCGAAGCGCGGGGCGGCGCGGCACGCGGCAGCCAGGCCGCCAGTCCCGCCGCGGGCCCCCGGACCATGCTGCGGCCGCGCGCATCGGTCACCGACACGTCGAGCCTGGCACGACTCCGCGCGCGCGACCTCATGCGCCGCGCTTTGAGGTTCCGGCCGAATCAGCCGAGGGCAGCGTGTCGCCTTTGCCGTAGCGATCGTACGCCTTGACGATCTGCTGCACCAGGGAGTGCCGGACGACATCGCGCTCGTCGAAATACACGACGCCAATCCCCTCGATGCCCGCGACGACCTTCAACGCTTCGATCAGGCCTGAGACCCGGCCCATCGGCAGATCGATCTGCGTGATATCACCGGTGACCACCGCTTTCGATCCAAATCCCAGCCGCGTCAGGAACATCTTCATCTGCTCGGACGTCGTGTTCTGGGCCTCGTCAAGAATCACGAACGCATCGTTCAACGTCCGCCCGCGCATGAACGCGATCGGCGCGACTTCGATCACGCCGCGTTCCAACAGCCGCTCGACCCGCTCGGGCTCCAGCATGTCGTACAGCGCGTCGTACAGCGGCCGCAGGTAC
>DASUGC010000098.1:0-5467 GCA_036274235.1 Vicinamibacterales bacterium
TGCTGTTGCCCGAGAGGATCAGGATCGGCCGGTCCGAAGACAGCTCACGCGCCAGCAGCGCCTGCGCGATATTGCGGACCTGCGCGCGCGTCTCGGCATAGGTGAGCCGGCGCCAGTCCCTGTCAGTGTGCTGCGCGGGGAGCGGGGAGCGGGGATCGGGGATCGGGGATCGGGGACGTTCGGCAAGGAACGTCCGCTCGGGCGCTTCGCGGGCCCAGCGATCGAGGCAATCGGTGATGCGAACCGGATAGCGTCCGAGCGTCTGGCTCGATTTCAGATAGACGGCTCCGCCGGCGCCACGACGAACGGTGGCGTCGATCACTCCCAGCCGAACGGGCCGGAGACGGCGCGTTTCAGTGACCACGAATCAGGACCTGGTGCCCGCCGGTTCCGTGCGGGCGGCGTCCCAGTCGCGGAAGGTCGATCCTTCGCGGGCGAGCCGCGCCAGCAGTGGCGCCGGAGCCCATCTCTGACCGTGCTCGCGATGCAGCGCGGTCACGCGCTCGTGAATGTGTGCCAGGCCGACACGATCCGCGTAGAACATCGGCCCGCCGCGATACGCCGGGAAGCCGTAGCCGCTGACGTAGACGGTGTCGATGTCGGCTGCGCGCAGCGCCACGCCCTCTTCCAGCACGCGGGCACCCTCGTTGATGAGCGCGTAGATCGTCCGCTCGATGATCTCCTCGTTGGTGAACGTCCGGCGCTTGATTCCCGCTGCCGCTGTCGTCTGCTCGATCAGCGCAATCACGTCGGGATCGGGGATCGGCTTCCGGTCTTCGCCGTAGCGATACCACCCGCCGCCGGTCTTCTGGCCGAAGCGCCCCATCTCGCACAGCTTGTCGGCGACGAGCGGCTTGCGCGCGCCAGGCTCTGAAAACTGGTTCAGCTCCTGCCGCACACGCCAGGCGATGTCGACGCCGGCCATGTCGTCCACCGCGAAAATGCCCATCGCCATGCCGAAGTCGGTGAGCGCACGATCGACCTGCTCGGGCGTGGCGCCGTCTTCGACGAGGAACTGCGCTTCGTACATGTAGGGAAACATCATGCGGTTGCCGATGAATCCCGGCGCGTTGCCCGCCACCACGCCGACCTTGCCAAGCCGTTTCGCAATGGCGAGTGCCGCCGCGACCGTCGACGGCGACGTGGCGGCGCCGCGCACGATTTCGAGCAGGCGCATCACGTTTGCCGGGCTGAAGAAGTGCAGGCCGATCACGTTCTCGGGGCGGCGTGTGACCGCGGCGATCTGGTCGATGTCGAGCGTGGACGTGTTGGTCGCCAGGATCGCGCCTGGCCGTGCCGCGGCGTCGAGCTTCTGGAAGATCTCCTTCTTGAGCGCCATGTTCTCGAACACGGCCTCGATGACGAGATCCGCGGCGCCGACTCCGCCGAATCCGGCCTCCGTCTTGATGCGTCCGAGCCGCTCCTGCACCCCTTCGGGCGTGAACCGTCCGCGCTTGACCGAGGTGTCGTAATTGGCCCGGATGCGAGCCAGGCCGGCCTCGAGCTGCGGCGCGCCGGTGTCGCTCATCACGACCTGCAGGCCGGCGTTCGCGCACGCCATCGCAATCCCGCCGCCCATGGTGCCGGCGCCGATGATCGCCACCGTGTTGATCGCGGGGACGGGGACGTCCTTCGAGATGCCCGGAACCTTCGACGCGCCCCGCTCGGCGAAGAACACATGAATCAGCGCCTTGCACTGCTCGGACTTCGCGCAGTCGCTGAAGATGCCGCGCTCGCGGATACATCCTTCCTCGAACGGAAGCGTGGCGGCGGCTTCTATCGCGTCCACCACGGCGCGCGGGGCTTCGAGGTTGCGCTTCGTCTTCTTCGCCAGCTCGCGGCCGGCTGCGAGAAGCGCCGGAAGCGCCTCGCGCGACGGCAGCTTGTCAGTCCGTGCGCTCGTTTTCGGATGCGAGCCGCCGCCAGCGGCGACGTCCCGTGCAAACTGAACCGCGCCGTCGACCAGATTGCCGTCGACGATCCGGTCGATGAGGCCGATCGCGAGGGCTTCGGGCGCCTTGATCGGCTTGCCCGTCACGCACATTTCGATTGCCTTTTCGACGCCGACGAGGCGCGGCAGCCGCTGCGTGCCCTCGGCGCCGGGGATTATTCCGAGGTTGACCTCGGGCTGACCCATCTGCGCCTCGGCGACGGCCACGCGGTAATGCCCGGCCATGGCCAGCTCGAGCCCGCCGCCGAGCACGGTGCCGTGAAGCGCCATGACGACAGGCTTCGGGCCGTTTTCCATGCGCGTGAAGATGTCATGCATGTCGGGCGCGCCGCTGCCCTGACCCCAGGCGAGCCCTTCCAGGCCCTTGATATCCGCGCCGGCGACGAACGTCCGGCCGGCTCCGGCGATGACGATGCCCCGTGCCGCCGGGTCCTGCTGCGCCCGGGCGATGGCTGCGTCGATGCCATCCGCGACGTCCTGACTCAAGGCATTCACGGGTGGGTTGTCGATGGTGATGACTGCGATGTCGTTCTGGATGGTGCTCGTGACGAGTTTGTTCATAGGCCAACCTGAATCATAGCCTCGCCTTACAATTACTGTGTGCGGCGAGGACCCCGTTTCCGGCTGGCGACCCTTGTCCTGACGCTCGTTCTGATGGGCGCCGCGGCCCTGGCGCAGCGTCGCGACGCCTTTGTGGCGTCCCGTAATCACGCGGCGATCGGGTACGCGACTGCCGAGACTACGGATCCCGTCACCGCGCTGAACCGCAGGCTGCAAACCGGCGGTGCCCGCCTGACGTTCGACCCGGCGAACGGCTACCTGAAGTCGTTGCTCGACGCGCTTGGCGTGCCGGTCGAATCGCAGGCGCTCGTCTTTTCACAGACCAGCTTCCAGGCGCCAAAGATCAACTACCGGAACCCGCGCGCGATCTACTTCAACGACACGGTCGCGGTTGGCTGGGTGCGCGGCGGCGACATCATCGAGGTGGCGGCGCAGGACCCGGCTCAAGGGGTCGTCTTCTACGCGCTCGATCAGAAGCAATCCAAATCCCCATCGCTCAAACGAAACGACGACTGCCTGGCCTGCCACCTCTCCTGGGAGACGCTCGGAGTGCCGGGGCTGATGGTTGAAAGCGTCCATCCGCTGCCCGACGAAATCTCCTACGTGAACGGCTACAACACCATCCACGCGAGCCCGCTCAATGAGCGATGGGGCGGCTGGTGGGTAACCGGCAATCACGGCGGCGCCAGGCACCTGGGCAACATTCCCGTGATGCCGGCGGACAAAGGGAAGCTCAAGCTTGCAAGCCCGACACGAGTGCTGGCAACAGTGGAGGGGCAGTTCGATCTCGCCGGCTATCCGACGGCCTACAGCGACGTGGTGGCGCAGCTCGTGCTGGCTCACCAGGTGCGCATGACCAACATGATTACGCGCGTTGGATGGGAGGCCCGGCTCGCCGCATCGGCTCCAAGCGCCGACGCCAGCGCGCGCGTGCGTGAGGCGGCCACGGACCTCGTCGACTACCTGCTGTTCGTGGACGAAGCGCCCTTCGTCGGACCGATGCAGGGCTCGTCCGGCTTCGCGGAGTGGTTTGCGAAACAGGGACCGCGCGATGCGCAGGGCCGTTCGTTCCGCGAATTCGACCTGAGGCGCCGGCTGTTCAAGTATCCCTGCAGCTACATGATCTACACGCCGGCCTTCGATGCGATGCCCGCCGCGGCGAAGGAGGCCGTCTATGCCCGGATGTGGGAGGTGCTCTCTGGACGCGAAAAGCGTCAGCCGTACGCCTCGCGCCTCACCGCACCGGACCGTCAGGCGATCGTCGAGATCCTCCGTGCCACCAAGAAGGATCTCCCCTCGTACTTCGTATCAACGCGTTCCTAGCTCAATGCCCGTCCGTCGTCTGCTGCTGGCGCTCTTGCTCGTCGTGGTGCCGGCAACGGTGTGGACCGACACTTCGGAACCGGCCTGGCTGGCCCAGATCAAGCCCGATGCCGACCGGCTGCTGAAGGCCGCCATGGCGGACGACTTCGCCTGGCGGCGGCTGGCGGAGATGACCGACACCTTCGGAAATCGCCCCACTGGCTCCGAGAACCTGCAGCGGGCGATGAAATGGGTCACGGCGAAGATGGCGGCCGATGGCCTGGAGGGCGTGCGGACCGAACCGGTCATGGTGCCGCAGTGGATTCGCGGCCGCGAGAGTGCGGAGATCATCGATCCGCCGCGCCATCGCGTCGAGATCCGCGGGCTCGGCGGCTCGGTGGCGACGCCGCCGGGTGGCATCGAGGCGGAGGTGCTGCCGGTCGCAAGTTTCGACGACCTGCGCGCGCGTCAAGCCGAGGCGCGGGGCCGCATCGTGCTCTTCGACGCCCAGTACACCAACTACACCGAGACGGTGACCTATCGCACCAGCGGTGCGCGGACGGCGTCACTGTACGGCGCAGTCGCCGTGCTGGTGCGTTCCGTCGGTCCCACCGGGCTGCGGACCACCCACACCGGCAGCGTGACCTACTCGCCCGATCAACGTGCGATTCCCGCTGCAGCCATCTCCGCCGAGGACTCCAACCGCATCGTCAGACTGGCGGCGGCCGGGCGGAAGGTTCGCATGCGGCTCGAGATGTCGAGCGAGTCGCGGCCGGATGTCGAATCGGCCAATGTGGTCGCCGAACTCCGTGGCCGGCAGAACCCTGACGAGATCGTCCTGATCGGGGCCCACCTCGATTCGTGGGACGTGGGCACCGGCGCGTCGGACGATGCCGCCGGCTGCATCGCGACGTGGGAGGCGGCGCGCCTGATGAAAGCGCTGGGGATCAGGCCGCGCAGGACCGTTCGGGTCGTGCTCTGGGAAAACGAGGAGCACGGACTCCGCGGCGCCAACGCGTACGCGGAACGCTACCGGCTGCAGGCATCGAAGCACGTGTTCGCCCTCGAGGCCGACTCCGGCGTATTCGCGCCGTCGACGCTCGGATTTTCCGGCAGTGAAGCCGCACGGCAGGTGATGCTCAAGGTTGCGACGCTGCTGACTCCGATTGGGATGCAGGAGATCGTCCAGGGCGGCGGCGGCCCGGACATCGGTCCAATCGCGCTGGCCGGGGGTGTGCCGACGGTGGCCTATCTCGGGGATCCTGCGCGGCTGTTTCTCATCCACCACACGGCGGCAGACACGATCGAACGCATCACGCCGGCCGAGGTCTCCAGGGCCGCGGCAGCCATTGCCGTGGTTGCATACGCCATGGCGGAAATGCCAGACCGGCTCCCGAAGTAGGGACGTTTCGAACGACTCGAACGATCCGAACGACTCGAACGATCCGAACGATCCGAACGATCCGAACGATCCGAACGATCCGAACGATCCGAACGATCCGAACGACCTACCTGATTTCCGTGAGCGAGACGTTCAGCACGCGCGCCTGACGCGGTGCGTTCTGCCACTGCACGAGGATGGGGCTCTGATAGGTGCCCTCGACGATGCCGGTTGTTCCACCCGGGCAATCGGAGACGAGCAGGCTCACCGAG
>DASUGC010000099.1:0-2010 GCA_036274235.1 Vicinamibacterales bacterium
GACGGGCGTCCCTCGGTGTCCTGCGCTGGGTGGTCGAACGCACGTTGGCGTGGCTCCATCGCTTTCGCCGCCTCGCGCTGCGTTACCGACGTCCACCAGGCGTTCCTCACGCTCGGTTGCGCCTTGATCTGCTGGAACTACCTCACCGCACCGCGGAGAGCGTTTTGAGGGCGCCGGAGCACCAGTGACTCGCTTGTCCTCGCATCACCGGCGCCGGCGCAATAGGGAAGGCCCAGATTCAGGAAAACTACCGGCCGGCCGCCTTCGCGATCACCGACAGCATCTGCGGCATGCGGAAGGGTTTGGTGAGATACCCGCTCACGCCAAGGTTGACGGCGTCGATCGCGCTGCTCTGGCTCGGCACGGCGGTGATGATCACCACCGGCAGCTCCGGCGCAATCGCGCGGGCTTCGCGGATGAGCGTCATGCCGTCCATGCCGGGCATCTTCAAATCAGTCACCAGCACATCGAACGACCTGGCGCGCAGCATCGTCAGTGCCGACGGACCATCAGGCGCCACCGTCACGTCATAGCGCGCGTCAGCCGACGTCAGCGTGGTCGCGATCAAATCCCGCACCGCGTCCTCGTCTTCGACGACGAGCAGGCTCGATCGATCGTGGGCGGCCGCCGCGGCCGGCGCGCCGCTGTTCAGCCAGGCGTCCAGGTCCCGTTTCTTGAAGCGCCATTGCCGGCCCACGCGGACCGCGGGCAGCTTGCCCGCGTTGATCAGCCGGTAGACCGTCTTCAGGTTCAGATGCAGGTACTCGAGCACCTGCTCGGTGGTCATGAGCTGGTCGTCGGGGGTCATCGGCTCGCCTCCGCCTGCTCAGCCATCGTATCCGGTTCGTCAAGTATTTCCCGGACCCTGGCCAGAATCTCGTCGGCCGTGAAGGGTTTCAGGAGACACGGCGCGCCCGTCCTTGCCGCCGCGTGTTCGACGACCAGGCTCTGCGCATAGCCGGAAATCAGCAGCAACCGGGTCTCCGGCCGCGTAGTCGCGAGCGCGTCGGCCAGGTCCCGGCCGTTCATCCCGGGCATGACGAAGTCCGAAATCAGCAGATGGATGGGATCCGGATACCTGGCGGCGGCGTCAAGGGCCGAGGGCCCGTCCGTCGCTTCGAGGAGCCGATAGCCCGCCTGCTCGAGCACGGTCCGCAGCAGCATCCGAACGGACGCTTCATCCTCGGCCAGCAGGATGGTTTCGTGCCCGCCTGGGATCGCCGGGGCCTTCGCCGCGGTCGCGCTCACGGCGGCCGACGTGGCCCGCGGCAGAAAGACATCGACGGTTGTTCCCTGATCCGGCGCGCTTTCCACATGGATATAGCCGCCGCTTTGTTTGATGAAGCCGTAGGCCGTAGACAGGCCGAGGCCGCTGCCCTGGCCGACGGGTTTGGTCGTGAAGAACGGATCGAAGACGCGGGCGCGCGTCTGTTCGTCCATGCCATGACCGGTGTCGGTCACGGAGAGCACGACATAGGATCCCGGCGACATTTCCGGATACGCGGCCGCGGCCGATCGATCGACGTCGCGGTTTGTCGCGGAAATGGAGAGGCGGCCGCCGGCGGGCATCGCATCACGCGCGTTCACGACCAGATTGACGATGACCTGTTCGACCTGGGCCTGATCGGCCAGTACCAGCCAGAGATCCGGGGCGACCGTGACGGTCACGACTATCGTTTCGCCCAGCAGCACCGGCATCATTTGATTGAGATCCGCCACGATCGAACCGACATCGAGGACCGCGGGGGTCAACACCTGCCGGCGGCTGAACGCCAGGAGATGCCCGGTGAGACTCGCGCATCGATCGCCGGCCTTCTTGATCTCTTCGAGGGGTTTCCGGAACGGATGATCCGCGCCGCCGCGCGTCAGCAGCAGCTCGCTGTAGCCGGTGACGACCGTCATCATGTTGTTGAAGTCGTGCGCGACTCCTCCGGCGAGCTGGCCGAGCGCCTCCATGCGCTGGCCCGCCTGGATGCGTTCTTCGGCCGCGCGCGTCATCGCCTCTGTGCG
>DASUGC010000100.1:0-11835 GCA_036274235.1 Vicinamibacterales bacterium
GTCGTGACGATAACCGGGGGCGGCCTTGCCGGCAACGTGAGCGCAGTCTCCGACGATAGCGGGCGATTTCGATTTGTCGATCTCGCGCCGGGCCGCTATACGGTCGCGGTCAGCAAGCCCGCGTACTTGCCGATGGTCTACGGCGCCACCAGACCAGGCCGGCCCGGAACGGCCATCGCCGTTTCGGCCGGACAGACGGTGAACGTTCGCGTGCCGTTGTCGCGCGGCGCGGTCATTACGGGCACCATTCGCGATCAGTTCGGCCAGCCGATGGCGGGAATGCCCGTCACGGTCTCACGGGCGGAAGATGTGACCGCGCTCAGCGGCGGCATTCTCCTCACGCCAAACGAAGTCGTCACGGACGACCGCGGTGTCTATCGCGCGTTTGGCCTGACGCCGGGTGAGTACGTGGTCTCGACGACGCAACGCAATGCGACCGGCGGCGACACGCAGCGCATGACGCAAACGGCGATCGACGCCCGGACGCGCACGCTGGAGCAGCGATTCGGCGCGAGGGCGCCGGCAGCCAGTTCAGCCGGAGCGCCGCCCGCGGCTTCGGCGCCGCCGACGGTCACGGCCGATCCAGCAACCAGCACAACGCGTGGCTGGGGATTCGCCCCGGTTTTCTTTCCTGGCACGCCGATCGCCGCCGAGGCGAGCCGCGTGCGCGTCGCGGCTGGCGAAGAACGCACAGCCGTGGACATTGCGTACGTGCCCGTGCGGACGGCACGTGTGTCCGGTGTGATCCATGGAAGCGCAACCGTGCCGATGACGCGACTGCTTCCGAACCTCACGGCGAGGGGGCCATCGCAATCGACGAATACCGCACCCCCGGCCACACCGGCCGCAGCGGACGGCTCGTTCAGTTTCAGCAATGTCTCGCCTGGCACGTATTCGCTGCTCGTGCGGAGCGGCGACGGCGCGTCGATGCGAACCGCCGACGGCCGCGGCGCGTCAACCGGCAACCCCGGCATACCATCGCTGTTCGCACAGGTTGATCTTGATGTGAACGGCGCCGACATCGGCGGACTTGTGCTCACGCTCCGGCCCGCACCGTCGATCTCGGGACGTGTCGTGTTCGATGCCACGACGCTGACCGCGCCCGCCTCGCTTCAGGGCATTCGCGTCTCGGTCGTGGTGCCCGGCGCTCAGCGATCGAGTCCGACGATCGACTTGCTTGGAGCGGGCCGATTGCCCGTCACGACGGTCAACGCCGACGGCGCCTTCGAGCTCGTCGGCATCATTCCGGGCACGTACACCCTGTCGTCATCCGCCCCGGGTAACGTCGCAGGCTCGACATGGTGGTTGCGATCGGCCATCCTTGACGGCCGCGATCTGCTCGATCAGCCGCTTGTCGTCGACGCCGGCTCTTCTGATTTTGCCAATGTCGTACTGACGTTCAGCGATCGCCATTCCGGGATCACGGGCACGCTGACGACGGCCGCGGCGCAACCAGCCAGCGAATTCACCGTCGTCGCGTTCCCCACCGATCGCGCTCTTTGGCGCCCTGGCGCGCGCCGCATCAAACTCACGCGGCCGGGGAGCGACGGGGCGTTCATGCTGACCGATCTGCCGGCTGGTGAGTACTACCTCGCGGCGCTCGTGGACGTCGAAGCCACAGACTTGCAGCAGTCGGCCTTCCTTGAATCGCTCATCGGAGCCTCGGCAAAGATCACGATCGCAGAAGGACAGCAGGCCCGACAGGATTTACGAATCGCGAAGTAGTCGGTCCAAGGGTCCCCACCTTCGCTGATCGCTCGCTGCGCTCGCAGCTACGGCGGGCAGGCAAGACGTGACACAGCGAGCGCGCGGCCCGCGCGCGAGCCTCGCGAACGGAGCCAAAACGTGCCGCGCTCGATCCAGGCGACGCGTTTTGCGAGAGAGCGAGTAAGGGGGTCCGGGGGACAACGTCCCCCGGACTAATATTCGGGGCGACTGGATTCGAACCAGCGACATCTCGCTCCCAAAGCGAGCGCTCTACCGGGCTGAGCCACGCCCCGTGCCAAACAGGCTAGCACGCCCAGGCGCCTATCGCGCGCCGGCCATCGCGGCTTTTTCCGACTGCCGGCGCTCTTCAATCAGGTCGGAGACGAGGAGCCGCAGGTTATTCGCATTCGTGCAGTAACTCATGGCCGTGTCCATCGAAATGATGTCCGCACGAAGCATGCGCTCGATCTCACCATCGAAGTGCTGCATCCCGTCCTCGGATCCCGCCTTCATGGCGTCGAGCAGCGTCTTGCCGTTCGTCTCGCCCTGCTCGACGTATTCGCGCGTGCGCAGCGTCGCCTTGAGGACTTCCAGCGCGGCGACCCGGCCTCTGCCGTCGGCGCGCGGGAGCAATCGCTGCGAAATGATGTACTGGAACGCCTTCGCCAGGCGGGTGCGAATCGGGCCCTGCTCGCCCGGAGGAAAGGCGCCGACGATGCGCTCGACAGTCTTGGAGGCGTCAATCGTATGCAGCGTGGACATGACGAGGTGCCCGGTTTCTGACGCCTCGAGCGCAATCTCAATCGTTTCCCGATCGCGCATCTCGCCCACCAGAATCACCTTCGGCGCCTGCCGCAGCGCGGCGCGCAAGGCCAGCGAGAACGTCGGCGTGTCGCTGTGCAGCTCGCGCTGGTGAATCGTCGCTTTCTTGTGCTGATGGATGAACTCGATCGGATCCTCAATCGTGAGGATATGAATGGCGCGCTCGCGATTCATCCGATCCACGATCGCCGCGAGCGTCGATGACTTGCCGGAGCCGGTCGGACCGGTGACGAGCACCACGCCGTTGCGCAGCGGCACGATGTCGGCGAGCGTTTCCGGCAGACCCAAATCCTCGAAGCTCGGAATCGACACCGGAATCACGCGCATGACGATGGCGCAGCTGCCGCGCTGACGGAAGATGTTCACGCGGAAGCGCGCGGTGCTTTCGAGCGCGTAGGAGAGGTCCGCCGAGCCGGACTGCGCGAGCTGCGCGCTGGCCACCGGATTGCCGGCGATGAGGTCCTCCGCAATGCGCAGCGTGTGCTGCGTCGTCAGCTTCTCGAATCCGCGAAACGGCAGCGGGATCAGCTCGCCCTTGGCCTCAACCTGCGGCGGCTTGCCGGGGGAAAAGATCAGATCGCTGACCCCCTCACGCTGCTCGAGCATGGCGGCAATGAGTTGGGCGGTGGGAACGGCGCTCTCCGGGACTGTACTCATCAGGACTCCGGGTCCCACACAGGGGACGTCACGCCCGATGCTGCAATCTGCGGGCCGCAGAACTGGGGGCGAATCGACGTTTTTGGGCCAAATTCGAGCGGACTCTATGGCCGGGCGCACAGTCCTGACAGGTCGATGACGGTCTTGATATTCGTCCCGGGTGGCCTGCGCTGACGCTCGGTGCGCGCAGCTTCGGCGGCAGCCCGCCGTCAGACTGCCGCAGCCACGGGCATGACGGCCAGGATTCGCTGGGCGAGCTGCTCGGCCAGCCGATCGACGGCGGCCCAGTCGGTGAACTCGTAGTCGCGGCTCGTGTCGGTAGGCCCGCCTTCCTTGCGCGATATCCTGCGCATCACGATTCGGGTGAGCCAGCCATACTTCGTATAGACGAGCGCGCCGGCGAGGGACACGACAAAGTCCGGCCGCCACTTGGCGCGATCCACAAAACCCTGGGCGAGCGCGCGCGCGGCGGCAACGTCCCCCGGATTCTTCGACGCCTCGGCCATACTCACCGAGAAGAACGCCGACGGCCGCGCGCCGAGCTCGCGCGCATGTTTTTCCGCAAACCTGATCGCGGCCGGCTGATGCTTGCCGATATGAATCGAGGCGCCGACGACCGCGCCCCTGACGCCGGACCAGTCGATACCCGCCTCGTCGCCCTGCTGGAGATCGACGGGCGCGCTATCGAGGCCCCGCGCATGCAGCGCGGCCGCCAGCCGCTGCGCGATGCGGCGCGTCTGGCCCTCGCTGGTGGCATAGAACACCGGGACGGCAACCATGGGACACCTCTGGGGAACTGGGGAACTGGGGAACTGGGGAACTGGGAACTGGGGAACTGGCACCTTGTCCAGACCAGCACCAGCGGCGCAGCTCACACGTCAGTTACAGCAACACTGGTGCCGCCGCCGGGCGGCCGCGGACGCTTGCCTGTGAGAGTAACGGCCAGGAATCCTCGTTCAGCGGTGGGGATTTTCGCGCAAGCGAGCGGAACCCTTCCCGTCAGGATGGGCCGGACAGCCTGAGACAGGCAAGCACCACCTGCCAGCCATCCCACGCGATGAGCGCGAACAGGGCCGCGGCGGCCAACGCGCCAGCGCGCGATCGATCGGCCAGCGCCGAGAGCGCCACGCCCGAAAACACGACAAATGCGGCAGCGGCCGCGAGATTGGCGCGCAGCGTCAGGGACGACAGAACGCCGAGCGCCGACAGCGCCAGCCATGCCGCGATCCAGAACGTGAACACCAGTGTCGTGCCCTGTCGCGGTGCGCGCCGCCAGACAAGGAACAGGCCGGCGATGGACGCGGCGATGACGGCGATACCCGGCCGGCCGTAGTCATCACCGATGCCTGACCACCACCGCTGCAGCTTCACCGTGGGCGCGGCGTCGATCTTCGAAGAGTTGTCGGCTTCCCGCGACGACATGCTGGCGTAAGTCTTTGCGTACACCTCGCGGAACTCCGGTCGCGAGTAGTAGACCATCCACGAGACGGCTGACGCGACGAAGGTGATCCCGACAACCCACAGACCGGCGCGCCTCGTGAATCCACGCCCAAGCGCCCCGAGCCCTGCGGCGACGACGCCCAGCACGCACAACCCCACGGTGAACGTCCCGAAGTGGGACAGGAACGCGACGATGAGGCATGCCACGGCGAACGCGGCTGCGACCCAGGAAATCCCGGCGCCCGCGGCCAGCCACGCCACTACCGCGAGGCCGATGCTGAACGCGCCCTGACCAAAGAGGTTGGTGAGGTTCGCATTGCTCAACGCCTCGAATGGCGCGCGGGCGAACGGATAGAGTGCGGCCATCCAGAGCGGCGCGCGCGATTCCGGCCACTGTCGCCGTGCGGCCAGCGCGATCGCGATGCCGGCGAGTGCGTCGACGACGATCGACAGCGTGCGCAGCAAGCGCAGGAGATCGAGTTCGGTCGCGAACCAGTTCCAGAAGGGCTGCGCCGCGACATACAGCGCGACCGGGTATGGAAACTCATAGAAGGGGCGCGGCGTCACGGAGGTGAAAAAATAGTGTCCGGCGTGCACGGCCTGGGCGCGATGCACCTGAAAGATGCCGTCGCCGACGATCGCGAGGGGATGCCAGAACACGCCGAGCTTCACGGCAGTCGCGGCGAGCACCACGCCGGCGATCGCCGGCCAACCCACGCCGCCCGAGCGCTCCGGCCATCTGAGGCGAGCGGCGCCAGGAACGGCGCCCGTCACGGCCGCCGCCACGCCGATCCCCAGAAGCCGATGCGGAAACGTTCCGGCGAACGCCGCGTCCGTCAGCAGCAGCCAGTCGAATCCAATCGCGACGCCTCCGGCCGCGAGAAGAAACATCCCGCCCCGCATGCCGAGCATGCGGCATGCCAGCGCGCACAAGGCGATCGCCGCGATCGCCTGCAGCGCGACGTCCAGCGTCGGACGAAAGCTTCCCCGCACCGGCGCCACCGCCACGTCGTCCACGATCAGGCCGAGCGACCGCTTGTCGGGCGGACCGGGCTCGTACATCGGCGCGAGATCGAAGGTCACCACGGCGCCCGTTCGGCGGTCGCGGGGAATTTCGAACGACACATGGTTGCCGGACGCTCTGGTGTCTTCGTTCAGGACGAGCCGGTCATCGACCGACACACGAAGAACGGGCGCGGGGACGCCGGCCGGGCGGGCATGCCGGATTTCCAGCGTCACCAGGTATGCGACCGATCGATTGAGATTCGAGAACTCGAGCTGGGCATGATCCGTCGTCCAGCTGAAGTGACGGCCGGTCTGCGGGTCGAGCTCCGGACGATAGAAGCCGGACGGTTGGAACAACGCGCGGGATCGCGCGGTCCAGGCGCCCTCGGCGATCGGACCGTGCACGGCCGCGGGCATCATCCAGCGCGCGGCCGCGAACAGGAGAAGCGCGCCGATCAGGCCGGCGCCCAGACACGCCGCCAGGGCTCGAATCGCGTCCTTCATGACGGCCGGTTGATCATGAACGTCGCGGTCTGATCGAAGAACTCGCGCAGCAGCGCATCCGATTCCGGCGGCAGCGCAACGGTGTCCAATGCCTGGCGCATGAGCTGAAGCCAGCGATCGCGGGCGCGTTGATCGATGAGGAACGGTGCGTGGCGCGCGCGCAGCCGCGGATGGCCCCGCGATTCGATGTAGCGCGGCGGGCCGCCAAAACGGCCCACGAGAAAATCGCGCAGCCGCGCCTCAGCGCCCGCGAGATCCTCGCGTGGATACATCGGCCCCAGCACGTCGTCCTCGGGCACCTGGGCATAGAAGGCGCGGACCAGGCGGGCGAAGCCGTCCTCGCCGATTTGCCCGAAGACGTCGACGTCCTCGAACGCCATCAGCGGCCGGCCCGCACCGCGCGAATGTCGACGACGAGCGGGTCGACGCGGCCGTTGTAGAGCTGGATGGCGACGCGACCGTCGCGGCCTGTCGCGACGGTCGCCGGCACCGACACGGCCGTCGGTTCCCATCCGGCGGGCAGCAGGACGGTCGCGCGGGGTTCCATCATGGCCAGTTGCCAGGCCAGCTGGCCGCCTTCGATCCGGTACTTCGCATCGATCTCCCGGCCCGCGATGCGGATGTGCGCGCTCTGTCGATCGTTCGTGATGGGAGACGCCAGCGCAACGGACCACGTGCTGCCTGACGGCGCCGCCATCAGCGGCTTGCCGGTGTCCATGTCGGTAACCGCCAGGCCCTGCAGCGTGTGCCGCGCCAGCCACGGCGGCACCGACTTCGATCCCGCGCGCGTTTCGACGTATTCGTGACGCAGCACGACCTCGTGTTTCGCCGGATCGCCAAGATCGTACAGCGTCTTCGTGAAATCGAAGGCGCGCTCGACGACCGGATACGAAACTGAGACGACGGCCGCCGACTTGCGTCCGCGAATCTGCACGTCCGAGGCGTAGCCGTTGATGTTCTCGAACGTGAACTTCACGCGGCCGTCGGTCGTCGCGGTCATTTGCGCCGCCACGTTGGACGAACCCGCGACGTATCCCTTCGGCAACACGATCGCGTTACGGCCAATCCCGAGTGATCGGGCGAACACGATCTCCTCGCCCTGCGTGTAGTAGCTCTTGTCATCGAAGTACGTCTTCTCGATTCGCACGCGCCCTTCCCCGCCTTCCGGCACGGGCCGCGGCAGAAACGCGCGAATGTAGTGCTCGTCGGCTGCCAGCCGCGCCGACTCGCCGGCCGCGCTCAGCTCGGCGCCGCTCTTGTACTCGAAGGCGAGCGGCGCGCCCGTTTGCGGATCGCTCACGGAAATATCGGATCCCTCGCTGCCCGACCGCGTCTGGTTGAGCAACGTCGTGGCGCCGGCCTGCCGCTGGTTCAGGTAATAGACGATGTGAAACTGGTGGGACGCGGGATCCAGCAGGTTGTATTCCGTGAAGTCATCGTGCCCGTTGAATCCGCCTTGCCTCGCGGACACCAGGCCGGCGCTGACCATCATGACCACCGCGACGGCCCACGGCACCGATCGGATCATCCGCATGGCCAGCATTATAGAATCGGGCCGTGAAGCGTCTGCTCACGGTAGCGCTTGCCGGCCTGACCGTCATGACGATCGGCGCGTGCGGCCGGAAGGCCCCGGAGCTCGAAAACGTCGAACCCATCGCCGTGACGGTGCAGCCCGTGCAACTGGCGACGGTACGTGACGCCGTGACCTTCAACGGGACCGTCACCCCGATTTCCGTCGCGGATTTCGTCGTCTTCGCCCCGGTGGCCTGCACCATCGCCGAGATCAACAAAGCCGAAGGCGATCCCGTGGCCGTGGGCGACGTCCTGGTCAAACTGAACGTGCCGTCCATCTCCGGCGAAATCGCCACGCGGCAACTCGAGCTCACCGATGCCACGGCCAAGCTGGATCGCGCGAAGGCGGAAGCCGATCGGTTGGCCGATTTGCTGTCGAAGGGCCTCGCGTCCCGGGTTCAGGCGGAGACGGCGCGATCGAGCCAGCTGGCGGCCGAAGCGGTGGTCTCTCAGGCGCGCGCCCACATGGACGCGGCGCAGGCCATGGAAGCCAGCACCATCATCCGCGCGCGTTTCGCGGGCGTCGTCGCCAAGCGCTGGCACACGGCCGGCGATTTGGTCCAGGGCGGTGATACCGACCCGATCATCCGCGTCATCGATCCGGCGCGCCTGCAGGTCTCGGCGCAAATCCCGTTGACCGATGGCGGACGGGTTCTGGTCGGCCAGGCCGCGACCGTTCAGACCGTCAACGGGCCTGAGCCGGCGACCGTCGCGCTCAAAGTCTCGCCGGCCTCGCCGACGGTCCAGACCTATGACGTGCGCCTGAACTTCGTGACACCGACGACGCTGCCGCTGGATACGCCGGTGCAAGTGGACATCGTCGTGGATGAACGGAAGGACGTGCCGGCGATCCCGGCCACGGCGTTGCAGGGCGGCGGCGGCACGACATTCGTCTGGGTGGCGACGCCGGAGAATCTCGCGACCAGGCGTGAGGTCCGGATTGGCCTCACCGCCGGCACGCTGGTGCAGATCATTTCCGGCCTCGCCGTCGGCGAACAGGTCATCACGACGGGCATCGCCGAGCTCAGCGAGGGGACACCGATCACCATTACCGGTAAGTAGCCGCCGGGCTTCAGCCCGGCGGGGCCCTTCCGGCCGGCGGTCTCGAACGCCGGCTCAACCCGCGGTTTTTTCCGTCTGAAACACAATCCGCCACCGCCCGGTCACGTCGCGTTTCCAGACACGCACCCAGGATCCGTGCTGCGCCGGTGTTGAACGGAGATCCAGAGCGCCAATGGTGACGGCGAGATCGCCGGAGCCGGCGACTTCGGATCGCAGCAGGGTATACGTTGCGGCCGTGTTGGCCCGTGTGGACGCGATGACCGCGTCGCGCCCGACGAACGGCATGTGCGCGTCGAGATGGAGCCGGACATCCGCGCTCAGCCGGCCGCGCCAGGCATCCAGATTCGAGGCGATCGACGCCTCAGCCGCGTCGATGGTTTCCGTTGCCGATCCGATGGTGCCGGTGTCGGGATCCGGTGCCACGCGGAACGGCGCCGCGCCTTGCCAGATCTGCGGGAGGCCGATGCCTTCGTCGAGCCAGACCCGCCACGTGCCGTCGGGCTGGCGCTTCCAGACGCTGAAATACGCGCCCTGGCCGACGACTTCGTGCTGGGCCTGATTCATGGACACAAATCCGCCGGTCAGCCAGCCAAGCGTGCCGTCCGATGAGATGTGCCCCGTGAACGGCTCCCACATCAGCTTGTTGGCGATCGGCAGCCTCTGCAGCGTCTGCGCGATGAGGGCGGGGCGCGCCGGTCCGACCGCCACCTTGGGCGCGCGTTCGATCCTGACCGCATCCTCCGCGAAGAACGTGAGGAAGCCGTCGCGGACGCCGATTTCCCCCGTGGCCGCGGCAAATGCGCGCTCGGTGGCGACCATGCGTTGCAGCGCCTGCGGATCGACGGGTGCCGGGGTCTGAAGTGTGGCGAGGGCCGCGAGCAGGACGGCAGGGTTGCGACACATGCCTTCACCATACCGCCACGGGCATTCCGCCGCTATCATCAGGCATGCGCTACCAGCGAAGCCGGCTCTGGCGCGCGCTGGCCGGCACGGCACTGGTGGCCATCGCCCTGGCCGCCCGCGGTTTCACATCGGCCGCGCAGACGCAACGACCGCCGCCCAAACCTGACGTGATCTGGCTCCCGACCGAGGACGCGGTCGTCTCCGCGATGCTGACGATGGCGAGGGTCACGCGCACGGATGTCGTCTACGACCTGGGCTGCGGGGATGGCCGTATCCTGATTGCGGCCGCGACGCGCTTCGGGGCGCGCGGCGTGGGCGTGGAGATCGATCCCGAACTGGTCAAGCAGGCCAGGGCGGCCGTGGCCAGGGCCGGCGTGGGCGACAAGGTCACGATCATCGAGGGCAACATCTTCGATCCGGCAATCAAGATCGGCGACGCGACGGTCGTGACGTTGTTCCTGCTGGAAAGCCTCAACGCCCGCCTGCGCGAGACGCGATTCGAGACCGAGCTCAAGCCCGGCACGCGCATCGTCTCCAACGCGTTCACGATGGGCGCGCGCTGGCCGCCGGAAAAAAGCCAGACCGTGGACAACTCGACGATCTACATGTGGACGATTAAGTGATACCTGCAAGTATCTGGAGCAGCCGGGCCAGCAGTTCCGCCTGCGCCACGTTGATCAGGCGCCGGGCTTCGGGGATCGGAAAGAACGCGGCGCGATCCAGTTCGGGGATCTCGATGATCCGATGCGAGCGAGGCGGCCACTCGGTCGTGGTGGCGATGCTGACGAGCCTGGCGGGATCCCAGTCGCCCTCGAACGCCCAGGCGTGAACGGTCTTGCCGCTGCGCTGGACGATCGATCCCAGCGGAATGAAGGGTCCCACCGGCGCGAAGCCGGTTTCTTCCGTGAATTCGCGAATCGCGGCGTGCAGGAGTTCCTCGCCCGGCAGAATGCCGCCCTTGGGAATGGACCACGCGCCCTCGTGCTTGCCGGTCCAATAGGGTCCACCAGGATGACCGAGGAGGACTTCGATCTGGTCATCTCGTCGCCGGAAGAGGAGGAGCCCCGCACTCTCGCGACTGGTCAGTGCCATTGCCGATCCGCCGAATGCTACACCGTTGCGCGCCTCAGGCGCAGCGCGTTTGTGATCACCGACACCGAGCTGAAGCTCATCGCCGCCGCCGCGAGCATCGGGCTCAGCAGCATGCCAGACACGGGATACAGCGCCCCGGCAGCCACCGGCACGCCGATGACGTTGTACACGAACGCAAAGAAAAGATTCTGCCGGATATTGATCATGGTCAAGCGCGACAGGCGCCGGGCGCGCGCGATCGCGCGCAGATCGCCTTTGACGAGCGTCACGCCCGCGCTCTCCATGGCGACGTCAGTCCCGGTCCCCATCGCAATGCCCACGTGCGCCTGTGCCAGGGCCGGCGCATCGTTGATGCCATCGCCCGCCATCGCCACGATGCGGCCCTCGTCCTGCAGGCGCGTGACGACCTGCCCCTTCTGCTCGGGGCGCACGTCGGCGATCACCTCGTCAATCTTTAGACGGCCAGCCACGGCTTCGGCCGTGGCTTGGCTGTCCCCCGTCAGCATCACCAGCCGCACCCCATCGTCCCGGAGGGATTGCAGCGCGGCCGTGGTTGTGTCCTTGATCGGATCGGCGACGCCGAAGATCCCAGCCGCCCGGCCGCCGATGCCGCAGTAGGCGACAGTCTGCCCCTCGCGGCGCAGCACGTCGGCCTGGGTTTCGAGCGCCGCCACGTCGATTCCGAGCTTCCGCATAAGAGCCTGGTTGCCGACGGCCACCGCCTGCCCGTCGATGCGAGCCTGAATGCCGTGGCCGGCCATCGACTGAAAATCCGAGATCGTTGACGCAGAAAGCCGTTGCGCCTCGGCCGCCTGGACGATGGCCGCTGCGATTGGATGTTCACTGCCCCGCTCAGCGGCAGCGGCCAGCCGAAGCAGATCGGTTTCGCCCATCGATCCGGCAGCCACAATGCGAAGAAGTTTCGGCTTGCCTTCCGTCAGCGTGCCGGTCTTGTCGATGACGAGCGTGTCCACGTTGCGCAGGAGCTCGATCGCCTCGGCGTTGCGGAACAGCACGCCCATGGTCGCTCCTTTTCCCATGGCGACCATGATCGACATCGGCGTGGCGAGT
>DASUGC010000101.1:0-13637 GCA_036274235.1 Vicinamibacterales bacterium
ATTGTCGATGCCGCCGAACGTGGCGTCCGCGCGCTCGCACTGGTCGATGCAATGCGGAATCCAGTGCGTCAGCATCGCCTTCATGCGCGACGACCACATCGGGCTCGTGATCGCGTAGCTCGTCGTGAACACCGGATGAAACTGCGCGCCCGACGGCGGCGCTTCCACTTTCACCGTCAGCGTCGATTCCGCGGTGCCCGCCCCGTTTGAGGCCACCACCTTCAGCACGTATTCGCCGTTGGCCGAGAACGTCGCGGTGGTGACGGCAGCGTTGGCATCGCCGAACGTGACAGTGCCCGGTCCCGATACCTTGGTCCAGCGCGCCGTCGGCGGCGGCCCCGGTGGCTCCGGCGGCGGCGTCGCCCCGGCCCGGCCCGCACCGCCGCGTCCTCGCGCCGGCTGGCCGTATCCCACCCAGCCATTCAGGTACGTCTTGCCTTTCGACATCGCCACGCGATCGACGCCCGCGATGGCGTTCAGCGCCGTGGACTGCGTCGTGAGCGCGCCATTCTGCTGGAAGACGGCCTCGACGAGACGGGAAGAGAGGAGTGACCCCGCAGCGGCGGAGCCAAGGGTGATCAGGGCTTTCCGGCGGTCCATGGGGGAGTTATACACCCGGGCGAGATGAGAGCGCAGAGTTACTCTGAACTCATCAGCGTCAGTTGCTAAACGCCGATATCCCCGTCTGCGCCCGTCCGAGAATGAGCGCGTGCACATCGTGCGTGCCTTCGTACGTGTTCACGACTTCGAGATTGACCATGTGGCGGATGACGCCGAATTCGTCGGTGATGCCGTTGCCGCCCATCATGTCGCGGGCCATGCGCGCGATCTCCAGCGCCTTGCCGGCCGAATTGCGCTTCATGATCGACGTGATTTCCGGCGAGGCCGTCCCCTCGTCTTTCATGCGGCCCAGCCGCAGGCAACCCTGCAGGCCCAGCGTGATTTCGGTCTGCATATCCGCCAGCTTCTTCTGAATGAGCTGATTGGCCGCCAGCGGCCGCCCGAACTGCTTGCGCTCCAGCACGTACGCGCGCGCGCGGTGCCAGCAGTCTTCGGCGGCGCCGAGGGCGCCCCAGGCGATGCCGTATCGCGCGCTGTTCAGGCACGTGAACGGGCCCTTGAGTCCCCGAATCTCTGGAAACACGTTCTCGTCCGGACAGAACACGTCGTTCATGACGATCTCGCCCGTCAGGCTCGTGCGCAGGCCGACTTTGCCGTGAATGGGCGGCGCCGTCAGGCCCTTCCAGCCTTTCTCCAGAATGAACCCGCGAATCACATCCGCGTCATCCTTCGCCCAGACGATAAAGACGTCGGCGACCGGGCTGCTGGTGATCCACGATTTCACACCAGTGATCGAGAAGCCCCCGTCAACCTTCTTTGCGCGCGTCATCATGCCGCCGGGATCCGACCCGTAGTTGGGTTCGGTCAGCCCGAAGCAGCCGATCCATTCGCCGGTCACGAGCTTCGGCAGGAACTTGCGCTTCTGTGCCTCGGTGCCGAATTCATTGATCGGCACCATGACCAGCGACCCCTGCACGCTCATCATCGAGCGGAAGCCCGAGTCGATGCGTTCGATCTCGCGCGCCACCAGCCCGTAGCTCACATAGTTCAGGCCGGCCCCGCCGTAGGTCTCGGGTATCACCACACCGAGAAGGTCCAGCTCGCCCATTTCGCGGAAGATCGACACGTCCGTCTTTTCATGACGAAACATGTCGAGCACGCGGGGCGCGAGCTTGTCCTTCGCATAGCCCCGGGCCGTATCGCGCACCATGCGCTCGTCGTGCGTGAGTTGCTGTTCGAGGAGAAGCGGATCGGCCCATTGAAACCGGGCTTCGGTCTTGGTGATGGTGGACATGCGTCGATGGATCATGCCACGGTCGCGCCCTGTTCGCTGAGAGTAGAATCTGATACCCGTGCCCAGCGATTCGAACGCCGTCATTTTGTGTCCCCGCTGCGGCCGCCGCCCGGTGGCCGGTTCCGGGACGCTGTGTGACACATGCCGCGCGGAAACGGAGGCCGGCACGGTGCTCGGTATCCCAGCCGCGCAGGACGCCACGGTTCTCGCACCGCCGGACACGGCCGACGACGCAACGCGCCTGGTGCGCGCCGGCTCAGACCCCTCAACCGCGGCAAGCGAAGTCACGATGCTTCAGCGCCGGGCCGCGCCCGCCGATGCCGACGCGACCCAGCTGATGGGACCCGGTGCGGCCGGCGATCCCGACCGGACCGAAAAAATGCGGCGGCCGTCGGCGGGCGGCGATGCCACAGTACTGGCCCGGCCGGGTCGGTCAGCGGGATATGACGATGGTTCGAGCCCAACGCTGCCGCCGGTGTCATCGGGGCCCACGGCTCGGTCCCCGCGGGCGGCGTCGGACGATTCGGGCCCCCTGACCGTCGGCGATACCTTCGGCCGTTACACCATCGTCAAGCTGCTCGGCATGGGCGGGATGGGCGCCGTCTATCAAGCCTGGGACAAAGAGCTCGAGGTGGTCGTCGCGCTGAAGGTGATCAAACCGGAAGCGATTCGGGATCCGGCGGCGGCGGAAGAGATCGAGCGGCGATTCAAGCGTGAGCTGCTGCTCGCGCGCCAGGTCACGCATCGCAACGTGGTGCGCATCCACGACCTGGGAGAGATTGGCGGCATCAAGTACATCACGATGTCGTACGTGGACGGCCGCGATTTGGCCAGCCTGCTCAAGGAAATGGGCCGCCTGCCGATCCCGATGACATTGCGGATCATGCGATCGGTCCTGTCAGGCCTGGTCGCCGCTCACACGGCCGGCGTCGTTCATCGCGATCTGAAGCCGGCCAACATCATGATCGGCAATGACGGCGAGGCGCTGATCATGGATTTCGGGATCGCGCGATCGACGAGCGCGCCGCCTGAAATTGCCGTGGAACCACGGGCGTTGCCGGAGACGGTGCACCCGACCGGGCGGTACACGGAAGCGACCGTGCTCGGCACGATTGTCGGTACCGTCGAATACATGGCGCCGGAGCAGGCGCGCGGTGAAGCCGTCGATCAACGCGCGGATGTCTACACGTACGGCCTGATTCTGTACGACATGCTCGTCGGCGCCCGGCGCGCGGAGCGCCCGGGCAGCGCGCTGGAAAAACTGAAGGCGCGCATGGAATCGGCGCTCCCGCCGCTCAAGGCCGTGGCGACCGATGTCCCGGACGCGCTGGCCGCGATTGTGACGAAGGCCACGCAGCCGGATGCGGCGGACCGGTATCGGACATCGGCCGAACTGGCCGAAGCGCTGGACTCGCTGGACGAACACGGCGTGCCGCGCCCCATCAAGCGGGTGGTGCGGCTGCCCGTGGCCATTGCCGCGGCGGTCCTGCTCATCGGCGGCGCGGTGGCGTCGTACCTCTATTTTCTGAAGCCGCCGCCGCCGCCACCAGGCAACACGTCGGTGGTCATTGCGGACTTCGAGAACCGCACCGCCGAGCCCACGTTCGATCGCACGCTGGAACCCAACCTGCGCCGCGTCCTGGAAGGCGCCGGCTTCATCACGGCGTACGACCGCGTGGGTTTGCGCCGCACGGTCGGTGTCGCACTGCCCGAGAAGCTGGACGAGGGATCCGCGCGGGAGCTGGCGGCCAAGCAGGGGCTGAACATGGTCCTGTCCGGGGCCGTCGAGAAACAGGGCAGCCGCTATCAGGTCAGCATGAAGGTGACCCAGGCGGTCGATGGCAGTGTCGTGGCCGACGTGCACGCGCGTGCGAACACCGCGGAGGAAGTCATTCCCGCGGCAACCCGGCTGGCGGGTGACGTGCGTGAGGCGTTGGGCGATCGCACGACGGCGACGGACCCGATTTTTGCCCAGCGAAGCCTGTCCGCGTCATCAACGGAGGTGCTGCGGTACTACGCGGCCGCGCAGAACGCCGCGGCCGACAGCAAATGGGACGAAGTGCAGGAGCAACTCCTGAAGGCGATCGCGCTCGATCCCAACTTCGGCCTGGGCTACGTGCTGCTCTCGAGCGCCTCCCGCAACCTTGGCAACGTGCAGGCGGCCAATGACTACGTCGAGCAGGCCATGTCGCACATGGACTCGATGACGACACGCGAGCGGCTGGTGACCCGCGGGCTGTACTTCCGCCTGACCGGCGATTACGAGAAGTGCCTGGCGGAGCAGCGCGATTTGATCAAGGCCTACCCGGCCGACGTGGTTGGTCACAACCAGTTGGCGGTGTGCGCCGGCCAGCTCCGCGACTTCAAGACGGCGCGCGACGAGATGGCCGCGATCGTCCGGTTGCTGCCCAAGCGGACGCTCTTCCGGAACAACCTGGCGCTCCAGTCCATTTACCTCAGCGATTTCGCCGAGGGCGAAAAACAGGCGCGGCTCGTGCTCGAGCAGGTGCCCACGGGCGAAGCGTACGCGTTGCTGGAACTGGGCGCGTCGGTCCTGGGACAGGAGCGGCCGAAAGAAGCCATCGATGCCTATACGCGGGCGGCGACGACACCGTCGAACGGCCCCACCTTCTCGGCGTCCGGACTGGCCGACGTCGCCGTCTATGAGGGGCGCTACGGCGATGCGATCCGCATTGCCGAGCAGGGCGCCGCGGCCGATATCGCGGCGAAGAATCCGGACCGCGCCGCGGCCAAGCTGCTGCACCAGGCCTATGCCCACCTGCTCAGAAACGAGAAGGCCGCGGCGGTCGCCTCCGCGCAGCGATCGCTTGGGCTGAGCAAGGCGCTGAAAGTTCGTTTTCTCACGGCGCGAATCGCCGTCGAGGCGGGGCAGCCGAAAATTGCCGCGCCGCTCATCGCGGAGCTCCTCGCGGCGCCGCAGCCCGAATCCCAGGCCTACGGCAAGCTCCTGGCGTCCATGACGGCGCGCGTGAGCAAAGACTATCCGGCGGCCATCAAGGCGGCGGAGGAGTCCACCAGACTTTTCGACACGTGGATTGGACGTTTCGAGCTCGGCCGCGCCTATCTCGCCGCGGGCGAGTACCTGGCGGCCGACGCGGAATTCGATCGCTGCGTCACGCGCCGCGGAGAGGCCGCGATGCTGTTCCTCGACGAGGAATCGACCTACGGCTACTTTCCGATCGTCAATTACTACCAGGGTCTCGTGCGCGAAGGCATGAAGCGCGACGCGACGGACAAGTTCCGCGCGTATCTGGCGATTCGGGAAGCCGCCGGCGAAGATCCGCTCGTCGCGGATATTCGCCGGCGCCTGTCGAAATAGCCGGGCCTATTTCCCGACGGTGATCGTGACCGTCACCGGGATGTTCCGGCTTGACCTCGGTGTCACATCCAGCGCGACGTAGCTGAAGGTGACCGTCCCCTTGAACCCGTTCACCGACTGGAAGGTGAACGAGCCGTCCGCGTTGAACTGGAACTGAGCCGTCGCGGCCGCCGGCGGCGGCGTCGCCAGCGCCGCCGTGAGCGACAGGACCGGGCTGTCCGTGTCCGTGTCATTGGCCAGCACGCCGCGAGCGGGGACCGTGAGCAGCTTCCCGGACTTGATCGTGTAGGCCGGGTCCAGCGGCACCGTGGGATCCGGCTTCGCGACCGGCGCGTCGTTCTCGGACGTGACCGTGAAGAAGTTCGACTTGCTCACCGCGCCATCGTCGAACGTCGCCTCGACGTAGTAGGTGACCACCGCGCCGTGCGCCAGTTCTTCCTGATCCACGAATGACGTGGCCGTGCCTGGAATGTTGGACCCGACGACCGTCCTGACGCTCTGTGGCGTGAACGCCGATCCGGGCACCCGATAGACCTTGTAGGAGGCCACGGTCCCGACGTACGGGTGCTCCCAGGTCAGCCGGTTGCGATGACGGGGTCCGCCTCCCGCCGCGGCGCAGGCGCTGGTGCCGGATCCGTCGATGACGCAGCCTCTGAACTTGTTCGCCGGTGTATTGCCCTGGGCGGTCAGGTCGTCGCGGTCGAGTTCCCGGCTGCCCACGAAATCGATGGTGCCCACGAAGTCGATCGTGCCCAGGAAATCAATCGTCCCGACGAAGTCTATGGTGCCGCCAAACATGTCGACACCACCCACGAAATCGATCGTGCCCACGAAGTCGATGGTGCCCCCGAAGTCGTAACCATTGCTGTAGTCCACACCGCCGACGAAGTCGATCGTGCCGACGAAGTCGATGGTGCCGACGAAATCGATCGTCCCCACAAAGTCGATCGTGTTGGTGAAGTCCATGCCGACGGAGAATCCGGCCATGTTGGGCCTGCTGCCGATGGTGTCGAGGCGGAGGCTCGACCAGTCGTCGAAGCCCGGCAGCGCGGAGCCGGTGGTCGGCAAGCCGTCGAAGTTCACGTCCTGGGCCACGGCCGCGCCGATGACGCCATTGGCGTTCCAGTCGATTGGGTCGGTGACACTGGTCGCCTCGACCTTGGCCATCGGAACCCATCCGGCCGGCAAGGTCGCCGGAAATTTCGAACCGTTACAGAACTTCGTCGACGCCGGCGTGCCGAGCGCCGCCGGAATGTCCGCGGTTGCCGGCGCGTACCAGACCGGCAGGTACGGGTAATTGAAACTGGTCTCGGGAAGCGCGCCCTCATTCAGAGTGCCCTGCGCCGCGCGCGAGTAGTCCAGCGTCGCCTCGCCCAGCGCGTTGCGCAATCCGCTCAGCTGGTACGAATAGTTCATGATGCTGAAATAGTTCGGTTTGCAATTGGCGCCGAACGGGTCGCCGCTGTGGCCGAGCCCGAGGTTGTGTCCCATTTCGTGCATCGAGACACCGGCCACGATAAAGGGATTGCCGATGAATTCCTGGCCCGGCCTGCCCCACGAGCCCATGGCGACCATGTAGTCGCCGCCGATGAGATCGCCGACGCCGCCGGACGAACCGGGGACGTGATAGTCGGGATTGTTCGCCCGGCAGTCCGCGCGGTCCTGGCTGGTCGGCTGGCTGACGCAGAGTTCCTTCGGCTTGCCGCGCTGATGGACGTACAGGCCGTAGTGGAAGTAGTTCATCCGCTCCGGATCGAATCGCCGGCGGCAGGTGCCAGGGTTCGTCTGGCACGCGTTCAGCGTCTGCCGATCGAACAACTGGCCGCCATCGGCGGCCTCGGGCGCATCGCGATAGATCTGCATGCCGATCTTCCAGCTCACCGTGCCGGGATAACCCGGAAACTGGCAGCTTTGCGGCGCGGCCGTCACGGCGCAGTCTTCTTCCTTGATCATTTCGCCGCCGCGCGAGAGGCCGGGCCCGATGATGTAGGGAAACGCCTCGCCGGGCGCGTAGGTGGGGCCGGCATCGACGTGCAACCGGATGCCCTGCGGCCCGGCGGGGTTGGCCACCGGCGCGTTGGCATAGGCATCGCCGAGCAGCTTGATCGCATCCGGCGTCGGCATGTGATTGTGTCCGGCCGCATCGGTTACCTTGTTCACGCCGAGTCCGTACGACGTGCCCGGGTCCGCGTACATCGCGTTCATCTCAATGAAGAGATCCTTGCGGTCGCTTCCGGCGCCCATGGTCCTCAGGTCCGGCAGCGGCTGACCGTCAGCGCCCTTCATCCCGCCCGGTGTGTCCTCCAGTTTGTCTGGCAGGCCGTCGTGATCCACATCCTTCACGCTCACCGCGTAGATCGCCGCGTGAACCGCGATGCAGTCACTGGGCGTGTCCTTGGTGTGATCGACCGTCGCGGTCACGAGCTCGCCCATGCCGTCGTTCGGATCGGTGCCCGGCACCCGTGACGTGACGTCGAACGTGGGGCTGACCCAGCCGCGGTCGGACGTCGCGGAGCTGGCAGACCTGAAGCCATCTGTCAGCAGGGCGGCGTTCTGGAACAGGATCCGATCGCTCGTATTGTTCGCGCCGCTGCCGCCGATCAGCGTGAACTTCGCTTCATGGGAGGCCGACGACTGCAGCACGCCCCGGAACGGCTGCTGGAAGGCCACACCAGGCGACTGCAGGAATAGACCGTCATACACCGAGATACTGGTCAGCGGCTGCGTCAGGTCGCGATAGACGATGAACAGCGTCGCGCCGGCGCTCTGGGGCACGACGTTTCCGGAACCGCGCTCCGGCAGGGTGACCGTGTGCGGCCCATATCCGTTCGGCCCGAGATCGGCGCTGTTCACCAGAATCGGGCCGGTGGCGATGCCATTGGCATCTTTCTTCCGGGGCAGGTCCCTGAGGACATCAGCGCGGTACGCCGTTATCGTGTAGGTCGTATTGCTCTGCCCGCCGCCCGTCCAGCAGGGTGAGAGTGACGGTACCAGGGTCTGAGTGGTCTTCTTCGCGATCTCGACGTCTTTTCCGCGGAATCGGGCGCCGTCATTCTGGCTGGCGCTGGTCGAAATGGTTTCCCAATAGAGAAAGGCCGACAGCACGTCTGCGTTGGCCGGCACGCCGGAGACGTTGATGGTTCCAGACACGAAACCATTGCCTCCGCTCTGCGGCAGCAGGTCCACGCTCCCAACCACATAGTTGCCGGGAATCAGAAAGTGCTTCGCGAATGGCAGTGAGTTCGGAAAGTCGAGGGCCTTGCCCCGCAGCACCTGCTGGGTCGCGAGACCCGCGAATGCCAGCAATATCAGGGCGAACAGGGCCTTCGATGTCCGGGCGAACTGGTGTGATGCCTTTGCCGCGCGCATGTTCTGCTCCTCGAAACGACGCCACTCAGGAGAGTGTTGGTGCTAACCAGAAAGGAGCCCGGATTATCGGTGATCTCGAGCGGGTTGTCGAATCTCTGACTAAAATCGAATCCATGACCCATCCGATCCTGGGGCTTCATCATGTAACGGCCACGGCAGACGATGCCCAGGCCGATCTGGATTTCTGTCTGGACCTGCTGGGGCTGCGGCTGGTCAAGAAGACCGTCAACTTCGACAATCACGACGTCTATCACTTCTACTACGGCACCCGGCGCGGCGAGCCCGGGACGATCTGGACGACGTTTCCCTACAAAGGGCGAGGCGTACGCGTCGGTTCAAAAGGCGCCGGCCAGATCGGCACGACGGCATTCTCAGTGCCCGCCTCCTCGCTTCCGGCCTGGCGGAAGCGGCTGTCAGAGCGCCGCGTGGCGTTTCGTGATGTCGAGACCCGCTTTGGCGAGGACGCGATTTTTGTCAGCGACCCGTCGGGTCTCTGGTTCGAGTTGATTGGCACCGAGGGCGACACGCGCGCGCCGTGGACGGGCAACGGCGTCGGGGCGGACGAAGCGATTCGCGGTTTGCACAGCGTCACGATGACCGTGCGTTCGCGCGCGGCGACAGTCGGCCTGATGACCGGGCTGCTGGGCTATCGAATCGTGAACGAGGCCGGACCGCGCACGCGGCTATCTGTCGGGGGTACTGGCGCCGGCCATTCGATTGACGTCGTGGAAGAGTCCACCGCGCCTCTGGGCATCAACGGCCTGGGCACCGTGCACCACGTCGCGATGGCGATCTCCACGGACGACGAGCAGCGGCGGCTGCAGCAAGAGTTGCTGCAGATGGGCCTGAGAGTGACTGACGTCCGCGACCGCTGCTATTTCAATTCGATCTACTTCCGCGAGCCGGGCGGCGTGCTGTTTGAGGTCGCGACGATCCAGCCGGGCTTTACGGTGGACGAGGACGAATCCACGCTCGGCCGGGGCCTGAAACTGCCGCCGTGGGAAGAGCCGTACCGGCGCGAAATCGAGACCAAGCTCCCGGTTGTCGAGTACCGCTGATGGATCCGCATGGTGGACAGCCCGTGTCGCAGGCCGGTCCGCCGTTGGGGCAATCGGCTGTCGCCATCATGGTGCACGGCCGGGGCGCCGGGCCTGAGAACATCCTCGATCTGGTTCCTCGGCTGGATCGCCCTGCCATGACGTATCTGGCGCCCGCTGCGGCCGGACGTACGTGGTATCCGAACAGTTTCCTGGCCGAAATCGCGAGCAACGAGCCGGGGCTCTCGTCGGGAATCGCGACGCTCTCGGCGCTCGTGGCGCGCATCGAGGCCGCGGGTGTCGCGCGGCGGCACATCGTGTTGCTGGGTTTTTCCCAGGGCGCGTGCCTGACCGCTGAATTTGCGGCCAGACACGCGTCTCGCTTCGGGGGCGTCGTGATCTTCAGCGGCGGTGTCATCGGGCCGCCCGGCACACCGCGCGGCTACGGCGGATTCTTCGATGGCACTCCGGTGTTCCTGGGCTGCAGCGATCGCGACGCGCACGTTCCCGAATGGAGGGTGCGCGAGACGGCCGCGCTGTTCGACGCCATGGGCGCCAGGGTGACCACGCAGATCTATCCCGCGATGGGCCATCTCGTGAACGACGACGAAGTCGCGCACGCGCAGCGGATCCTGGACGAGGCCGCCCACGCGTCATGAGTCCCCAGGCGTCCTTCACGTCCGAATGGTCACGCGTCCGTGTGGTGTTCGGCGCCGGCGCGATCGACCGGCTGCCGGCCGAGCTGGACGCGCTGGCGCTGGCGCGCGTGATGCTTGTGACCACGCCCGGGCGCGCGCGCGATCTGGCGACGATTCGATCCGGGCTGGGCGATCGTCTCGTCGGCGTGGTTGACGCCGCAGCCCTGCACGTGCCAGTCGAGCACGTTCGCGCCGGCATCGCGCAGGTCGATGCGCTGCAGCCGGACGTGCTGCTCGCGTTCGGCGGCGGCTCGCCGATCGGACTGGCCAAGGCGATCGCGCTCGATCGGCCGATCCCCATTGCGGCGGTGCCGACCACGTACGCGGGCTCGGAAATGACGAGCATCTGGGGCATCACCGACGGCGAGCAGAAGCGCACGGGCCGCAATCCTGCCGTGGCGCCCCGGTTGGTGATCTATGACCCGGTGCTCACCGTATCGCTGCCGGTCGCGGTGAGCGCGGCCAGCGGCATGAATGCCGTCGCGCATGCGGTGGAAGCGATGTACGCGGCTGGCGCCAGCCCCATCGCGCTGGCTGCGGCAGACGAGGCGTTGCGATCGCTGTCACGCGCGCTGCCGGCCGTGGTCGCGCGGCCCGATGCGCTCGAGGCCCGGAGCCTGGCGCTCCGAGGCGCGCACGCCGCGGCCGTGGCGCTGGACCTGGCGGCCATGGGCCTGCATCACAAGATCTGCCACGTGCTGGGCGGCACGTTTGGCCTGCCGCACGCGCCGGCGCACGCCGCGATCCTGCCGCGCGTGGCCGCCTTCAACACACCGGCCGCGCCCGCGGCCATGGCGCGCATCGCGGCGGCGATCTCGGCCGACGACGCCGCCATCGGTCTGGCGGCGCTGAATCGCACGCTGGGATTGACGATGTCGCTCGGCGCGCTGGGTTTCCGGCGCGAGGACATCGGCCGCGCCGCCGATCTGGTCGTCGCGGCGTCATATGCGAATCCACGTTCGGCGTCTCGCGAGGACGTGCGGGATTTGCTGCGTGACGCGCTGTAGATCTCTCGTCTTTTTTTCGTGATCCGGAATGCCGGCCTGCCCGCCTATCATGTCCGCATGAAATTGCGCGCCTTCTTCGTGTCCTCGTCGCTTGTCCTGTCCGCCTGCGCCGCGCCACCGCCCGCGGTCTCCGCGCCGACACTCGCGGACGCCTGGAATGCGATCAGCACCGGCACATTCGTCGATCTGACGCATCCATTCGGACCGGGCATTCCGCACTGGAAAGGCTTTCCCGACGAAACGCGCGAAACGTTGTACTGGTACGACGCGAGCGTGCCCTCGCACGGCACCGGCTTCTTCGCCCAGTCCTTCACGCACGTGGGCCAATGGGGCACCCACGTTGACCCGCCGGCGCACTTCATCAAGGGGCTTCGCACCGTCGATCAGATCGATGTGAGCGAAATGGTCATGCCGCTCGTCGTGTTCGACGTGCACGACAAGGCCGCCGCCAATCCCGACTACACGCTGACGATGGATGATGTGAAGGCGTGGGAGGGAAAGCACGGCGCCGTGCCGGCACGCGCGTTCGTCGCCATGCGGACGGATTGGTCCAAGCGGTGGCCGGACGCCGACGCGATGCAGAATCGCGACGCCAACGGCATCTCGCACTATCCCGGCTGGAGCAGGGAAACGCTGCAGTATCTCTACGAGCAGCGCAAGATCACGGCCTCAGGCCACGAGCCGACCGACACCGACCCGGGCGTGCGCGCCAGCAAGGACGATTTCTCGCTCGAGATCTACATCCTGCAGCAGAACCACTATCAGATTGAGATGCTGGCGAATCTCGATCAGGTGCCGGAAGCAGGGGCGATTGTGGTGGTGAGCTTTCCCAAACCGACGGGCGGGAGCGGCTTTCCGGCGAGAGTGTTTGCGATCAAGTAACGACGGGAACGACGAGAACTAAGAGAACGACGGGAACTAAGAGAACTGTGCTCGCGTCGTTCCCTTAGTTCCCTTCGTTCCCTTCGTTCCCTTCGTTCCCTTCGTTCCCTTCGTTCCCGTCGTTCCCGTCGTTCCCGTCGTTCCCGTCGTTCCCGTCGTCAGCCCTGCCCCTTCGGCTTGCTGAACTTGCCATCGTCAATCGCAACGTTCGGCTTCACGTCCGTGATCGTCAGCGTGTCCAGCTGATTCCAGTTGTTGCGCTTGATCGTGAACGGCAGCATGACGCCGGCAACGGGCTTGTAGTTGCTGTAGTCGAACGTCTCGGTCAGGCGGCCGTTGAGCGGCGTCTGCGTGGTGATCTGCCGGCGAAGCAGCAAGCCCGTGTTCACGTCAAAGTAGAAGCGCTCGATGCTCGGCCCGTTCGATCCCTGCACGAGGTTGACGGCAACCGGTGTTCCGCCCGGCGTCGCCGGCGGGATCGTCGTCGGCCGGCCCGCGGTGACGTTCGTATACAGGTCCTTGATGTGCAGCATGCGCGGCAGATCGTTGAGCCGCGTGAACTGCTGCACCTGGAACGGCGCCATATCCGTGACGAATGTGCCGCTCTGGATCCAGCCGGCGGTGCCGTCAAATCCGAAAACCTGGGTCGCGCCCGGCAGCGTGTCCGTCTCCCGGTACTTGTTCCCTTTTTCTTCGATCGTGAAAGGAACCGTCTGATTCGCGCGCGTGACATAGGTCCCCGTGATCGCGAGCGATTGCAGTTTCTGCACGTTCGACGCACCGCCGATCGCCTCGATGTACTTGTTGAGCACATCGTCAACCGCCGGAGCCGGCGCCTGGTTGCCCGCGCCGCCCGGACGCCCCTGGCCCGGCGGTCCGCCACCGGCTGGCGGAGGTCCGCCTGCCGCGCCTGCGCGTCCAGGCCCGCCCGCGCCACCCGGCCCGCCCTGGCGCGCGGCAAGTGCCGCGAGCTGATCGGGCGTCATCATCGTGGCCGGCGCGAGTCCGGCCGGACGATTCAAGCCCTGGTGGCAGGTGCCGCAGTTGATGCGGGCACCGAAGTCACCGGCGTTGATCGTCTGCACGATCTTGATCATGTTGCGCGCGGTGCGCTTGGTGTTTGTGTCGGCCGCGTAGTTGAACTCGCCGGTCGCCTGGTCGCGCTGGTGGCAGTTGGAGCAGTTGAGGCCCGTCGCCGCCACGAAGTACCGCATCGTCAGGTCCAGCTGATCCGCCGGGACATCCTTGAGTACCTGGATGTCCTTGTATTTCTCCGGCGCGAGCGGCCCCGCAGCCTGAGCTGGCGGCTGCTGCGCTCGGATGGCGCTGGTCGCCACCAAAGCCAAGGTGGCGCAGAGCAGACTGGTGGCGACGAAAGACGATCGACGCATGAGGAGACTCCCGAAAAAGGGGCCGGGCCTGATTTCCCCCTGAGACCAGGGAAATCAG
>DASUGC010000102.1:0-8653 GCA_036274235.1 Vicinamibacterales bacterium
GCCGCGCATGATGACTTCCGGCTTTTGTTTTCGTGCTCGTTCCTCGCCGCGCTAGGCCCGGCAGAGCCGGGCCACCAGATCCAACCGCTGAGAACGCGGAAGATCTACACGGCCCACGCGCTACAAGTCCAAATTACTTCCCCGTCGAAAACTTCCCCGGATCGATCTTTCCATTCACCTTGATCTTCTCGAGCGTCAGCTCGTCGGCCGGCAGCCCGTCGATCATGCGCTGGATGCGCGTCGGCAGCTTGACGCCGTCGATGGGTTTGTAGTCCGCGTAGTACATGCGGTACTCGACGGTTTTCCGGTTCGCCTCGGCTTCCTTCATACGGGCCGCCATGTCGGCCTGCAGGCGGGCGATGTCATCGGCTGTCATCGCACCTGCGCCGGTGCCGCTGGTGATCGTGCGGACCTGACCCCCATTCGCATTCGTCGTCACGGTGCCGCCGTTGCCGCCGACGGTCATGCGGAGCGGCTCCTTGTCCATCCACGACAGCATCAGCGGCAGATGCGTTCTGGCGTCAACGTAGAGCTTGCCGCCGAATCCATCGGCTGCCTTCAGCTCGAGTATGTCGGCCTTTCCGCCCGCCGCATCGACCTGCCCGCCGTACGTAAACTGGACCGGATACGCGGCCGTCGTGTCGCCGATCATGGCAATCACGATCTTCGCGAAGTCGCGCCTGGCCGTGGCGAGGCGCGCCTTGTTCTGCCTGGCGATCTCTTCCGGCGCGGCCTGCCCCATCGGCCTGACGGCGGCGCCGCCGAATTGCATGACGCGAACGTTGCCTGCCCCGGATGAGCCCACGCCCGGCGGCATGTCCGTCAGATCGATCAGTTCGTCGCCATTGAAACCGGATCGGCGGCTGATCGTGGTGTCGCCCATCGTGGCGACCACTTCCTTCTTCATGAATTTGACCGGCCCGGCCGACAGGTCGAACGCCATTTCGAAGTTCTGATCGACTGGCGACCCGTCCGGCAGAAGCCGTGTCGCGCGCCCGTCAGCGGACAGTGACTTCACGGCGGCCACTTTGTCTTCGCCACCAAGGGCCGCGCGAATTTCGCCGAGCACGCGCTTGACCTCCGTGCCCTGACCGACAACGAGCGCCTCGATAGCGAACATCGCGAGAAACACGGCTTGCAGCGTGCGCTTCATGGAATGCTCCCTGGCTGATTAGACGATCCGGTTCACGGGACGTGGTTAACGGCGCGCTAAGAGATTGTTAAGAACGTAAAACCGCAGGAATCGCGGGGTTTCCGGCCCAGTTCGCGCAAATCCGCGTGCTAGACTCGATCCCGATGTTGCGGCGCAGATTCCCGCTCGGCCTGATGGCGCCCGTCGCGCTGGTCGTGCTGGTCGTCGCGCTCGGCGCGCTCCAGTACCGGTGGGTGGGACAGGTGAGCGAGCGCGAGCGCGACCAGCTCCGCGAATCGCTCGATCGGCGCGCGCGCGATTTTTCCGACGACTTCGATCGCGAAATCAGCCGCGCCTACCAGATGTTCGAGCCGGATCCTGACTTCACGCCGTCGAGCCCCGAGCGTTTCGCCCAACGCCAGGACGAGTGGCAGCAGACCGCCCCGTTCGCCGGTATCGTCCGCGGCGTGTACTTTCTGGAGTCCGCGCGAGACATCACCACTCTGTATCGATACAACCCCTCCGCTCGCGCGTTCGAGGCAACCGAATGGCCCGGCAGCCTGGCGCCGGTCCGGGCTCGACTGGTGTCCGCCCGCGTCGTGCCTGATGTCGCCGGGCCCGGCATTTTCACGATCGCCGCGCCCAGCGTGCTGACGAACGTACCGGCTCTGCTGATTCCGCAGGTGCGCCGTGACACCGTGACCGCACAACCCAAGGCTCCGCGCGTCAATGGGCTGTACACCGCCACAGCAACCGTCGACATGCGCGTGACGATGGAGACCGGCCGGAATTTCGTCATCGTCGAACTGGACAAGCCGTTCATCGCGTCCTCGATGCTGCCGACGCTGGCGCAGCGGCACTTTCCGGAAAACGGATCCGACCCGGTCCGCGTGCAGGTGTCCACAGGCCAGGACGATGTGCTCTTTTCTCGCGGCCTGGCGGCGAATCAAAAGATTGATGCGAAGTCCGCGGATGCGACGACCGGATTTTTCGGCCTGCGGCTGGAGGTCTTCAGAGGCTTTGTCGCGGCCGCCGGCGCAACTTCGGCGGTGACCGATGCGACGATGACCGTGATGCGGCGAAGGGACGCCGAAGTCGCCGCACGACAGGACCGTCCGGCCGCCGTCCCGGCGCCTGGGGAGGATCGACTGGTCCTGACCGCGCCCCCGCTCTCGGCGCGCGGGCGCAGCTATTCGATGGTCATTGAACAGAGCGCGGGCTCGCCCGTGAGGCAGCCGGTCACGGCGGGCTGGACGCTGGCCCTGCAACACGAAGCCGGCTCGCTTGACGCGGCCGTGGCGGCTGCGCGCCGTCGCAACCTCTTTCTGAGCTTCGGCATCCTCAGCGTGCTGGCGGCAAGCGCCGGGCTGGTCATGGTCAATGCGCGCCGGTCGGAGAAACTGGCGGCGCAGCAGATGGAATTCGTCGCCACCGTGTCGCACGAACTCCGCACGCCGCTGGCGGTCATTCGATCGGCGGCGCAGAATCTTTCCGCCGGCGTGGTGAATGATGCCGGCCAGGCCCAACGCTACGGCGATTTGATCGAGTCCGAGGGCCGGCGGCTCACCGACATGGTCGAGCAGGTGCTGGAGTACGCCGGCCTCACGGATGCGAAACGGCGCGTGGTGCCGCGGCCGATGGACACCGTGCCTGTACTCCGCGACGTGGTGGCCTCCACGTCCTCGCTGCCGGAGGCGAGCGGCGTGGATTTCGACGTGAACATCGACGCGGACGTTCCGGAGGTCATGGCCGATGAAGCGGCGTTCCGCCGTGCCTTGAATAATCTGATTGGCAACGCGCTCAAGTACGCCGGCGACGGCCGCTGGGTCGGCGTGAGCGCCTCGCGAGGGGCAGGCCCGGAAGACGGCTTCGTCCTGGTATCGGTGGCCGACCGCGGACAGGGGATTGCATCCGACGATCTGCCGCATATCTTCGAGCCGTTCTACCGCGGACGCGATGCCGTCGGACAGCAGATCCGCGGCAACGGCCTCGGCCTGAGCCTGGTGAAGCAGCTGCTGCAGACGCTGGGCGGACGCGTCAGCGTCACGTCGGCGCCTGGTCAGGGATCGCGGTTCACGCTGCACCTGCCGGTGGCAGCCGATTCGGCTCCCAAGCCTGCCTGATGACCCGAGCGTCATTGTCTCCAGCCAGGCGGCTGCTCCTTGTGGAGGACGAGCCCGGGCTCGTGCTCACGCTGACCGACCGACTGCGCAGCGAGGGCTATCACGTGTCATCAGCGACCGACGGAACGGCCGGTCTGCAGCTGGCGACCAGTGACAGCTTCGACGTCATGCTCCTGGACGTCATGCTGCCCGGCATGAACGGGTTCGACCTCTGCCGCGAGCTGCGGCGGAGAGCGGTGACCACGCCGATCATCATGCTGACGGCGCGGGGCCAGACCGCTGACAAGGTGACGGGCCTGAAGATCGGCGCCGACGACTACCTGACGAAGCCGTTCGATCTGCTGGAACTGCTGGCGCGCATCGAGGTCCAGCTGCGGCGCAGCGCCGCCGTCGCCGGCAAGAGCGCGGCGGAGTACACGTTTGGGGACATCACGGTGAATTTCCGGAAGGCGCAAGTCACGCGCGCCGGCCAGCCCCTGGAACTGTCCGCGCGCGAGTTCCTGTTGCTGAAGTACTTCATCGAACACCGCGAAGCCACACTGACGCGGGACGAACTGCTCAACGAAGTCTGGGGCTACCACTCGATGCCGTCCACCCGGACGGTGGACGTGCACGTCGCCTGGCTCAGACAGAAGATCGAGACGAACTCGAAACACCCGCAGTATCTGCTCACGATGCACGGGATGGGCTACAAATTCGTCGGATGACAAGGTCGCTTGTGATCTTCGGGACACGCGTCATTTGCCCTGGGCTACGAGCGCCAGATTCTCCCGGCGCGCGGTGATCGAGCGCGCCGCGACGTTGACCATCGGCAAGCCGATCGCGGCGGCAATCAGCATCCACACTCCGGCGAGCACCGGCGCCATCGCAGCGGACTTGAACCAGAATTCCGCCAGAGCCAGCGAGCCGACCGTCGGCAGCATGAACAGCGCGGTGAACAGCGTGCCGACGATCATCGGGAACGGGTGCGGATTACCGGCTGATCCCGTCCGGCTGAGATCCGAGGCCACGGGAAAAATCGCCGAAAACCAGATCGCGACCGGGCTGATCAGGCACATCGTCGCCATCGCGCCGAGAAACACGGCGATCCAGTACGGCAGCGGGCCGGAATGAGCGACGGCGACCGACGCCGCCAGGCACACGCACAACCCGGCCGCCACGATACCCGCGAAGCCCGCGATCTTGCCCCACGCCAGCTCACGATCCGTAATGGGCGAGAGCAATTGCAGCGTCAGGCCCGCGCGATCGGATCCGAAGAGATTCATGCTGATGGCATGCATCGCATAGAACGTGAAGACGATGCTGCCGCCGAAGAGGAGATAGCCTCGAGACGCTGCGGCCACTGTCCAGGTCTCTTGCGGCAGCCGGTTGAAGACCGCCACCAGCAGCGCCAGCATCGGGCCGGGCAGGAGAATCGTGAGTCGTCCCCGGACCGTTCGCAACGCGGCCCGCACCAGGGCGCGCGCGACCGCCGATTCACCGGCTGAGAACCACGGAAGCGGCTTTGGGCCCAGCTTGATTTCCGTGGATCGCCGCCGGCTCTGATCGCCTTCGAGCGAACCCAGCATCTGCCGGTGCACGCGCGCGGAGGCCAGAAACAGGAGAACGGCCTCGGCGGCCAGCATGCCGAACCCGATCAGGATGTTCCCGCGATCGGCCGCGAGGGCCGCGGCGATCGTCCGGCCGTACACCTCGGACGGCAGATACTGCGTCCAGCCGGGCAAATGCCGGTCGAATTCCTCCACGTTGATCTGATGAATTTCGCGGGTGATCCGCGAGGCGTCGCCCGTGCCCCGGCCGCCGCCCTCATTCGCGCTGCCCGCGAGAAATGCCGGAATGAACGTGAGCAGCGAGAACGTCATCACGAAGACGAGGGTCAGCAATTCACCCCGCCGCCGGTCCCGCATCAGCCACGCGACGAGAAACCCGACCAGGGACCCCGCGCACACCAGCACCGCGACCGTCAATCCGGCGGCAACGAGCGCCGCGATCGCGGCGGCCGTCGCGCCGCCGGCCAGTAATCCCAGGGCAAACGCGGCCAGGCCCGCTCCCACGACGGCCACCCAGGGATCGCCGAGGCCGGCCGCGACCTCCACCAGGTGCAGCAGCCGGCGCGGGATCGGCAACAGCAACAATCGCGTGTACCGCGACAGCGTGCTTTGGGCCGGCGACACGGCGGCCAGCGCGACGATCGCGAACATCATCAATCCGAGCAGAAGCCGCAGCACGAGCAGGCCCGACGCGAGCTGGAGCACGCCCGTGGCCATCATGCGGCCGCCGACAAAGCCCACGAGGCTGACCGCGACGAAGGTGCCGAGTGACAAGGCCACGATCAGCAGCGGCATCAGCAGCCCGAGCGCCCGGGAGATCTGTTCCAGGGAATCGCGCTTGCGCGCGCCGCTCAGGCTGTTCTTGAGCAGCCGCCACCGCAGCCACATCAGGGCGCGCAGGCCGCGAATGCTGTGAATCATCCGCCCAGCCAGTCGATCGTCAGCGGTGAAGACCTGGACGCGCCGACGATGTCCATGAAGCGCTCCTCCAGGGACTGGCCCGTCGTACCGCCCGCGCGAAGCTCGGCCATCGATCCCTGCGCCACCAGCCGTCCCCTGGCGATGATGCCGATGTGATCGCAGAGCCGTTCGACGATCTCCAGAATGTGCGTGGTCAGAAACACCGTGCCGCCGCCGCGCACGTAAGCAGACAGCAGATCCTTGATCTGGCGGGAGGCGATGGCATCGATGCCTTCGAACGGCTCGTCGAGAAACAACAGGCGCGGCGCCGGCAGCAGCGCCGCGGACAGCGCGATCTTCTTGCGCATGCCGTGCGAATAGTCCGCGACCAGATCATTGGCGGACTTGGTGAGATCCATCAGCGTGAGCAGTTCCCTGGACCGCTCGCGCGCCTCGACGCGATCGACGCCGTGTACCTGCGCGACGAAGGACAGGGTTTCCGCGCCCGTGAGGCGATCGAACAGCGCCAGATCCTCCGGCACGACTCCCACCTGGCGCTTGACCTTGATTTGATCGATCAGCGGATCGAGATCGAGCAGCCTGAAGGTGCCGCCGGTCGGGCGCAGCAACCCGGTGAGGCACTTGATGGTGGTGGACTTGCCGGCGCCGTTCGGCCCAAGAAACCCGTAGAAGCTGCCGCGCGGCACGGTCAAGTCGATGCCATCGACGGCCGTGAATTCCCCGAAGGCCTTGCGCAGACCATGCGTTTCGATCGCGTTCATTCGTCTCTGTGGACCGTCGCCGGCGAAAATGCGGGCAGACAGACGGCGATGTACTCGGCGCCTTCGGGCTCCGGACTACTGTAACGGACCCATTCGCCCGGATGCGCCACGACGGCCTGACCTGCGCGCACGTCGAGCGCACCGGTTTCGTGCTCGACTCGGAGGCAGCCTTTCAGGACCACCGTAATCTCTTCGAACTCCGGCCGCTGCCCGGGCTCAACCCAGCCCTGTGGCGACACCATGCGCGCGACGCTCACGCCGGCATGGCCGGAATTGACGCGACCGGCGAACTCCTGGATCTGCTTTGGCTTGTTTCCGGCGGCCGAGATGACCGCCGGTTGTCCGATCAGCGTAGGCATATCTGCGGCTGGCATTGTAAGCTCGGACGCATGGCGCTGCTCGTCAGGTTATCGGCCGTTGCCGTCACGATCCTGCTGGCGGCCTGCACCGCGGCGCCGCCGGCCTCATCACCGACCATGAATGACATCGCGGAACGTTACGTCAGGCTCGCGCTCGCGATAGGCCAGCACGACGAGAACTTCGTGGACGCCTACTACGGCAACCCGGCCTGGAAGCCGACCGCGGCGCCGGTGCCGCTGGCGGACCTCGCGGCGCGGGCCGAGCACTTGCGCGGCGACCTCGAGAACATCAAGCCGGCCCCTGGCGACGGCGATCTGGAACGCTTGCGGCACACGTATCTGGACAAGCAACTCGCCGCCGTTCAGGCGAAGCTCGCGATGCTGATGGGCAATCGCCTGTCGTTCGACAACGAAGCGGCGCGGCTGTACGACGCGGATCCGCCGCACCTCACCGAAGCGGACTTCAAGCCATCGCTCGACGAGCTCGAGCGCCTGCTGCCCGGCACCGGCACGCTTCCGGATCGCTATGCGGACTTTCGCGCACACTATGTCGTTCCGGCCGCCAGGCTGGACGCCGTCTTCCGCGCGGCCATCGACGGCTGCCGCGCGAGGACGCTGGCGCACGTGACGCTCCCGCCGGGCGAAACGTTCACGATCGAATACGTCACGGGCAAGAGCTGGAGCGCCTACAACTGGTACAAGGGCCAGTACGCCAGCGTGATTCAGGTGAACACGGATCTGCCGATCACGATCGATCGCGCGATCGACCTCGCCTGCCACGAGGGCTATCCCGGGCATCATGTCTACAACAGCCTGCTCGAGAAGCATCTGGTGCGCGACCGCGGCTGGGTGGAGTTCACGATCTACCCGCTGTTCTCGCCGCAGTCCCTGATTGCCGAAGGCACGGCGAACTTCGGTATCGAGGTCGCCTTCCCCGGCGATGAACGCACCGCATTCGAGCGGGACACCCTGTATCCGCTGGCCGGACTGCCGCCGGCGTCGGCGGATCGCTACACGCAAGTACAGCGCGCGGTGGCGAAACTGGGCTATGCCGGCAATGAAGCGGCGCGGCGGTATCTGAACAGCGAGATCGATCGAGCGGCCGCCGCGGACTATCTGACCCGCTACGCGATGATGCCGAAGGACCGCGCGGATCAACGCACGCGGTTCTTCGACCAGTACCGCAGCTACGTCATCAACTACAACCTCGGGCAGGACCTCGTGCGCGCGTACGTCGAGGCCCACGGCGGCACGGTCGATCACCCGGACGTCCGCTGGCGCGTGTTCGAGGAACTGCTGTCATCGCCGAGGCTGCCGTCAGGGTTACGGCAGTTCACCTTCCAGGACAGGTAGCTACCGTTTCACGCGCTCTTCTTGTCTTCCGCCGGCACGACCCTCTCCACCTCGATCGTGCACTCCGTCATGACTGCCGTCAGCGCGCCGATGGCGGCCAGAACCGGGGCGAGCACGGCGCCGATGACCCCGACCGTGAGCGGGAACTCGGCGATGACGCGGTCCTTCTGACGGACCCGGATATTCCGCACGTTACCGGCCTCTATCAACTGTTTGATGGTGGCCACCAGTTGATCGCCGGTGGTTTCAATCGTCTGCCAGAAGGTCTTTTCCGTCACGTCGCACCTCGTCTACGTAGTTTTACGGAGTACTAAGTTCACAAGTTTCGTTCCAGACCGCACCTGAATCGTGCCACGATGTTCCTCCAGGAGACCGCCTTCATGACAACGACGCTGAAGCGAACCATCGCCTTCTGCATGCTACTCGGACTGCCGGCCGTCGCATTTGCGCAATC
>DASUGC010000103.1:0-9682 GCA_036274235.1 Vicinamibacterales bacterium
GATGCGCGCATTCATCGACGCCCCCGGCGCGCTGCAGTTCTCGGCGTCGAACACCGCCGGCCGGGTGGAGTACGGCGGGACCCTCGCCACCGCCGAGCCTGCGACGATTCACGCCGCTGTGCCGGCTGGGAGCAAGGCGCGACTCCTGCTGCTCCGCGCCGGCGCGGAGGTCGCGCAGGGCATCGACGAACTGGACTACCGCGCGGACGAACCTGGGCCGTACCGCGTCGAGGCGAGGCTTCCGGATCGCCAGGTGCCGTGGATTGTCTCCAACGCGATCCGCGTCGGCGACGACCCCCACCCGCCGCCCGCTTCGGCGGGCCCGGCATCCACCGCGGCTTTGACGACGATCGATCCGGCGTGCTGGACGATTGAACGGGATCGATCGTCGACCGCGACCGTGGCCCACGACGGGCCCCAGGTCCGGCTGAAATACCAACTCGGTCCCGGGAACCCCGTGGGGCAGTACGTCGCGCTGGCCTGTGGCGCCAGCGGCGACACGCCGGTGGAGGCGATTGAGTTTTCCGCGGTCAGCGCGCAACCGGTCCGGGTGTCGGTCCAGATTCGGCTGCCGGGCGGCGTGAACGGTCAGCGATGGCGGCGATCCGTCTACGTGGACCAGACCGAGCGGTCCATTCGCGTCCCGCTGGCCACGCTCGAGCCCGTCGAGCCGCGCACGCTCAAGCCGACCATCGCGCGCGTCCAGTCATTCCTGCTCGTGATCGACACGCTGAACGCGCGGCCCGGGACGAGCGGAGACGTGACGTTCAGGTACGTCGCATTCAGAACTCCGCCCGAGCCGCCCAGGGGATCGCCTAAGTCCTGACCGTCAGGATCATGTAGGTGGCGCCGGCCGCGAACAGGATGTTGGCGCCCCACGCCGCCAGCATCGGCGGCAGGAGGCCGGCCGACCCGAACGCCACGAAAAACGTCATGAGCAGGAAGTACGAGCCCGCGAGAATCGTCGCGAGGCCGATCCCGTACAGCGCGCCCTTGCGTCCGATCGTGACGCCGAACGGAATGGCGAGCAGCGTCATGACCACCGTGACGAGCGGGAAGGCGAGGCGCCGATGGAGGTTGACGCGCTCTTCGGTCACGTTGAAGCCGCTCGCGCCGAGGCGGGCCACGTAGGCGCGCGCCGCGAAGTACGTCATCGTGTCGGGATCGACGTTCGCGTTCTGGAATTCGGTGATGTTGGCCAGCGTGATCGTCTGATTCTCGAAGTCCCGCCGGACCGCTGCGTCACGGGTGAATTCCTGGGACCAGCCGCGATCGAGGCGCCAGGCGCGGCCGTCAAACCGCGCGTGCGCGGCGTAGAGGTGGGCGGTCAACCGATACGGGCGCGACGCCACGTCGAAGACCGACAGGTCCTGGATGGTCGGCCGGCCGCCGTTTCCCGGATCGGCCGGCGTGAACAACGCGTAGTGGTACACGCGCCCGTCATCGCCCACCAGCCAGCGATGGTGCTGAAACGCGATGCCGGCGGGGATCTCGCCTGGCTGCTCGTCGCGAAATTGATTGCGCAGGGTGGACGCCGTGCGGTTGGCTTCGCCCAGCACCCGCTCCTCGACCAGCAGCAACACGCCGCTCAGGGCGAGCGCAAAGACCAGGAGCGGGGCGGACGCCCGATACAGGCTGACGCCGCAGGCCCGCATGACAATGAGCTCGCCGGAACGGGTGAGACCGCCGATGGCGCCGAGCGCGGCCATCAGCGTGGCGACCGGGATCACGAAGATGAGGAACTGCGGCGTCGAGTTGATGAGAAAGTTAAAAAAGATCTCGCCGTCGCCCGGGCGCTTGATCTTGTCCGCCAGATCCACGAACGCGCCGATGTAGTACAGGGCAAGCAGCCCCAGGAAGGCCAGGGCCCCCGCCCGCATGAAGGCGTGACCGACGTATCGATCCAGCAGGCGCGGCAGGGGAACCCAGCGGGGGAGGCCGGGGAGAGAGACCAGCGAACCGCGGCGGGGTGTCCGGGCCGCCATGCGTGCCCGCCACTCGGTCCACCATCGCGGGGCGCGGATCGGCAGGTTGAGGCCGTTGGGCCTCGCCTGGCGCCACAGGGCCAGCAGCCCAATCAGGCCGACGAGGATGTTGGGGATCCAGCGCGCCCAACCGGCAATGATGTCCACCCGGCCGCCGGCCATCAGGTCGGCCGCGTTGGCGGTCCTGGCCGCGCTCTTCGCCCAGGCCTCCGCCAGGCCCATGGTCGCGTAATAGAGCATGATGATGCCCAGGCCGAGCGTCAGCCCGGCCAGCCGGCCCTCTTTGCGCGTATTGAGCCCGACGCCCAGGCCAATCACCGCGAACACCAGACACGCCACGGGAAACGAGAACATCTGCTGGCGCTGGATGATTTCCTGGTGCGCCGGCTCGCCGCGCAGCCGGTGCTGCTCGATTCTGTCCGCCAGTTGCGCCCGGGTCATGTCATGGAGCCCCGGAACGGTCCGGGCATTCCCGAACACCGAGTCGGCCGAGATGGTGGTTTTCAGATCCTCGTTCGAGGACGTGAGATAGACCCGCGGGTCCGTGCGCCCGGGCGCATAGGTGTTCTGCCGGCGGAGGATCATCTCGACCGCCCGGTGCTCCCGGTCGATGACGAGCTCTCCCTCGTCTGCGAGCGTCACGGACGGACGCTGGGGATCCCTGGAGTCGGCCACCAGGACCCCGGCCCAGCGCCCATTGGGCAGGATGTCGCGGATGTACAGGACCTTGCCCGGGAAGCGGTCGTAGAAGACCCGCGGCTTGATGTCGGCGGCCGTCTGTTCGGTCAGGGTCCGGAAGGCGATGTCGTTGAACGTCTGGTTGGCGTCCGGGACGGCCTTGACCAGGATGTACAGGTCCAGCCCGCCGGCCAGAACGGCGACCGCGAGCAGCGGCCGGAGGAGCCGGAACGGGCTCACGCCGCAGGCGACGAGGGCCACCGACTCGCGGTCTCCCGAGAGGCGTCCCAGCGCGATGAGGATGCCCGTCAGGAGCGCCATGGGAATGGTCAGCGCCAGTGCCGACGGCAGCAGGCACGACAGCAGCCAGGCCGCCGTGGGAACGGAGACGCCCTTGGCGAGCAGGTCCTTGGCGCGGTCGAGGATCGGCTCCACCGCCAGGACGAAGGTAAAGACGCCGAGCGCGATGAGAAACGGCGGCAGAATCAGCCGCAGGACGTAGCGGTCAAGGATGGACACGAGGCTTCGACAGGCACGATAGCACGAGGCCCAGGGGGTGCTGGCCGAGGCGCCGGAACACCCGCACAATCCATCCACAGGCCTGTTTCCGGCCGCATTTCGCTAACGTCTGATAACATATATTATGTTAACTATAGGCTGTAAGTAGACGCCTGGCCCGCTGGCGATCAAGGTCCAAGCTGCCGAACCTGGTCACCGCCCAAACGTTCGGCCCTCGACTCGCCTGCGGCGGTCCTGCCTGGCAATCAACGGAAGCATCGGCCGACGCGGGACCTTTGCCGGCACCTTCCGGGCTTCGGCGAAAGAACCCTGGGGCGAAAGCGAATGGCGAAAGCGAAACGTGGAACGGATCCGCGCGCCAGCTACTTCCCGTGCCTGAGTTCGCTGATGATGGCTTCGAGCGCCGCGATGACCTCGGTGCGGTCCACGTCGCTCTTTCTGAATTGGAGTCTCAGATTGAAGGTCTTCGTCGGCGGCTTGTAGTTGAACACGAAGGCCTTGGGACGGCCGAGCTTGGCCGGCGCTTTGGCGGTCGCTTTGCGCGCCTGCTCGCGGGTAATGGCGCCCTGGCCCTCGCGCGTCAGTTGCTCAATCAGCGCGGCCATTTTCTCGGGCGTCTGCTGGCGAACTACCTGTAAAAGCAAGGACTTAGAGGAAATGTCGGCCAGCCGACAAAGCTTTCTGATGTCCACGGGCATCTCCGCGATGGCCAACGCCTCGGTGACGGACGTGCGGGCCTTGCCCAGCCGCTTGGCCAAGTCCTCGTGCGTATACCCGCACCGCTTCGCCAGGGACGACATGGCCTCGGCCTCTTCGAACGCTCCAAGGTCCTTACGCTGGATGTTCTCGATCAGCGCGACCTCAATGATCTCGGTATCGTCCACCTCTCGAATGACCACGGGCAGTTCCCGCAGGCCGACCTGGCTGGCCGCCTGGTACCGGCGCTCACCGGCGATGATCTGATACCGCGCCCCGCGCTGGCGGACGATCAGGGGCTCGATAATCCCCTTCTCGGCGATCGACGCCTTGAGCTCAGACAGGTCCCCCATGACTTGCCTGGGCTGGTCAGGGTTGGGATCGATCAGTTCGATGGCGACCAGCCGGCCAATGGGACTGCCGGCCGAACTCGCCAGCGCGTCAACGTAATGCGCGTCGTGGCGCATCTTGAGTGAAATGGGAAGCCCGCGCTTAGACACGATCGATGACCTCCTCGCACAGCCGGTAATACTCGCTGGCGCCGGACGAATCCGGCGCGAACTGGAAGATGGATTCCTTGTACGCAGGACTCTCCTCCAGCCGCACGCTCTTGGTGATGACCGTGCGGAACACCTTCTTGCCGAATACCTTGTCGATCTGGTCCCGGATGTCGCGCGCCAGGGATGTCCGCTTGTCGTGCATCGTGATGAGCACGCCAAGAATCCGCAGTGTCGGATTCGCCCGGCTCCGCACCTTCTCGATGGTCTCGAGCAGGTCGTCCGTCCCTTCAAGCGCGAAGTACGACGACTGAATGGGAATCAACAGGTGCGTCGCTGCAACCAGTGCGTTGACCGTCAACAGCCCGAGCGCTGGCGGACAGTCAATCACCACGACATCGAAGTCCCCGAGGACCGCCGACAGCCGATCCTTGAGCTTGAAATGCGAGTCGAGCTCCCCCACCAGCCGCGCCTCGAGTTTCGCGAGCGCAATGCGCGAAGGCGCCACCCACAGGTTGGGCTGGGTCGACGGCTTGATCACATCCCTGAGCGCCAGCGAGCCGTCCACGAACACGTCGTACATCGACTTCTCCACCGCCATCGCATCCAGATACGACATGGAACTGTTGGCCTGCGGGTCGAGGTCGATGAGCAGCGTGCGTTTCTTGCGGAGCGCGAAGCCGGCCGCCAGGTTAATGGCTGTCGTCGTCTTGCCGACGCCGCCCTTCTGGTTGGCGATTGCGATGATCATTGCTGTGGGACCCGAACCGAGCCATTCTGGAGCCCCGCAGTGTCCCTGTCAAGAACACCACTACATCTTGTATCCCATATCGTCGGGATCCAGGCTCTCCAGCCACCGCTGGAGCCGATCCTGATCGGCCTGATCCGTCGCGACATCCAGCGATTTCTCCTGATCGAGCACCGCGGACTGCACGAAAATCGGCGCCCGCGTGCGCGCGGCCAGCGCCAGGGCATCACTGGGACGGGCGTCCACGAGGATGACGTCCTCCCCCTGGCGCAATTCGAGATAGGCGTAGTACGTGCTCCCTTTCAGGTCCGAGATGATCACCCGCGAGACCGTCACGCCGAGCGCGCCCACCACGTCTCGGAGCAGATCGTGTGTCATCGGGCGCGGCGGAGACAGGTTCTCGATCTGCAGCGCAATCGCGTTCGCCTCCGCGGGGCCCACCCAGATTGGCAGCACCCGCTGCCCGTCCTCGTCGCGCAGAATCACAATCGGGACGTTCGTCACCGGATCGAGCATCAATCCCTTGATCTGCATTTCAACGAGCATGAGCTGGTTCCCCTGAGACTTCGCGCGCGATCGCTTCCCCTCGAAGGCTGTTCGGCCCGTGCCCGGTGATGCGCACCGGCATGATGCGACCGATCCAATCGGCCGGGCCGGCCAGGTTCACGACGCTGTTCCCGCTCGTGCGGCCGCTGACTTCCCACGCACGACGCCGGGACACGCCATCGACGAGCACCTCGTGAACCTCACCCACCATGCCGGCGAACAGCTCAGCCTGAGTCTGAGCCTGAAGCCGCTGCAGCGCAACGATGCGTTCCGTCTTGACGATCTCCGGCACGTCGTCCGGGTAGCGTTTGCCCGCCAGCGTCCCTGGCCGCGCCGAGTATTTGAACGAGAACATCGAGTGATACCGCGCCTGCCGGACCAGATCGAGCGTGAGATCAAAGTCCTCGCCGGTCTCGCCCGGAAATCCGACGATCATGTCCGTGGACAGCGCGATGCCTGGCAGGCGGTCGCGCAGACGGGCCAGGAGTTCCAGATACTCCTCGCGCGTGTAACGGCGCCGCATCACTTTGAGGATTCGATTCGAACCGGACTGCACGGGCAGATGGAGATGGCGGCAGATGCCGGGCACGTCTCGCATCGCGTCGATCAGTCGATCCGTCACGTGACGCGGATGCGGACTCGCGAATCGGACGCGGCGGATCCCCGGCACCGATGCCACTCGCCGCAGGAGTTCCGCGAAGTCGCAGCCCGGATCGTCAGGGGCCTGATAGTGATTCACGATCTGCCCGAGCAACTGCACTTCACATCGGCCTGATGCCGCGGCGGCATCCACCTCCGCCAGGATGTCCGCCACCGGGCGCATCCGCTCGTGGCCGCGCGTGTACGGGACGACGCAGAACGAACAGAACTCATTGCAGCCTTCGATGATCGTGACCCACGCGCGCGCGGGATCCGACGGACGCGCGACGCCCAGTGGAAACGACACGTCGTCGTACGGCTGGACGTCAATCGCCGGCTGCCGGCGCGCCTCCGCGCGCGCGATGAGCGCCGGCATCTGCTTGAGGCTCTGCGTGCCGACGATGACGTCGATGGACGCATCGCGCTTGAGCAGCCGCTCCCCTTCCTGCTGCGCGACGCAGCCGGCCACGACGACGATCGGATCGCGCCCGTTCTCGCGCGAGAGCTCCCGCACTTCGCCCAGCTCCGTATACAGCTTGTCTTCGGCTCGCTCGCGAACGCTGCAGGTGTTGATGACGACGACGTCTGCGTCGGCGGCGGAGTCCGAGGCGACAAGTCCATCGCGCTCGAGCAGGCCTGCGATGCGCTCGCTGTCGTGATAGTTCATCTGACAGCCGAACGTCTGGACGAAATACTTACGCGCCACGACGGCCTCCGCGGGAGCGGCGTTCTGGCGTGCCGGCATCTTTCGTCTTTTCTTCGCTTGAACTTCTGGCGGCCAGCATCTCGCGAGCCGAGGCCAGCACCGCTGGCGACACCGCGGCGCCGGCAATCATCCGCGCCACTTCCTGCTCGCGTTGCGCGGCGTCCAGTTTCCTGACCGACGTGTGCGTGCGCCCGCCTTTGACCTGCTTGACGATCTCAAAGTGCGCATCCGCGCGGGCCGCGATCGGCGCCAGGTGCGTCACGCACAGCACCTGCTGATGCCGCCCCAGCGCCTGGAGCCGCGCCCCCACGGCGTCGGCCGCGGCGCCGCCGATGCCGGCATCGACCTCATCGAAGATCAGCGTCTGCCCCGCCGCCTCGCGCCGTGTCAGCAGGCGCAGCGCCAGCATGAACCGCGAGAGCTCGCCGCCCGACGCGATCCGGGCGAGCGGACGCAAATCTTCACCCAGGTTCGGCGAAAAGAAAAACTCCACATCATCCGTGCCGCGCCGGGTCCACCGCGCCGAGTCTTCAACCGCGGCGACTCGAACATCAACGCGGCAGGCGGGCATCGCCAGTTCGGAGAGATCGCGCGCCAGCGCCGCGCCCAGCGTCCGCGCGGCTGTGAGACGTGACGCATGCACGGCGGCCGCGATGTCACGGTACTGCGAGCGCATGCGTCGCTCGGCTTCGGCGAGCTGCGCGGCCCGCTCGTCGCCGGCGCCAAGCTCGTCGAGTTCCGCCTGCAGGGCAAGCCGGCGGGTCATGACGTCTTCGAGCCCGGGGCCGTAGCGCCGCTTGAGGCGTTCGAGCGCGGCGAGCCGATCCTCCACGGCCTGGAGGCGATCGGGCGACGCGTCGAGCCGGTTACGGTAGTCGCGCAGGAAGATCGCGAGGTCTTCGAGGCGGTTGTGAATGTCATCGCGCGCCTCGAGATGCGTCGCGGCGCGCGGATCGAGCGCCGCCAGGTCGCTCACGCGTTTCCAGACACTGGCGAGCGTGCTCAGCGCGGCTCCCTCGCCTTCGTAAAGCGCCGCGTAGGCCTCACTCGACAGACGGCTGAGCCGATCGGCGTTCGCGAGCACCTGCCGCTCGGCCGCCAGGGCATCGTCTTCGCCGGCGCGCGGCGCCACCGCGTCGATTTCCTGAAGCTGAAACGCCGCGATCTCGGAGCGCGCGCGCTTTTCGCGATCGGTCAACTGCGTGCGTTGTAACGCTTCGGCCGCGTTCCGCCAGTGGTCGTACGTTGATGACAGTGTGCCAACAAGGTCGGCGTGCCCCGCGAACGCATCGAGGAGATCGACGTGCTCCTGTGGATCCACCAGCGACTGATGCTCGTGCTGCCCGTGCAAACTCAGGACCGAGGCCCCCAGTTCCTTGAGCGCGCCGGCCGTGGCCAGAGCATCGTCGATAAAACCGCGGCTGCGGCCCTGCGACGAGATCTCCCGCCGGACGATGACCTCGCGGCCGGAAAGTCCGGGCGCGGCTGCGGGCAGATCGAAGATGGCTTGAATCGTGGCGTGGTCCTCGCCGGTGCGGACCAGGTCCGCGCTCGCGCGACCGCCAACCAGCAGGTCGATGGCTTCGACGAGGATGGACTTGCCGGCGCCGGTTTCGCCGGTCAGGACGTTGAGGCCTGGCTCGAAGTCCACCTCGACTCGGTCGATCACGGCCAGGTGGCGCACGCTCAGGAAGCGGAGCATCTCGAAAACCGGAACTCCCATCGTATCAAACCTTTGACAGCGATCTGATCGCGTGCTAGTGTGAAGACTTCGCGCTGTCCCAGCGGCGCATCACCACTTCGGTAGTGGAGGTGTCTTTGCGCGCGTCTGGCGTTCTGATCCTGGCGTTTCAGGATCCCACCGGTTCGACTGCTCCGGCTTCCACCGACGTCATCTCGCTCGTATTGAATGCGGGCCTGGTGGTCAAGTTCGTGCTCGCGGTCCTGCTGCTCTTCTCCGCCGCGTCGTGGGCCATCATCGCCTTCAAGTCCAGTTACCTGCGTCGCGCGGCGCGCCAGAACACCTCGTTCCTGACCGTCTTCCGCAAGAGCAGCCGCTTTTCCGAAGTGCAAGCCAGTTGCGGCAGCCTGCCGGCCAGCCCGCTGGTGGGCTTGTTCCAGTCGGGCTACGCTGAACTGACGGCGCAGATGCGGAACCAGGGCGACCGGCCGGCGGAAACCGGCGGACGTCCAACCTTACGGAGCCTCGAGGCCGTGGACCGCGCGCTCCTGCGCGCGTCCACGACCGAGATCGCTCGCCTGGAGCACCGCATCGCATTTCTGGCGACGACCGCATCGATTACCCCGTACATCGGCCTGTTCGGCACGGTGTGGGGGATCATGACGGCGTTCCAGGCCATTGGATCCGCGGGCTCGACGAGCCTTGGCGTCGTCGCGCCGCCGATCGCCGAAGCGCTGGTAGCCACGGCGATGGGTTTGTTCGCGGCGATTCCGGCCGTGTATTTCTACAACGACCTGACGAGCCGCGTGAAAGCCTTCGCGAACGAGATGGAGGATTTCTCGCTCGAGTTCCTGACGATTGCGGAACGTAATTTTACGTAATGCCCAGGCTTGAGCCGATTCAACAGCCACCGAGCCGGACTGGCGGCCGACGCGCCAGGGCGATGAAGGTGTCCACGTCGCTGGCGGAGATCAACGTGGTTCCGCT
>DASUGC010000104.1:0-3702 GCA_036274235.1 Vicinamibacterales bacterium
TGAAGACCGAGGTTGAACGCATTGCGCCGGAAGATGTCGCCCATGTTCTGGCCGCATATAATCACCAGCTCGCGGCCGGCCTCCTCGGCCACGCCCTTGAGGCCCGCCGGACTCATCTCGCGCGATGACCCGATCGCGAACCGATCCCCGGCAATCAGAAAGGTCTCGCCCGCGTGCACGCGCGCGCGAAAGTCCGGCATCAGGTGCCGGAACGATCCGGCCTTCCATTTCTCATCCAGGGTCTCGAGGCTTTCGGACACGCAATCGGCGGCCGGCGTGATTTGATCGGTATCGATCGCGTCGCGCTTTTTCGTCCCGGCCGGGGCGGCCGGGTCCCAGAAGATCAGCGCGCGCCCCCGAATGCGCGGCGGCGCGGACGCCGGCGACAGGACAGGCGCCGCATCCGGCAGCTGATCGATCGTGACACCGGGCTTCAGACGAGCGGGCTCGAGCGCGTGCATGGGCAATATCGTACTTCGATCCGGGGTCCTGTCCGATCACACGGAGACGCGGAAGGAGCTGGGCACGAAGAACGCCGATCGAAACGCGTAAAGCCTGATCAACCTTGTAGGCCATGAAGGGCCATGCAGGCGTTGGGGCTGGCAGCCGCCTACGGCGGCTGGTGCTGACAGGAACGATCGAGAAAACAAGAGCCACTTGATCGACGGCTCTTGTTTTCGCGCCCGTTCCTGTCAGCGCTACGCCCAGCGACGCTGGGCTACCAGACCCAACGGTCCCAACGCCTACATGCCCCTACACGGCGCTACAAGGTGAAATCCTTTTGCTCCTCGTAACCCCGACACGTCACCACCGGCAACCGCGGAAACCGTGGGAACGCCGGGTCCGTGCGGGACAACTCACAGAGCCAGAACTGCGAGGCCCGATCGCTCTCGATCACTCGAGCGTGCCGGCAGGCTGCGCACAGGCCCACGCGCGAGAGGTCTTGCTGCCGGTCGGGACGATCGTTCATGATGGCGCCATGTTCTCGTCGGAAGCCACGACTCGCGGCGTTCGTGTCCAGGTCCTGAGCGAGTACGCGCCGGACCGATCCCGGCCGGCCCAACAGCAGTGGTTCTTCCTGTACACCATCACCATCACCAACGAGGGTGATGACACAGTACAGCTGATTTCACGGCACTGGATCATTACCGACGGCTCCGGTCACGTGGAAGAGGTCAAAGGCCCCGGCGTGGTTGGCCAACAGCCGGTGCTCGCGCCGGGGGAAGCGTTCACCTACACCTCGGGCTGCCCGTTGGGCACGCCCTACGGCAAGATGGAAGGGACCTATCAGATGGTCACCCGTTCCGGCGGCGAGTTCGACGCGGTCGTCGCGCCCTTCACCCTCAGCGAGCCATATACGGTGCACTGAGAACAGGTAGCAGATAGCAGGTTGCAGGTAGCCGGTAGCAGCAGGTTGCAGGCTAGGTAAACGAACAGTCTTTGGCCAGCGCCGTCTTCAGGCGCCGCAAGTACTCCTTCCTTGGAATCTCAATCGCACCGAATTGCACCAGGTGTGATGTCACCCACTGCGTATCGAGCAGGCTGAAGCTGCGGCGCCGCAGTCGATCCACCAGCGCCACCAGCGCGGCTTTGGACGCGCCGGTTTCTCGATGGAACATCGACTCGCCAAAGAACGCGCCGCCGAGGCTGACGCCGTAGAGCCCGCCGGCCAGGCGCCCATCCCGCCAGGCCTCAACCGAATGGGCGAGCCCGAGCCGATGAAGCGCGACATAACAGTCGATGATCGCTGCGCTGATCCAGGTCCCTTCGCGCGGCCGCTCGGCGCACGCGTGGATGACGCCCTCGAAATCGCGACTCACCTGAATCTCGAACGGCCGCGTGCGGAGGGTGCGTGCCAACCGCGCGGGCACATGAAAATCGTCGAGGGGAAGGATCCCGCGGCGTTCGGGCGAGAACCATCCAATCTCGCCGCCCTCAATCGCCATCGGGAACAACCCCTCGCGATACGCGCGCACGACGAGGGCTGGATCGAGGCCGGCGGACATAACACGATGGTACCTGTCTCACAGGCAGCCATGGAGACATGGCGCTACCGATATCGCTGCTTGATCCTGGGAATCAGGTACTCATGAAACGCCGATTCAAACCCGTATCGCGGTGAAAAGCCCCAATCGCGACGCGCGGCCGTGTCGTCGACGTCTTCCGGCCATGAATCGACGATCCCCTGGCGCTTCTCGTCAACGGCGTAGGTGACCACCGCCGATGGAAATGCCGCGGTCACTTCCGTGCGGATCATGTCGGCGCTCGGCGCGAACGCGCCCAGGTTGTACGCGGATCGGGTGAGCGTCGAGCGCGGCGCGGCGGCCAGCCTCAGCAGCGCCTCGACGCCGTCGGGCATGGCCATGAACGGAATGCGCGCATCCGGGCGGACGAAGCAGGCGTACGGCTCCCCCTTCGCCGCGGCGTGAATCATCTCCGGCGCGTAGTCGGAGGTCCCGCCGGACGGCACCGTATCGGCCGAAATCAAGCCGGGAAACCGCACGGCGCGAAAATCGACGCCGGCCGGCCGCGGCCCCGGCGCCAGACGCTTGTAGTGATGCGAGTAATAGTGGCCAAGCTGCTCGCAATACAGCTTGTTGCAGCCGTACATCGTCGCGGGCAGGTTGTATTGCTCCTCGCGAACTTTGCCCGCGGCGGTCTTCTCCTCCAGGCTGGGGAGGCCGAAGGCCGCAATCGACGACGGATAGAGAAACACCACCGGCCGCGCGTGCGATTCCGATTCGTGCTGCGCGAATTCCAGCAGGTTCAAGGTCCCTTCGACGTTCACCTCGTGCGCCGTACGCGGCGAAAACTCGGATCGCGTGGACAGCAGCGCCGCCAGATGGAAGACCAGATCCACTTCGAACTCCGCGAGAATGCGCTCGAGCGCGGACTGATCGAGGATCGATCCGACGATTTCGCGCTGAACTTTCCTGGCCTGCGCCGCCTCGAGCGGCGCCAGGTCCAGCGTGACAATGCCGCGCGAGTTGTCCGCGGCCAGGCGATCGATCAGGCCGTGTCCGATCTCGCCGGACGCACCAGTAATCAACACAACGGGTTTGCGCATGCAGAAGTCCTAGGGGTTCACGACAGGCGAACGACGACGGCGTCCACATAGGACGCGACGATGGAAAGAATCGACAGCGCGAGCAGGACCAGCGCAAAGACGATGTGGTTGATCTGCTCGGGCTTCAGCGGATCCAGCAGCCGGCCCACCAGGTAGCCGCCGGCGAATCCGCCGGCGTGGGCGAAGTTGTCGATCCCCGGCATGATCAGGCCGAACACGAACATGCCGATCGCCATGCTCATGACCTGGCTGTGCACGTGGCGCGAGCCCGATCGATGTCCGTAGTAGAGCAACGCCCCGAGCAGCGCGAATCCGGACGCCGATGCCCCGAGCGTGACGGGCGCTCCGCCGAAGGGAGGAGGAAGAAAGCTCAAGTACTGGCCCGCGAAGGAGCTGACGACGAACCCAATGACGCCCCCGGCGATATAGATGATGACCATGCGGCCCGGGCCGTACAGTTCGCCGACATCCGGAGCCATCTGCCGGATGAACATGACATTGAAGGCGATATGCAGCAGGCCGCCGTGCAGCCAGTTGGCGCTGAGCGGCGTCCACCAGCGGCCGAGTTCGAAAACAGGGCCCGCGCCCGCCGCGCCGAAGATGACCAGACTTTGAAAACTCGGTGAAAGAAAGCT
>DASUGC010000105.1:0-5511 GCA_036274235.1 Vicinamibacterales bacterium
CATCGCGAGCAGCGTGACGATGGGGAATGCCACGCTCGGCGTCGAGCGGAACGTCAGCGGCACGCGCAGGCTGACGCGGAGATTATCGCGGCCGCGCCAGAGTTCTCCGCCAAAGAGCGCCGCCAGCGTGGCCGGATCGCCAAGATGGACGCTGCGCATGCCTTCGACGGCCATGATCCGGCCGCCACCGGCGGTCAGACGCTGACAGAGATCGACGTCTTCGCAGGTTTCGAGCGCGGCATCGAATCCGCCGAGGCGCTCGAATGCCGCGCGTCGAATGATCAGATTGCCGCTGGGAAGCCAGCCCACCGCATGGTCGCCTGATCGATGGCGGCGAAGGCGATCGTACGCGCGCTGTACCCATGTGCCATCCGCCGGCGCATAGTACTGAGCGCCCGCTGCGTCTATGGCCGGATCACTCAACGCGCGCATCGCGGCATGGGACCAGCCCGGATCGAGTTCATGGTCGGCGTCCACAAATGCGAGGTACTCGCCACGCGCGCGAGCGGCCGCTTCATTCCGCACCTGGGCCACGCGTCGATCGGGCAAAGGGACGACGATCGCGCCGGCTTCCGCCGCGACGCGGGCCGAGTCGTCTGTTGAGCCATTGTCGGCCACGATGATCTCGAACACGGCGCCACTGGCGGCCTCACGGAGCGTCTCCAGACAACGGCGCAAACGCCGGGCATCGTTCCGGACCGGGATGACGATTGATACGGCAGGGGGTGCCAGAGACGCGCTCAACAGGTCAGATATCGGTTCATTTTACCGGGGTCTTTGCCCCGGGCCTTGGGACCTTTGGACCGGACCGCGTTGAACCCTTGGACCGTCCTTTGCTGAGGATAACAGCACGGCGAGGATCGTCACCCAGATGGCAAGATCAGCAATCTGTAACGCCGGCCAGTCCCATTGCGCATCCCGGATCGGCAACCAGAGCGTGGCGCCCAGCGCCAGAAACGCCAGCGATCGCTTGAGCGATGGCACCTCAACGGCGGACAGCAACAGGGCCGTTACCGGCAGAATCATCAACGGAACGTCGTAGTGCTTGCGATACGCCCAGAACATCGCGATGACCGCACAGACGCTCCATCGCACGAGCCTGGGCTGTTGCCGGTTTCTCACCAGGAGCACGGCTGTCGCCGCGACGCCCGCCAGGGCCAGCACAAGCGTCGCCGCCTGAAACGGCAGCACCGCGATTGCCCAATGCGTCAGGATATTGTGAGAAAGAAAGGCAAACGCGGACGCCTCACGAGTGCTCGTCGCCAGCATCGTCACGGGATTGGATCCAGCCAGCCATGCGGCGATTCCACTTGCGAGCGCGAGATAACCGGCCCAGGATGCGACGGCGATCCACCGTCGTTCCACCACGAGCGCCAGGACGAACAGGCCCGCCAGTTGCGGCTTGACGCAAGCCAGGCCTATCAACACTCCGGCCATCACCTGCGCGCCTGGTGCCGGCCTGGAAAGCAGGCGCTCGGCCAGTGCCACACAGGCCGCGACGATGACGGAATACTGGCCGTAGCTGATGCAGATGGCAACCGGGAAGATCGCGAAGGCTGCGGCCACGGCCAGCCATGACCAGGTGCCGCCCGCCGGGCGTAGATGGTCGTGACACCACCATCCGAGCACACCGATCGCCAGCGCATTGAGGATGAACGCGTACCAACGCGTCGTCGTCCACGGCAGAGGTGGCGTGAGGGCGAGACCGGTCGCGTACGCCCACGGGGGATAGCTTCCGCCGAGCCGCTGCATCACCTGGTGTGCTTCGGAGAGCTCGGGGTCGGGATGGCCGGCGGTCTGCGGATTGACGTGCTGGAGCAGCAACCGCGATTCAGTCCATCGGAGCCGCAGATCGATTGGATACGACCGTCCGAGGTCGAATCCCAGCGCGCCGAATCCCAGGGAGAGGTAGCCGAGGGCCAGCACGCCGAGTCCCACGAGAAGCCACGTTGCCCGCAGAGACCGCACGTCGCGCTGGATGGGCATCTGGCTGCCTAGGGTAAACTCAAACGTCCTGAATTGCCGCTTCGCTTCCGTACATGCCTGATCGCATCAGCGTTCCGCTCAGCAATCTGAACGGCGTTTCGTGGGGCCTGACCCGTCGCGGTGAGCCGGTAACGTTTGGCTTTCCGTTGCCGGAGGCGGCAGCCCGCAGTACGTCGGAGATCAGCGTGGACGGGCCGGCAGGCCCGGTGCCGGTGCAGGCGCGAGCCCTTGATCTGTGGCCCGACGGATCCATCCGATGGGCGCTGATTGATACGAGGTTCGACACCGCGAACGGACGTGCCGAGGGATACAGCGCGCGTGTCGGCGACACCGCTGTGCCGTCACCGGACCTCGGGCTCCGCGTCGTGGTGTCAGCCGACGGCATTCGGATCGCGACAGGAATCGCCACATTCGATATCCGAGTCGGCGGGGCATTCCCGTTGTCTGACGTGGCTGTTGGTGACGCGCGAACCATCGATGGGACCGCGTCCGGTCTGTTCGTGGAACACGAGGGCCGGCAGCATCGTGGCCTGGTCACCGGGGTCACCGTACGCGAGCAGGGCCCGCTGCGAGCCGACATCGACGTGAGCGGCACGATCGGAGCGCAACTGCCGCTGGATGTATTTGCGCGAGTCGAAGTATTTGCGCAGACGGCGACCGTCCGGCTGGCCGTGACGCTTCGGAACCACAGGCGCGCGGAGCATGTGGGCGGCCAATGGCCTCTTGGGGACCCTGGCTCTGTGCTGCTGACGTCGGCGCGGCTTGTGTTCGCGCTGGCCCATTCGATTGATCGCGTCAGATGTGCGCCCGAGCCGGGCGCCGCCGGCGCCGACGTGGCGTTGCCATTTGCGATCCACCAGGAGTCGAGCGGCGCCGACGTCTGGGACGGCCCGATTCACCGCAACCGGGATGGCCGCGTGCCGCTCCGGTATCGGGGATACGAACTGCGAGAGGCCGGGCGGCGGACGGTGGGCCGGCGAGCCAGCCCGGTCGTGGTCGCCGATTCCGGCGGACGTGAAATCTCCGTGGCGATTCCGCAATTCTGGGAGAACTTTCCGCAGGCCATCGCCCTGACGTCCTCCGCACTGTCGATCGACTGGTGGCCGGCCGTGGGTGACGTCCACGAGCTGCAGGGCGGAGAACAGAAAACGCACAGAGCCGTGATCGCGTTCGCGCCTGATACGGTCTCCAGCCCGCCACTGGCCTGGGTCCACGATCCTCTGTCGGTCTACCCGGCCCCGGACTGGTGCTGCGGGAGTGGCGTGGTGCCCTTCCTAGTACCGGAGGCCGTCGGTTCGGACATCGGGTATCTGAGTATTGTCCGCGGCGGGCTGGATCCGGAGCACGGGTTCCTGGCCAAGCGCGAGCTGGCGGACGAATACGGCTGGCGGAACTTTGGCGATCTGCACGCCGATCATGAATCAGCATTCCAGCCGCCCGGTCAGCGTGTCGTCTCGCACTACAACAATCAGTACGACGCCGTGGCGGCGTTCGCTCTGCACTTTCTGCGCACGGGCGATTCACGATGGTGGCGCCTCTGCGACGATCTGGCGCGGCACGTCACCGATATCGACATCTACCGCACGACGGAGGACAAATCGGCGTACAACGGCGGCCTGTTCTGGCATACGAACCACTACACCGACGCCGGGACGGCGACGCACCGCACCTATCCGCGCGGCGGCAAGGAAGGGGGCGGTCCGTCGGCGGAACACAACTACAACGCCGGCCTGATGCTGCACTACTTCATGACGGGCGATCGGCAGAGCCGTGACGCCGCGATCGGTCTGGGCCGGTGGGTCATTCTTATGGAGGATGGCCGGCTGACGCCGCTGCGGCGGCTCGCCTCAGGCTCGACCGGACTGGCCAGCGCAACCGGATCGATGACGTACCACGGGCCGGGGCGCGCGGCGGCGAATTCGATCCTGGCCTGTCTCGTGGCGCTGCGGCTGACCGGCGACTCTGAGTATCTCGCCATGGCCGAGACGCTGATTCAACGGTGCGTCCATCCGGACGAGAATCTCGAAGCGCTGAATCTGCTGGACGTCGAACGCCGGTGGTATTACACGGTGTTCCTCCAGGCTGTGGGCGTGTATCTGCAATTCAAGGAGGAGCGGGACGATCGGGACGCGATGTTTTCGTACGCGCAGGCGAGCCTCCTGCACTACGCGCGATGGATGTCGGTGCACGAGCGGCCTTATCTCAGCCGTCCGGACGTGCTCGAGTTTCCAAATGAGACGTGGCCGGCGCAGGATATGCGGAAGGCTGACGTGTTCGGGTGGGCGGCGCTTCACGCCGAGGGCGCCGAACGGCAGGCATTTATCGAACGCGCGGCGTTTTTCTTTCGGTACTCGGTGGAGACACTCCAGGCCGCGCCCGGGCGGTTCCACTGCAGGCCGCTGGTATTGATGTTATCGAACGGGTGGCGTTACGCCTGGCTGACCTCGCGAACGGGGGATTTGGCTCCGCCGCCGTCCGCGCCGCAGCTGTCGGCACCCGTTCGGCCGGCATTCGTCCCGCAGAAGGTCCGCGCCATGCGCCGGGTGAAATGGATCGCGGCCGTGGCCGCGGTTGTGATTACCGCGTTGGCAGCGGTCGCGGCACTCCGGTAAAGGCGCTGGCACGTTCGACGCGCTGGGGCGGGGCTGCAGGAACAGGCAGGGGGCTGCGCATACGATCGCGCACCAGCCGATCCATCACGGCGGTCAGGGCGATGAAGTGCCAGAGCATCTCGTTGTATTGGTGCGGCACGAAGGAGCCGCCGATGCCGAAGACCACCAGGGCGCCTTCCAGCGCGGTCCCGTAGATGACGAGGTTCCGCATGTCAGGTCTCGTTCGGGCCAGGCGTCTGGCGCGGAAGTTCACATAAAAAGCGTTGATCAACAGCAGGATGAAGATGATCAGTCCCACATAACCCATTTCGGCGAGCATGCCGAACCACGCGCTATGGACGGCGCGCAGTTTTCCATACCGTCCATTGCTGAAGTCATAATGGTCGTACTGATAGTTGTAAGAGTTGAACCCGATGCCAAGAATCGGATGCGCGTTCGCCATTTCGACCGCGACCTTCCAGAAATGCAGCCGGCCCGCAGACGATGTATCCATCTGGCTGTCGTCCGTGGCGACCGCCGCCGTCTGGATCGAGTCCATGCGTTCCCAGAACACGTCTGGGAGCACCGGATAGATGATCGCCGCGATCACGCCCACGACCAGAAGCGTCCTGATCTTTCTCTTCGTGCGCAGCACGTAATACAGGCCGAGCCCCAGCATGGATAGGAATCCCCCGCGCGAGTACGTGGAAATGGCGCGGTACAGGACGCCGACGACCAGAAAATAGCAGACATATTTTTCGAGGCGCCACCGTGAGGTTGCGGCCAGCGCGGTGATCACGGGCACCAGCATCAACATGCCGACGGCGACGCCATTGTTGTCGCCGAGAAACGGCGATTCATTGGTGTTGGGCGCCCCTGGATTGAGGATCATCTGGAACCAGCCCTGCTTGGCGCCCTCAAACGCCAGCGAGAC
>DASUGC010000106.1:0-7527 GCA_036274235.1 Vicinamibacterales bacterium
GGTTTCCGTTTTCGAGGGAAACGACTCCCGAGGTCCTAAAGCGTCACGCCGGACCTGACGTAACATCCTGCTGTGCCCTTGCTGACCGACTACGAAGTCCATTTGTTCGGTGAGGGGCGCTGGCTGCGCGCGTGGGAAAAGATGGGCGCGCGTCCGGCGGATCAGGACGGACAGCGCGGGTACTCATTTATTGTGTGGGCGCCCAACGCACAGGCGGTGTCCGTTGTCGGCGACTTCAATGAGTGGCGTGCCAGCGCTCACGCGATGGCGCCGCGTGGCAACAGCGGGCTGTGGGAAACCTTCGTTCCAGCAGTCGCCGCCGGATCCCTGTATAAGTTCGTCCTGACGACGCCGGCGGGCCAGTTGACCAAGGCCGATCCGTACGCGCTTCGGGCCGAACACGCTCCGCAGACGGCCTCGCGCACCGGCGATCTGGGCCAGCACGTCTGGCGCGACGCGGGCTGGATGGCCGAGCGGGAATCGCGCGGAACGCCGCTCAATCGCCCGTTGTCGATTTATGAAGTCCACGCGGGATCGTGGCGGCGGAATCCGCTGGAAGGCTTCAGGTCGCTGACATGGCGGGAGCTGGGGCGCGAGCTGGTCGCCTACGTCGTGGAACACGGCTTCACGCACGTGGAACTGATGCCCGTCATGGAGCATCCGTTCGCGGGATCGTGGGGCTATCAGGTCACCGGCTTTTTTGCGCCCACGAGCCGGTTGGGCACGCCCGACGACTTCCGCGCGTTCGTCGATGCCTGCCATCAGGCCGGCGTCGGCGTCATCCTCGACTGGGTGCCCGGCCACTTTCCAAAGGACGATTTCGCGCTCGCGCGCTTCGACGGCACCGCGCTGTACGAGCATGCCGATCCGCGCCAGGGCGAGCACCGCGACTGGGGCACGCTCATCTTCAACTACGGCCGCCACGAAGTCCGCAATTTCCTGCTGACAAATGCGCTGTTCTGGCTCCAGTCGTTCCACGTGGACGGCCTGCGCGTGGACGCGGTCGCGTCCATGATCTACCGGGACTATTCACGAGGGGCGGGGGAGTGGGTGCCCAACAAGTTCGGCGGGCGCGAAAACCTGGAGGCCATCGATTTCCTCCGCGAGCTGAACACCACGACGCACGGTGAGTGTCCCGGCACCATGACGCTCGCGGAAGAATCCACGGCCTTTCCCGCGGTCAGCCGCCCCACGTGGGTCGGCGGCCTGGGCTTCACCTTCAAATGGAACATGGGCTGGATGCACGACATCCTCACCTACGTCTCGAAGGACCCGGTCTACCGGCGGTGGGAGCACCAGCACCTGACGTTTTCGATGCTGTACGCCTTCAACGAAAATTTCGTCCTGCCGTTCTCACACGACGAAGTGGTCCACGGCAAGGGCTCGATGATGCAGAAAGTACCCGGCGACGAATGGCAGAAGACCGCCACGCTCCGGACGCTGTACGGGTACATGTTCGCGCATCCCGGGAAAAAGCTGTTGTTCATGGGCAACGAGATCGGCCAGTGGCGCGAGTGGAATCACGACGACTCCGTCGACTGGTCGATCACCGCGAATCCGCTGCATGCCGGCCTGCAGCGGTTCGTGCAGGATCTGAACCGCCTCTATCGTCGCGAGCCCGCGCTCCACGAGATCGATTTCGAGCCGCCCGGCTTTGAGTGGATCGATTGCAACGATCACGAAGCCAGCGTCATCTCGCTGGTCCGCCGCGCCGCCGATCCGGCAGACTGGCTGCTGGCGGTGTTCAACTGGACGCCAGTCGGCCGCCAGGGCTACCGGGTCGGTGTGCCCATCGCCGGCCATTACGCCGAGTTGCTCAACAGCGATGCGGCAATCTATGGCGGCAGTAACGCCGGCAACGAGGGCGGCCGCGACACCGAACCGATCGCGGCGCACGGGCACGACCAGTCGCTCAACCTGACGCTGCCGCCGCTGGGGGCGCTGATTTTTAAGCTCACGCCCATCCTATAAAATCCCGCCCGTGCAGGATTTCCGGCTGCTCGCCTCATCAGGCGCGCTCGTGGCGCTGATCTCGCTCCTTGGCGCGATGCCGCAGCCGGCCGCCCGACTGCCCGCCGCACCAGCCACCAGTGACGCGCGCGCCGGCTCCTGGAGCCGCGATGCCGACAAGGACGGATGGCGGGTGGCCATCCAGTTCACCAACTACAACGGCAATCGGCTGGCCGCGGCGTTCCCGGTCTCCCGCCTCGACATGGATCAGGCCATGGCGGAATTCGGGTTTCGTAAAGCCGAGACCGACGAAATTCTCAAGTCGTGCCGCACCTGCAATCAGGCCGAATACGACCGGCGCATGGCCGACTACTATCGCCAGCGCGGATTGGCCGCGGTGCTCACGGATCGGGTCATGCGCCTGTCGGTGGACATGCCCGAACTGGTCCGGCGCAACGCCCCTCGCGTGCGGGCGGCGGCGATGGAAATCGACCGGATTGCGAAAGAGCGCCAGTACGATTCCGGCGCGACCATCGGTGCGGCGCTGTCCATGGTCCAGACCGGCATTCCCTACTTCGCCCCGCCCATGCAGGAGGACGGCAAGGAGATCCTCGGGGTCTATGTTCCGCCCCAGGTATTGGGGAACGGGAAAGGGGACTGCGACTCGAAGACCGGCCTGATCGCGAGTCTCCTGAAAAACTTCAGCGGGGCGCGCACGATCGGCATCAACGTCCCCAACCATTACCTGATGGGGATTGCGCGCGTCCCGCAACGTGGCGAAGCCTTTCTCGAGTACGACGGCGAGCCGTACGTGCTGCTCGAAGCCGCCGGGCCGGCGTGGCTGCCGCCGGGAAGCATCTCGGATCACTCGCGCGCCATGCTCGGCACCATGCGCGACGTACGTGTCGATCCGTTCCGCTGAACACGCGCGTCATCCAGAGGCTGTTCATGACCACTCGCATCCTGCTCAGCTTGTTCGAGTTCCTGTTGACCGTCGGATTGGCCGTCTGCGTGGTGTACGTCAACTACCGGCTGTCCATCCGCACCAATCCTGATTACGACGCCGAGCAGGAGTTGAAGAACAAGAACGTAGGCGCCGCGGCTTTGCTGGCCGCCTGCCTGGTCACCTCGGGCATGATCGTCAAGAACGGCATCTTCCCGGTGGTCAGCATGGTGCGGCTCGCGCTGACGTCCGACGGCGCGTACTTGACGCTGTGGCAGGTGGCGGGCGTGGCGGTGATGCAGATTCTCCTGCTGTTCGTGGCCGCGATCTTTTCGGTCTCGGTTTCGCTGCGGCTGTTCGGCCGGCTCACCCGCCGGATTCAGGAGGGCAAGGAACTGACCGCCGGAAATCCCGCCGTCGGCATCGTCCTGGCCGCCGTCGTGCTGGTGATCGGCCTGTTCGTCAGCGATTCGATGAGCAGCCTGACCAAGTCGCTCGTGCCGCAAGCGCCCCTTGGGACCGTCGAAATCATGCGGTGACACATGACCAGGCACCTGGCAGCGGCGGTCTTCCTCGTTCTCATTGGCTTCACCGGCGCGAGCAATGCCGTGGCCCAGTCAAAGCCCGCGCCGAAGACGGCCGTGGCGGAGGCTCCACCAGCCGCCATCAAGAACGGCGTCACCGTGCGGGCAAAGTACCTGTCTCTGCTCGCCGGCACGAGCGCCGCGCAAGTATCGCCGGGCGGCCGAGTGACGCTGCTGGTCCAGGTCGCCCCGCATCCGAAGATGCATGTCTACGCCCCCGGCCAGGCCGGGTACGTGGCCGTCGATCTGTCCGTGGCGCCTGACGAGGCGTTTACGGCCGGGCGGCCCGTGTATCCGCCATCACAGTCGTTCGTGTTTGCGCCGACGGCTGAAACGCTCAAGGTCTATTCCAAGCCGTTTGTGCTCCGCCAGGATCTCGTCATCGGCTCATCCGCGGCAATGAAGCGCCGCGCCGCGGCCGGCGACGCGCTGACCGTCGCCGGATCCTTCCACTACCAGGCGTGCGACGACGCGGTCTGCTATCGGCCGGAGACGGTGCCGGTGAACTGGAAGATCAAGCTGAAACCCTGAACCCTGAACAGTTACAGTACCCAGATACACTACCCACTGTGATCGGCCTGACGCGACGATCGTTTCTCGGCACCGCCGGGGCAACCGGTGTGGCGCTGGTGGGCGCCCGTGCGCTTGTGGCCGCCTCTGTCGATGGCGCGCAAGCCGCCCTGCAGCGGCCTGCGGGATCCGCGGACGCCGTGGCGCGCGACGAAGCCTATTGGCGCCGCGTCGCGGCCCAGTACCGCGTGTCGTCGCAGTTCACGAATCTCGAAGCCGGCTACTTCGGCATGATGGCGGCGCCGGTGCTGGCCGCGTATCACCGCAACATCGACCGGGTGAACCTGGACAGCTCGTTCTATGCGCGCCGGCAGTTTCCAGCCGAGTTCGAAGCCGCGCGCGCGCGGGTCGCGGCCTTTCTCGGCGTCACACCCGCCGAAGTCGTGCTCACGCGCGGCGCCACCGAAGCGCTGCAGTGCCTGATCGTCCAGTACAACAAAATCCGCCCCGGCGACGTCGTCATGTACGCCGACCTCGACTACAACGCCATGCAGTTCGCGATGAACTGGCTGGTGGAGCGTCGCGGCGCGACGGTGGCGAAGCTGGTCATTCCTGAGCCCGCGACGCGCGACACGGTGCTGGCCGCGTACGCGGACGCGCTGGCGGCGAATCCGCGCGTGAAGCTGCTGCTGCTGACGCATCTCAACAACAAGACGGGCCTGATCATTCCCGTGAAGGAGATCGCCGCGATGGCGCGCGCCCGTGGCGCCGACGTCATCGTGGATGCCGCGCACTCGTTCGGCCAGGTCGATCTCACGATGGCCGACATCGGCGCGGACTTCGTGGGATGCAATCTTCACAAATGGATCGGCGCGCCGGTCGGCGTGGGCGTCATGTACATCAAGGCCGGGCGGCTGCCCGACATCGATCGCAGGCTCGCCGATGAGGGCGACGCGCGGGCCATCGACAGCCGCGTTCACACCGGCACGTCGAATTTCGCGACGATGGTCACGGTGCCGGCCGCGTTGGATTTCCACGACGCCGTCGGACCGGCCCACAAGGCCGCGCGCATTCGCTATCTGCGCGACAGGTGGGTCAAGGCCGTGCGCGGCGTGCCCGGCATCGACGTGCTGACGCCGGACGATCCCGATCTGGTCGCGGGGATCACGTCGTTTCGCCTGCACGGCCGGACCAGTCGCGCGGACAACCAGGCCCTGGCCGCGGAGCTCCTCGATCGCTACGGCCTCTTCACGTTCTGGCGCACCGGGCTGGCGAAGGGCGACTGCGTGCGCGCCACGCCCGCGCTGTACAACACGCCGGAGGACGTCGATCGGCTGGCGGCGGCGCTGAAGGCCATCGCCGCGCGCGGCTGACGCGTGACGCTCTCCGCCGGCGACTTCCTCGTCATCGGCCTTTACCTGGTTGCCATCACACTCTTTGGATCCTGGTTCGCCAGGTTTCAGAAGACGACGCGAGACTATTTCCTGGCGGGGCGGTCATCGCCGTGGTGGGCGATCTGCTTCACGATCGTCGCGACCGAGACGAGCACGCTGTCCTTCATCGGCGTGCCGGCGCAGGCCTACGCCGGGAGCATGGTGTTTCTGCAGCTCGCGCTGGGCTATGTAATCGGCCGCGTCATTGTCAGTCTGATTTTCATTCCCGCGTACTTCCGCGGCGAGCTCGTCACGTCCTACGAGCTGCTGCAGCGGCGCTTCGGGGCGCCGGTGAAGACCGCGGCGTCGGGGATCTTCCTGATCACGCGATCGCTCGCGGACGGCATCCGGTTGTTCGCGACCGCGCTGGTGATTGCCGTCGTCACGGGCGTCCCGGTCGGGTGGACCATCGTCATTCTTGGCGCGGCGATGATTGTGTACACGGTGCGCGGCGGCGCCGCGGCGGTGATTTGGACCGACGTCATTCAGATGTTCGTGTACATCGCGGGCGCCATTGTGGTGCTCGCGGCCCTGCTGCATCGCATTCCCGGTGGCTGGGGCGAAGTGCTGGCCGTGGGATCGGCCGCCGGAAAGTTTACGGTTGTCAGTTTATCCACCGATCCGAAAGCCGTGTACACGATATGGGCGGGCGTCGTGGGCGGCATCGCGCTGACGCTGGCGACTCACGGGACCGATCAATTTCTGGTGCAGCGCCTGCTCTCCGCGCGGACGGCCGGGCAGGCCAGTGCGGGCCTTGTGCTGAGCGGCGTCATGGTCTTTGCGCAGTTCGCGTTGTTTCTCGTGATCGGCGTGGCGCTGTTTGCGTACTACCAGCACGTGCCGGTGCCGCCGCTGGGGCGCGGCGACGAGATTCTGCCGGCCTTCGTGGTGCACGCGCTGACCGGCGGCGCGGCGGGATTCATCGTCGCGGCGATTGTGGCGGCCGCGCTGTCGCCGTCGCTCAATGCGATGGCCGCGGTGACCGTGAGCGATTTCTATGTCACGTTCGTGCGGCCCGGTGCAACTGAAACGGAGATGATGCGGCTCGCGCGTTTCTCGACCATCGGCTGGGGCGTCGTGCAGATCGGCGTGGCATTGGGGGCGCAGTGGATGGACCGGTCGGTGCTCGACGCGGGACTGGCCGTCCTGTCGCTCGCGAGTGGTCCGGTGCTCGGCGCGTTTCTGGTGGGCGTACTGTCGCGGCGCGTGCAGACGCCGGCCATGCTCGCGGGGATGGCCGCCGGGACGATTGCGCTCGTGGTGCTCTGGTGGACGGCCGCGGTGGCCTGGACCTGGTATGCGTTTATCGGAGCGGCGGTCACGGCGGTGACGGCGTGGTCGCTGGCACACACCGCGGGGTGGGGCCCCGCGCCACTAATAGAAAGACCGCGAAGCCCGCGACGAAGGAGCGGCGCTGAGCGGGCGAGCGGGCGCGAGCAGGCGCGGGGGTGGGCCCCGCGCCAACTAATGAATAGACCAAATGAATAGATGGCAAAATACCCCCGTCGCTTTTTCAGAGGAGTCCCTCGTGACCAAGAGATCTTCCCGTTTGGTGTTCGCGCTGTTTGCTGTTCTTGTCGCGGCCTATGCCGTGCCCGCCGCCCAGAATGCGGCGGCCCAGGCGCCGGCCGGCAAGAAGGCGATGACCATCGCGGACTACACGCGCTGGCGCACGATCACCGGCTCGCAGATTTCAAGCGACGGCAAATGGGTGACGTATGGCCTGTCGTTGACGAACGTCCCGCAGGCTGAGACCAAGCCGGTTCTCACGATTCTCAATCTCGAGACGAACCAGAAGGTGGACGTGCCTGATGCGACGGGCGCGTCGTTTTCGGCGGACGCGCAGTGGATTGCGTACACGGTCGAGCCCGGAGGCGCCGGCCGCGGCGGCGGGCGAGGCGGGCGCGGTGGCGGCGCTCCCGGCGGTGGCCAGGCTCCGCCGACGACACCCACGCCAACGACAACGCCGGCGCCTCAGACCGGCCGCGGCGCGGAGCCGGCGACGCCGCCGCAGCCGCGGCGCGTCGAGTTGCGCAGTCTCGCGTCGGGCACGGTGGGACCGGTCGCGCGTCAGTGGCAGGACATCCAGTCGTTTGCGTTTTCGCCC
>DASUGC010000107.1:0-7535 GCA_036274235.1 Vicinamibacterales bacterium
GAGGGCGCGCGAGCGTGCGGCGCGAGGCCAGCCGCGAACAACAGGCCTGCCGGCAACGATCCCACCCTCCGGCGCGCCGCGGCAAAGTCGGCCTGCAGCGAATCACGTCAAACTGAGACCACGACCGTCTTCGTCCGCCAGAAATCGCTCGACTACACTTAAGTCGTCCGTAATCGGCGCCGGCGGCAGCGATCCCAGGAATCGGCGGCCGTAGGACATTCGGGTCAGGCGTGGATCGAGAATCGCGAGCACCCCGCGATCGGCCTTCGTGCGGATCAGGCGGCCCAGGCCCTGGAGCAGCGTCAGCGTCGCCAGCGGGACTTGATACTCGTGAAACGCGTGCCCGCCGCGCTCCTGGATGACCTTGATCCGCGCGGACACCAGCGGATCCGCCGGCGAGGCGAACGGCAGCCGGTCGATGATCACGCAACTGAGCGCGTCGCCCGCGACGTCCACGCCCTGCCAGAAGCTCGCGGTGGCGAGCAGGACCGCGTTGGGCGTGTTGCGGAAATCGCGGAGCAGCGACGTCCTGGGCGCCGTGCCCTGCACGAACAGCGGCCAACTGACGCGCCGGGCGATGAGCTGATGCACGTCGCGCATCGCCGCGTACGACGTGAACAGCGCGAACGCGCGGCCCCGCGTCCGATCGAGCAACTCCGCAATGGTCCACGCCGCGGCCCGATTGAACTCGGGCGATCGCGGGTCCGGCATGTCAGGCGGCAGGTACAGCACGGCTTGCCGCGCGAAGTCGAACTCCGACGGCAGTTGAATGGCCTCCGCGTCCTCCAGGCCAAGCCGGGCCCTGACGTACCCGAACTCGCCTTCGACGGCGAGCGTCGCCGAGGTCAGCACGGTGGACGCGCGGTCGCCGACGATGGCGGTTTTGACGATGCGCGACACTTCGATGGGCGCGGCGCGCAAGGACATGCCGCGGCCTCGGGTTTCGACGTAGTTGACGTACGACGGGTCCGGCGTCAGGACGACGCGCAAGTCATCGGACAACGCGCGCGCGCGAGTGCCGAGGGCCGTCAGGTCGTCGTTGCCGCCGGCCTGGGCGCCCAGAGCAGATTCAAGACGGCCAATCGCCGAGCGGACATGCGCCCCCGCGTCGCCGATCCGCTCCAGGGCCTGTGCCGACAGGGTCATCCGGTCCGCGCCCACCGTCGCGGAACGCGTCGCCGCGCCGCTCTGGTGGGCAGGCTCCGATTCCTGAGCGCGCAATCCGGCGCGCGCGGCGTCGAACAAGCGCCTGAATCCGTGCTGGACGTCGGACACGGCCGCGGCCACGGCCATCGCCTCGTGCCCCGGCAGCATTCCAGCGGCGTGCGAAGCGTCCCGCACGAACTCATCGACTCGATGGGTGCCGACGATGACGCCGAAGTACATCGTGACGACGTCTTCGAGCTGATGCGCCTCGTCGATGACCGCGAAGTCGCAGTCGGGAATCACTTCGCCGTATCCGCCCTCGCGCACCGAGGCGTCCGCGCAGAGCAGGTGGTGATTGACAATGACCAGGTCGCTTTCGGCCGCGCGCTCTTTCATCCGCGTCACAAAACAATCGAGGTGCCGAGGGCAGTCGCGGCCGAGGCATTGCTCGGCATTGGCGGTGACGTCCTGCCACAGCGGCAGGTCGTCCGGCATGTCTTCAATTTCCGCGCGATCGCCCGTGGCCGTCTCGGCGGCCCACTCCGCGATGGTGCGCAGCCAACCTCGATCGCCGTCTTCGAGGGCGGCTTCAGCCTCCTGCAGCCTTCCAAACCGGTGCAGGCACAAATAGTTCGTCCGGCCTTTCATGTAGGCGGCTTTGATCGGCGTGCCGAGCGCGGCCGACAAGGCGGGGACATCCTTGTAGAAAATCTGATCCTGCAGCGTCCGCGTGCCGGTGGAGATCAGGACGCGCTTGCCGGCGAGCACCGCCGGCAGCAGGTAGGCGAGCGTCTTGCCGGTGCCGGTGCCGGCCTCGGCAATCAACGTGCGGCCGTGTTCAAAAGCGTCGGCGACGCGGCCCGCGAGTTGCTGCTGTCCTGGCCTCGGTTCGAATCCCCCGAACGCCACGGCCAGGGGCCCATCGTCGGCCAGCGCCGCGCGGACGCGATCGGCCAGTGTCACGCGGGCATGAGGCCCGTGACGCCGGCCTCGCGGCGTGGATCGGCGGGATAGAGTGGGAATCGACGGCAGAGCGCGCGGACTTCCTCGCCGGCGCGGGCGGCCACATCGGCGGCGTCGGGCGCCTGCAGCACGCGCGCGATGAGCGACGCAATCTGATCCATTTCCGCTTCACCCATGCCGCGCGTGGTGACGGCGGGCGTGCCGATGCGAATGCCGCTCGCCGTCATCGGCGGGTTCTGATCGAACGGAATCGCGTTCTTGTTGACGGTGATGTGCGCGCGCCCGAGCGCCGCTTCCGCGGCTTTGCCGGTGAGGCCGCGCGAGAACACGTCGACGAGCATCAGGTGATTGTCGGTGCCGCCGCTGACGATGCGGAAACCGGCGGCCGCCAGGCCGCTGGCCAGCCGAGACGCGTTCTTCACGATCTGCTGCTGGTAGTGCCTGAACTCCGGAGTCAGCGCTTCCTTGAAACAGACGGCCTTGCCGGCAATCACGTGCATCAAGGGGCCGCCCTGGACGCCCGGGAACAGCGCGCGATCCAGGTCTTTGGCGTATTGCGCCCTGCACAACACCAGGCCGCCGCGAGGGCCGCGCAGGGTCTTGTGCGTCGTGCTCGTCACGAAGTCGGAATGCGGGATGGGACTGGGATGCTCGCCGGCCGCGACCAGCCCGGCAATGTGCGCCATGTCGGTCATCACAAGGGCGCCGACCGCGTCCGCCACCTGCCGCACCCGCGCAAAATCGAACCGTCGCGGATACGCACTGGCGCCCACGACGATCATTCTGGGCCGATGCTCGCGCGCGAGCCGCTCCAGTTCGTCGTAGTCGAGCCGCTCGTCTTCCTTCCGCACGCCGTACGGAACGATGGTGAAGTACTTGCCGGAGAAATTGAGCGGGTGCCCGTGGGTGAGGTGGCCGCCGTGGGCCAGGTTCATCCCGAGGATGGTGTCGCCGGGCTTGAGCATGGCGACGTAGACGGACATGTTGGCCTGCGCGCCTGAATGCGGCTGGACGTTGGCGTGCTCGGCGCCAAAGAGTTCCTTGGCGCGTTCGATCGCGAGCGTTTCGGCGATGTCCACGAATTCGCATCCGCCGTAGTACCGCTTGCCCGGATAGCCCTCGGCGTACTTGTTGGTCATCACGGAGCCGGTGGCCGCGAGGATCGCCGGGCTCACGAAGTTCTCTGACGCGATCAGCTCCAGTCCCTCGTCCTGACGCCGTTGTTCATCGCGGATCGCCTCGGCGATTTGCGGATCGATCATTTCCAGCGCGCGCATGTCCATGACGAAGTCCTTCAGCCTTCGAGCGCCGAGATTTTGTCCACCCGGCGCTGGTGCCGGCCGCCGGCGAACGGCGTATCGAGAAACGCATTGACGATGCGGCGAGCCTCGTCGGGCGGCGTGATGCGCTCGCCGAGCGCGAGCACGTTGGCGTTGTTGTGCTCGCGGCTCAACTTCGCCGAGACTTCATCCGTGACCGGCGCGGCGCGCACGCCGTGCACCTTGTTGGCCGCGATGGCCATCCCGATGCCCGATCCGCAGAAGAGGATGCCGTAGTCGAAGCGGCCGCTGGCGACCTCGGCGGCGACGGTTCTCGCGAAGTCGGGGTAGTCCACCGAGTCGGTGGCGTTCGTGCCGAAATCCGAATATGCCAGGCCGCGCTCGTCCAGCAATTGCCGAATCTCCTGCTTGAGATGGACTCCCGCGTGATCGGCGCCGAGCGCGATGCGCATGGCCTGCCAGTATAGCGCCGACGACTTCGATCGACCGGGGACTTCGTTCCGCCTCCCGGCTTAGCTCGAGGCGCCCTGAGTACAGTCGAAGGGCGCCGGACCCCCTATCGCCGTCGCTCGCGGGGCTCCGAGGCTCCCGCTCCGCTCCAGCGAGCCGCTCGCTGACGCTCGTTCGTGTTCAAGCGTGTACGATGGCTGCGCATGCCGCTGCCTGTCGTGACGCTGTCCGCGCGTGGCGTCGATCGCCTGCGATCGGGGCATCCCTGGATCTATCGATCGGACATCGCGAATTCGGCCGCCGGGCCTGGCGACCTCGTGCGCGTGGAAACAGAACGCGGGCGCCCGCTCGGCACCGCCATGTGGAGCAGCACGTCCCAGATTTCGCTCCGATTCCTGGGGCCAGACGACATCACAGACGACCGCGTGTGGCTCGAGGAGCGCCTGCAGGCGGCGATGGCCTTCAGGCAATCGATCCAGATCGACGGAACGGCGTGGCGGCTCGTCAACGCCGAAGGCGATCGGCTACCAGGCCTGATCGTTGACGTGTACGGCGAGGGCGCGGACCGGATCGTTGTGCTGCAAACGCTGGCACAGGCGATGGACCGCCGCCTGCCGCTCATCACGGAATTGCTGGTCGCGCTCCTGGCGCCGGCAGGCGTCCTCGCGCGCAACGATCCCCGCGTGCGCCGGCTGGAAGGGCTGCCGGAGCAGGTGGACGTCCTCCACGGCGAAGTGCCCGAGCAGATTTCCATCGTCGAAGGCGGCCTTCGCTATCAGGTCAACCTGCGGGAAGGCCAGAAGACCGGCTCGTTTCTCGATCAGCGCGAGAATCACGCGGCGGCCGGCCGATATGCCAGGGGCCGCGGGCTGGACGCGTTCAGCTACCACGGTGGTTTTGCGCTGACGATGGCCCGTCACTGTGACCACGTGCTGGCGCTGGACTCGTCGGCTCCAGCGGTGGCGCAGATCCGCGCCAACGCGCAACTCAACGGGCTGGCGAACGTCGAAGCGCGCGACGTCAACGTCTTCGACGAGTTGCGTGAGCTGGAGATCGCCCGCGAGCGCTTCGACACCATCGTCCTGGACCCGCCCGCATTCGCCAAGAACAAGGCCTCCGTCCCGCGCGCCGCCGCCGGTTACAAGGAGATTAATCTGCGCGCCTTGAAGCTCCTGGCGCCCGGCGGGATGCTGGTCACCTGCAGTTGTTCGTCGAATGTGGATGAGGCGTTGTTCGAGCAGATTCTCGTGGACGCCGCGGCCGATGCCCGCGCCGTCGTGACGGTCGTCGAGAAGCGGGCCCAGGCGAGGGACCACCCCATTCTGCTGGCCGCGCCGGAAACGCACTACCTGAAGTGTTTCTTGTTGCGTAAGCTTTGATCGGGTACGACAGGCACGACAGGTACGACGGGTACGACAGGTACGGCGGGTACGACAGGTACGCGCACCACCGGGCGGGCAAATTCGACACCGGGTCGGTCCCATCCGCCGAACTCAGCGTACCCCTCGTACCTGTCGTACCCGTCGTACCTGACATGGTTCGAAAGTTGCATTCGCGGAGGCTCATGACACACAGATACCGCTCTACCGTATTGCTGCTGTTGCTCGTTGGTCTGGCCTGGGCGTCACCCGCGAGGGCGCAGGTTCAATATGGCGTGCGCGCCGGGGTCAGCGCGGACCCCGATCAGTTCTTCGTTGGCGGCCATATCGAAACCAGGCCGCTCATCTCCAACCTGAGCTTTCGGCCGAATGTTGAAATCGGTTGGGGCGATTCGATGACGGCCCTCTGCTTCAACTTCGAGTTTGCCTATCGCTTTTATCTGGACCAGAAGCCGTTCAACGCCGGTGCCAAGCCCTGGTGGATCTACGTGGGCGGCGGGCCGGCGGCGGTCTACTCGCACGTGGATAACGGCGGATCCGACTTTGGCGGCGGGTTCAACTTTCTGGCCGGCGTCCAGCATCGCAAAGGTCTCTTTGCGGAAATAAAGGGCGGCGTGGGCGACAGTCCGGACTTCAAATTCGCCGTCGGCTACGCGTGGAAGTAAGCGGCGGCCGGCTGCGCGCGAACCTGTTATATTCGCGCGTATGCCGTCTTCGGCTTACCAGGCGCTGACTGACGCGGATTTTGATCGCGCGTTTCCCAAATCCACCAAGATCTACCTTGACGGCCCGCGCGGCGTGCGCGTGCCGGTACGCGAAATCACATTGTCGGCCGGCGAGCCGGCGCTGCGGGTCTACGACACAAGCGGGCCTCGCCACCACGATCTGCAGCGCGGTCTGCCCGCGCTTCGTCGTGACTGGATTGATGCCCGCGGCGGCATCGAGATCGCCGGGGGCGCTCAATCCCGTGCGTATCGCGCGAAGCCTGGCGTCGCGGTGACCCAGTTGCACTACGCGCGGCGCGGCGACATCACGCCCGAGATGGAGTTCATCGCCATCCGGGAGGGGCTGCCGGCCGAGTTCGTCCGCAGCGAAGTCGCGCGCGGCCGCGCCATCATTCCCGCCAATATCAATCACCCGGAACTGGAGCCGATGATCATCGGCCGGAACTTCCTGGTGAAGATCAACGCCAACATCGGCAACTCCGCGGTGGGTTCTTCGATCGCCGAAGAGGTCGACAAGCTGCGATGGGCCACGCTCTGGGGCGCCGACACCGTAATGGATCTGTCGACCGGCAAGGACATCCACGCCACGCGCGAGTGGATCATCCGGAACAGCGCCGTACCGATCGGGACGGTGCCGATTTACCAGGCTCTTGAGAAAGTCGGGGGCCGCCCCGAGGAACTGACCTGGGAAATCTATCGCGACACGCTCATCGAGCAGGCCGAACAGGGCGTGGACTACTTCACCGTGCACGCCGGCGTCTTGCTGCGCTATATCCCCATGACGGCGCGGCGCCGCACCGGCATCGTGTCGCGTGGCGGATCGATTCTGGCCCGATGGTGCCTCGCGCATCATCGCGAGAACTTCACGTACACCCACTTTCGGGAAATCTGCGAAATCATGCGCGCGTACGACGTGTCGTTTTCGCTGGGCGACGGCCTGCGGCCCGGCTCGATCGCCGACGCGAATGACGAGGCGCAATTCGCCGAGCTCCAGACGCAGGGCGAGCTGACGCGCATCGCCTGGGAATACGACGTCCAGGTCATGAATGAAGGGCCCGGCCACGTCCCCATGCACTTGATCCGCGAGAACATGGACAAGCAGCTGGCCTGGTGCGACGAAGCGCCGTTCTACACGCTGGGGCCGCTCACCACGGACATCGCGCCGGGCTACGACCACATCACGTCGGCCATCGGCGCGGCCATGATCGGCTGGTACGGCACCGCCATGCTGTGCTACGTCACGCCCAAAGAACACCTGGGGCTGCCCAATCGCGACGACGTCAAGGCCGGCGTGATCGCGTACAAGATTGCCGCGCACGCAGCCGATCTTGCCAAGGGCCACCCTCGCGCGCAGGCGTGGGACGACGCGCTTTCAAAGGCGCGGTTCGAGTTCCGGTGGATCGATCAGTTCAACCTGTCCCTGGACCCCGACACGGCGAAGGACTTCCACGACGAGACCCTGCCGGCCGACGGCGCCAAGGTGGCGCACTTCTGCTCGATGTGCGGCCCGAAGTTCTGCTCGATGAAGCTGACGCACGAGTTGCGGGACGAGGCGAGGCGGCAGGACATGGAGCGGGGCATGGCGGACAAGG
>DASUGC010000108.1:0-27074 GCA_036274235.1 Vicinamibacterales bacterium
TGCCTGCGGGCGAACGAGATGCGCGAAGCACTCCTGGCGATGAAAGGGGACGGGATAGTAGATCTCGGTGCCGATGTGATGGCGGTTCAGGTGGTCGCGCAACGCGTCCCGCTGCGGGACGCGGATGACGAATTGATTGTAGATATGCGTGTACCCCGCAGGCTCGACGGGCAATTCGGCGATCGAGGAGAGCTTCGTCTGAGCGAAAAGTTCCCGGTAGCGATCGGCGTTCTTGCGGCGCGCCGCCGTCCAGGCCGCCAGATGCGGCGCCTTCACGCGCAGCACCGCCGCTTGCAGGGCGTCAAGCCGGAAATTGCCGCCGATGCGCGAGTGGTAGTACTTCGGCTCGGCGCCGTGGTTGCGCACCAGGCGCAGTTCATGCGCCAGCCTGCCATCGTTCGTCGTCACCAGGCCCGCGTCGCCGAACGCGCCCAGGTTCTTGGACGGAAAAAATGAGAAACAGCCGGCCAGGCCGAGGCTGCCGGCCTGCCGCGCACCGATCCGGGCGCCAATGGCCTGCGCGGCGTCCTCGATGACCGGGACGGACGCCTGCGCGGCCACGTCCAGGATCGCGGGCATGTCCGCGCACAAGCCGTACAGGTGCACGGGAAGAATCGCCCTGGTGCGCGGAGTCAGGGCGCTTCGAATGGCCTCGGCCCGGACGTTGAACGTGACCGGATCGATGTCCACGAACACGGGCGTTGCGCCGACGCGGCTCACGCAACCGGCCGTCGCGAAAAACGAGAACGTCGGCGTAATCACCTCGTCGCCGGGACCGATGCCCAGTGCCATCAGCACGGCGAGCAGGGCATCCGTCCCCGAGGACATGCTGACGGCGTCCGCGACGCCGAGCATCGCCGCGAACTCGCGTTCCATCGCGTCCACTTCCGGGCCGAGGATGAAACGCTGGCTGTCGCACACGCGGGTGATGGCCGCGAGAATGTCGTCGCGCAGCGGCGCGTACTGCGCCGTCAGATCGAGAAGCGGGACTGTGACATCGGCCGCCGGTCCTGCAGGGGGTTTCACACGTGCACCGGCCGGGGATTATACCCGGCGGCTCTTGACCGCCGCCCGCGTCTCGCGATCGGCCTCACGCCGGCGAATCGTTTCGCGCTTGTCGTATTGCTTCTTGCCCTTCGCGAGCGCGATCGCCAGCTTGATGCGTCCCTTCTTGTTGAAGTACATCCGCAGCGGGACGATCGTCAGCCCGCGCTCGGTCGTCTTGCCAAGCAACTTGTTCAGCTCCGCCTTGTTCAACAGCAGCTTGCGGCGCCGGGTGGGGTCATGGCTCGCGTACCCCCCGTGGCTGTACTGGCCGATGTGGGCGTTGAGCAGGTACGCTTCGGCGCCCTCGAGCCGGCAAAATGCATCGCGGAGGTTCACGCGGCCTTCCCGCGCCGCCTTGACTTCCGTGCCCGTCAGCACCAGGCCGGCTTCGAATTGCTCCAGCAGGTGAAAGTCGTACCCGGCCTTCCGGTTGTCCGCGACCACCGCGTCCTCACGGGTCTTGCGCGCCTCGGTCATTTACCGGCCGGACCGATCGACGTCGGGGTACCCGGCGTCTCGCGGGTGGATGGAGACCGGCGCGCCGAGTGGCCACTCGATGCCGAACGCGGGATCGTTCCAGCGCACCCCCCGTTGATGCGGTGGTGAGTATGGGGCCGACACGAAGTAGAACACGTCCGTGTCATCGACGAGCGTCTGATAGCCGTGCGCGCACCCCGGGGGAATGTGCATGCTGAGGCGGTTGTCGGCCGTCAGTTCCGCGCCGACCCATTGGCGAAACGTGGGCGATCCCGGCCGCAGATCGACCGCGACGTCGAACACCGCGCCGCGGACGACGCGGATAATCTTGGTTTCTTCGAACGGCGGGGCCTGGTAGTGCATGCCTCGAATGGCGCCGCGCCGGCGCGTGCGCGCCAGGCTGCCTTGCGCGATCCGCGCATCCAGCCCTCTCGCGGAGAATTCGTCCGGCAGCCACGCCGGCACGAAGTCGCCGCGATCGTCGGTGAACACATCGGGCGTCACGATCAGCACACCGGGGATCTTCGTGTCTGTGAATGTCATGGGACGGCGACTGTCGATTGTAGTGCGGCCCGCGGCCGGCACCCGGCTACGTGGTGGACGCCGCGATCAGGCCTTCCACGGGGCTGCTGGCCGTGGCATACGCCCGCTTTGGAATGCGGCCCGACAGAAACGCCAGCCGCCCGGCGGCGACGGCGTGCCGCATCGCCGTCGCCATGCGCACGGGATCTTTCGCGCCGGCGATCGCGGTGTTCATCAACACGCCGTCTGCCCCCAGTTCCATCGCAATGGCCGCATCGGAGGCGGTTCCGACACCGGCATCCACGATGACGGGCACGCGCGATTGCGCCTTGATGATCGCGAGGTTTCCCGGATTCTGGATGCCAAGCCCCGATCCGATGGGCGCACCGAGCGGCATGACGGCCGCCGCACCCGCGTCCTCGAGCTTGCGGCAGACAACCGGATCGTCATTCGTATACGGCAGGACCACAAATCCGTCCTTGACGAGCGCGCGTGTGGCGACCAGTAAGGCCTCATTGTCGGGAAAGAGCGTCTGCTCATCGCCGATCACTTCCAGCTTGATCCAGTTCGAGAGACCGGCTTCCTGGGCCAGGTGCGCGGTCCGGATGGCGTCGTCGGCCGTGTAGCAGGCCGCGGTATTGGGCAGCAGAAAGATCCGGGACCGATCGATCCAGGACAGCAGCGCACCCTCGCCGCGCGCGCTGAGATCCACGCGCCGGACGGCGACGGTGACCATGTCCGTGCCCGACGCCTGGTGCGCGGCCTGCATCACGCTGTGCGACGGGTACTTGCCCGTGCCGACGACGAGCCGGGAGGCGAAGGTGCGGCCGGCGATGACAAAGGAGTCGTTCATGACGGCATTATCCTCCGCCGACAAATGCCACGATCTCGACTTCGGCGCCCTCCGAGACCACCGTGTCGGCATGCCTGGCCCGTTTGACGACACTCCGGTTCAATTCCACGGCCACGATCCGGGCGTCAATCCCGAGATCGACCAGCAGATCCCGGACGGTCATGGGGCCCGGGATCTCCCGTGACTCGCCGTTCAGCAGGATGTGCATGGGCTTGGGCGCTCCGCACTAGTCCATCACAATTGACTCTATACGGACCGTCCGTTATCTTTGCTTGATCTTCCGGAGCACAAGCTCCACGCGGGAGGCGAGTGAGCGGTTTTCTTCCAATCCTCATCATGCTTGGGCTCGGGCTGGGATTCGCCGCCGGGTCGGTGGTCCTGTCCCAGTTCGTCGGGCCCAAAAAGCCGACGCCGGAGAAGCTGGCGCCCTACGAGTGCGGCATGCCGGCGGTCGGCGACGCGCGCGAGCGGCAGTCGGTCAAGTTCTACCTCGTCGCGATGATCTTTCTGCTCTTCGACATTGAGGTCGCGTTCCTCTATCCGTGGGCCGTTGCCTTCAGAGACCTCGGCATGAGCGGTTTCATTCAGGTGCTGTCGTTCTTTGCCTTGCTGACGACGGGCTACGTGTATGTGTGGCGCAAGGGCGCCTTTGACTGGAGCGGCGAGCGCAAAAGATAGGCCGCGAGGGCGTTTGGGGGTGGGCCCCAAACGCAACTTATAAACAGTTGGCCCCCAGTGCTTTTATGGCAGACATCGAAATCCCGGTCCTGACAACGTCCGTCGAGAAAATGGTCCAGTGGGCTCGACGTTCGGCCATCTGGCCGGTGACCTTCGGCCTGGCGTGCTGCGCCATCGAGATGATGGCGATGAGCTGCGGGCGCTACGACATCGCGCGCTTTGGCGCGGAAGTCTTCCGGGGATCGCCGCGTCAGTCGGACCTGATGATTGTGGCCGGCCGCCTCTCGCGCAAGATGGCGCCCGTCCTCCGGCGCATCTACGACCAGATGCCCGAGCCGAAGTGGGTCATTTCGATGGGCGCGTGCGCCAGTTGCGGCGGTGTCTTCGACAACTACGCCATCGTCCAGGGCGTCGACCAGGTCGTGCCGGTGGACGTGTTCGTTCCCGGCTGCCCGCCTCGTCCCGAAGCGCTCATCTACGGGATCGTCCAACTGCAGCGGAAGATCGATCACCAGCGGATGAGCGCCTGACGCGATGGACGCATCCAGCCCCCTCGACCTGTTGCGCGGCGCGGTACCGGACGCGGCCATCCAGCCGCTGCCCAGCGTGGACATGCCGACGCTCTCGGTCGATCGCGAGCATCTGCTCGAGGTCTGCGCCGTGCTGCGTGACGATCCCCGGCTGCAGTACGCGCTGCTGGTTGACGTGACGGCCGTGGACCGGCTGCCGGCCGAGCCGCGTTTTGAGATGGTCTATCACCTGGCGTGCGTGGGCGCGGCGTTCCTGACGGCAGGCGCGACGCAGCCGGCTCCGGCGAGCCGCCTGCGGCTGAAGGTGGGATTGCCGGACGCCGACGCGCGCGTACCGAGCGTGTCCGGGATCTGGCCGACCGCCGGCTGGCCCGAGCGCGAGGTCTTCGATCTGTTCGGGATCGTGTTTCAGGATCATCCGGACCTGCGCCGGATTCTTATGCCGGACGATTGGGAAGGCTATCCCTTGCGGCGGGATTACCCCGTGCAGATTCGCAAGGACGCCGCGTCGTGGTCGCCGCTCCAGTTGACCCCTGAAGAATTCGCGCGCAATGTCCGGGCCGGTCACGACAAGGCCGTCCGGCGCGCGCATCCGGCCGTGCCGAAGCCGGACGGTCAATGATCACGGCCATGATACGAACACGCATCGAGCGCCTGTCGTCGTTCGCGTCGTTCCCGTCGTTCCCCCGGTGATGCATGCCTGAGCTTCGCAGCGAGACGATGACCGTCAACATGGGGCCGCAGCACCCCAGCACGCACGGCGTGCTGCGGCTGGTGCTGGAGCTTGATGGCGAGAACATCGTCTCGGCCGAGCCGACGATCGGATTTCTGCACACGGGCATCGAGAAGACCGCCGAGCAGAAGAAGTGGCAGCAGGTCATCCCGCTGGTCGAGCGCATGGATTATCTGGGCGCGCAATCGAACAGCCTGGCCTACTGCCTGTCGGTGGAGAAATTAATCGGGCTGGAGATCCCGGAACGCGTCACGTGGATCCGCGTGCTGATCGCGGAACTGCAGCGCCTCTCGAGCCATCTGGTCTGGCTCGGCACGCACGGGATGGAGATCGGCGCGGTCTCCGTCATGCTGTATTGCTTCCGCGAGCGCGAGCAGCTGCTCAATCTCAATGAGATGCTCGCGGGCTTCCGCATGTTCCCGAGCTACATCCGCATCGGCGGGCTGCGCGAGGACCTGCCGCGCGGATTCCACGAGGCGGTGCAGGCGTTTCTCGACAAGTTCCCGGCGAAGCTCGACGAGTACCACAAGCTCCTCACGAAGAATCAGGTCTGGATCGGCCGCACGAAGGGCGTCGGCCGGTTGAGCCGCGAGGACACGATGGCGATGGGCCTCGTCGGCCCGATGGCGCGCGCCGTCGGCATTCCCTACGACGTCCGCAAGGCGTTTCCATACCTGAAGTACGACACGTTCGAGTTCACGGTACCGACGGCGACCGAGGGCGACGTCTATGCGCGGTATGAAGTGAAGATGGAGGAGATGCGCCAGAGCGTCAGCCTCTGCCGGCAGGCGCTGTCGCGCATCACGCCGACCGGCCAGTTCGATTGCCGAGATTTCCGCTACGTGCCGCCGCCCAAGGATCGGGTGTACACGGAGATGGAAGCGCTGATTCAGCACTTCCTGCTGTACTCGCAGGGCTTCAACGTGCCAAAAGGCGAAGCCTACGTGCCGGTGGAAGGCGCGCGCGGCGAGCACGGCTTCTACGTCGTGTCCGACGGCGCCAACCGCCCGCTGCGCGTCAAGGCGCGCGCGCCGTCGTTCATCGCCTGTCAGGCCCTGCCGAAGATGATTATCGGCGGCCTGATCGCGGACGTCATTGCTGTGATTGGATCCACCGATGTGGTGATGGGAGACGTCGACCGATGATCTGGCGCGATCACCGCGAAGCCCCGAGCGAAGCCGGGCCGCTGAGCGGCGCGAGGGGCGGGAGCCCCGAGCGAGCGTTCGGGGGTGGGGCCCCGAACGCAACTAAGTAAAGAAGACACGATGTCTTTTCATCCATCGATGGATTACGGCCGCGGGCATCACAAGTCCGCGCGCGCGCTGCCGGAGGAAGGGCCGGTGTTCGCCTACACGGCCGAAAATCGGGCCCGGCTCGAGGAGATCTGCTCGCGCTATCCGCCGGAGCGCCGCAAGTCGGCCATCCTGTACGCGCTGTTCATCGCGCAACAGCAGCAGGGCCACGTGACGTTGAACGCGATGCGGCACGTGGCGGACGTCATCGGCTGCACGCCAGCCGAAGTGGAAGACGTCGTGTCCTACTACGTCATGTTCTTCACGCGCCCCACCGGCAAGTACGTGCTGCAGGTGTGCCGCACGCTGTCGTGCGCCTTGATGGGCGCCGAGCGTGTGACGGAAGAACTCTCGGAGGTCCTCGGCCTTCAGCCGGGCGAGACGGACGCGAAGCGGGAGTTCACGCTGATCGAAGTCGAGTGCCTCGGCGCCTGCGACAAGGCGCCGGTCGTCGGCGTCAACGACGACTGGCAGGAGTGCCAGCGTCCGGAAGACGCGCGCGCGCTGGTCGAAGGGCTCCGATCGCGCGGCGTCGCGGCGCTGACCGGCTGCCATCTCAAAGTCACGTCATGACAGACCTTCACCTCACTCGCTACATTCGTGAGCCGAACTGCCACACGCTCGGCTTCTACGAGCAGCACGGCGGCTACCAGGCGCTGAAGAAGGCCATCGGCATGGCGCCGGATGCGGTGATCGAGGCCGTGAAGGCGTCGGGACTGCGCGGCCGGGGCGGCGCGGGATTTCCCACGGGCATGAAGTGGCAGTTCGTCGACAAGAAATCGCCGAAGCCCAAGTACATCTGCTGCAACGCCGACGAGAGCGAGCCCGGCACGTTCAAGGATCACGTGCTGATGGAGCGCAATCCGCACCTGCTGTTCGAAGGCTGCCTGATTGGCTGCCATGCGATTGGCGCGAAGGTGGCGTACATCTACATCCGCGGCGAGTTCTACCACGTGCAGCTGGTGCTCGAGGCGGAGCTCGCGAAGGCCCGCGCCGCCGGCTACGTCGGCCGGAACATCATGGGCACGGGCTTCGACTGCGAGATCCATATCCATCGCGGCGCCGGCGCGTACGAGGCGGGCGAAGAGACCGCGCTGATCGAATCGCTCGAGGGCAAGCGCGCGCAGCCCCGCATCAAGCCGCCATTTCCGGCCGTGGAAGGCCTGTGGGGATGCCCGACCGCGGTCAACAACGTCGAGACGCTCTGCAACGTGCCGCTCATCATCGAGCACGGCGCCGAGTGGTTCGCCAGGATTGGACCGGAGAAGAACACGGGGCCGAAGCTGTTCTGTATCAGCGGCCACGTGCAGAAGCCCGGAACGTTCGAAGCCCCGATGGACGTGTCGCTCCGCGATCTGATTTTTGATCCGAAGTTCGCGGGCGGCATTCGCGGCGGCCACGCGCTCAAGGCGGTCATTCCCGGGGGTTCGTCGGTGCCGGTGCTGCTGCCGCACCAGCTCGACATTCCGGCCAGCTACGACGGCATTTCCAAGGCCGGCTCCATGCTCGGCTCCGCCGGCTGCATCGTCATGGACGAGACGACGTGCATGGTGTGGGCGGCCGAGAACCTGCTGTATTTCTACAAGCACGAATCGTGCGGCAAGTGCACGCCATGCCGCGAGGGGGGCGACTGGCTGCACCGGCTGCTGGGCAAAATTGAACGCGGCGAAGGCGAGAAACGCGATCTGGATCTGCTGCTGTCGGTGGCCAACAACATCGCGGGCAAGACGCTTTGCGCCTTTGGTGACGCCGAAGCGACTCCGGTCCTGTCCACCATCGCGCAGTTCCGCGAGGAGTACGAAGCGCACATCCGCGAAGGCCGCTGTACGGTGCCGGCCTCGTGGCGAAGCGGGACGCGCGGCGCCCGCGCGGTGGCGGCGCACTAGTCATGTCGCCTGTGGTCATCGCGCAGCTCATCGTCATCGGGTTCACGTTCTTCATGCTGCTGAATTCGGCGGCGATTCTCGTCTACATGGAACGCAAGGTCGCCGCGTTCGTGCAGCAGCGGTATGGCCCGTATCTGGTCGGGCCCAAGGGCCTGTTGCAGCCGCTGGCGGACATCATCAAGCTGGTCATGAAGGAGGAGCTGCGGCCGAAGGCCGCCGACGCGTTCCTCTTTTACCTCGCGCCGATCATTTCGGCGGCGGCGGCGTTCTCGGCATTCGCGGTCGTGCCCTGGGGCGGTGACACGGACTTTTCGACGCTCGCCAGGCTGCTGTTCCTGGACAGGATCTTCGGCTTCAAGGGCCTCGAACACCCCATCCACCTGGCGGTGGCCGACGTCAACGTCGGCCTGCTCGTGATCTTTTCGATCACGGCGATGGGCGTGTACGGCATCGTGCTGGCCGGGTGGAGCTCCAACAGCAAGTATTCGCTGCTGGGCGCATTGCGCGCCTCGGCGCAGATGATCAGCTACGAGATTTCGTACGGGCTCTCGTTTGCCGGCGTCATCATGCTGGCCGGCTCGCTGTCGCTGGTTGACATCGTCAACTCGCAGCAGGGCTACTGGTTCGGCTTCATTCCCAAGTGGTACATCTTCCTCCAGCCGATCGGCTTCTTTATCTTTCTGACCGCGGGTGTGGCGGAGACCAACCGGGCGCCGTTTGATTTTCCGGAAGCCGAGCAGGAGCTGGTGGCCGGGTATCACACGGAGTACAGCTCGATGAGCTTCGCCATGTTCTTCCTGGCGGAGTACGTGAACATGGTCACGGTGTCGGCGGTCGCCACCGATCTGTTCCTGGGCGGCTGGCACGGCCCGTTCCCGCTGCCGGACGGCTTCGGCTGGATCTGGTTCCTGGCCAAGGTGTTCGTGCTGCTGTTTTTCTACATCTGGATGCGGTGGACGTTGCCGCGGTATCGCTACGACCAGTTGATGGAGTTTGGCTGGAAGTGGCTGTTGCCGGCCGCCGTGCTGAATCTTCTCCTCAGCGCGTACGTCGCGCTGCGCGTGAACGGCTGGTAGGGCAGGAGCGCCACGATGGATGCATGGATCTTCTGGATTCTGGCGGCGGGCGCGGTGACGTCGTCCGTGCTCGTGATCGGGCAGCGCAACCCCATGCGGAGTGTGCTGCTGCTGATTCTCTCGTTCATGTCGCTGGCCGGCCTGTACGTGCTGCTCGGATCGCCGTTCGCCGCGGTGATTCAGATCATCATCTATGCGGGCGCCATCATGGTGCTCTTCCTCTTCGTCGTCATGCTGCTCAACGTGCCGACGGAGGAAACTCCGGTCGGTCGCGCCGCGCGGCTGCTGGGCGGCGCAGGACCGCGACGGTTTGGCGCCGTCATCTCGGCGCTCCTGGCGCTCGAATTGTTCTGGGCGATCGGCCGGCTGGATCTGTTCAGCCTGCCGGCGAGCGATGCGCCGGCGACGACCGTGCACGACATCGGCATCCGGCTGTTCAAGGACTACGCGTTCGCGTTCGAGGCCACGTCCGCGCTGATCCTCGTCGCGATGGTCGGCGCGGTCATCCTCGCCAGAAAGGAACCGCGCTGAGCCATGTCGTTGCCTGAACCGACGCTCAATTCCTACCTGATGCTCTCCGCCGTGCTGTTCGCGATTGGCACCGCGGGGGTGTTTCTCCGGCGCAACATCATCACGATCCTCCTGTCGGTGGAGGTCATGTTGAACGCGGTGAACCTCACGTTCATCGCCGTGGATCGATTCCGCGGCCAGGTGGACGGGCAGATTATCGTGTTCTTTGTCATCACGGTCGCCGCCGCCGAGGCCGCCGTCGGTCTCGCCATCGTCATTGCGCTGTTCCGGCACAAGGAAATGCTGACGCCGGACGCCTTCACCTCGCTCAAGTGGTAACCGCGTGCCGTTGTATCTGATTCCCCTGCTGCCGTTCGCCGGCTTCCTGGTCAACGCGGCCATCGGGCGGCGGCTGTCCAAGTCCGTGTCGGGACTGCTGGCGACGGGCGTCATGGCGGCGTCGTTCGGTTTCTCCGCGATGACGGTCTACCGGCTGCTCGGCCTCGAGCCGGTAGACGGCGTGCGGGCGATGTCCGAGCAGTACTACACGTGGCTCGGCTCGGGCCCGCTGCAGATACCGCTGGCCTTCCGCGTCGATCCGCTGTCATCCCTGATGATTCTGGTGATCACCGGCATCGGGACGCTGATTCATCTGTACTCGACGGCCTACATGCACGACGAGAACGACGGCGAGTACGCGCGCTACTTCTCGTACCTGAATCTGTTCGCTGCGTTCATGCTCGTGCTGGTGCTCGGATCGAACTTCCCGGTGATGTTCATCGGGTGGGAAGGCGTCGGCCTCTGTTCGTATCTGCTGATTGGCTTCTGGTTCACGAAGCCCTCGGCTGCCGAGGCCGGCAAGAAGGCCTTCATCGTCAATCGAGTCGGCGATTTCGGATTCATCCTGGGCATGCTGTCGCTTTTCTGGGCGTTCGGCACCCTGGACTTCCAGGAACTGGCGTCGAAGGTCGCGCTGCTGCCGGCTGATCCCGCATCCTGGGCCGGCGCCACCGTGCTGACGTTCGCCAGCCTGCTGTTATTCCTGGGCGCCACGGGCAAGTCCGCGCAGTTGCCGTTGTATGTCTGGCTCCCGGACGCGATGGAAGGCCCCACGCCGGTGTCCGCGCTCATTCACGCGGCGACGATGGTGACAGCCGGCGTGTACATGATTGGCCGCAACGCCGTGCTGTTCAGCCACGCGCCGGTGACGCTGGAAGTCGTGGCCATCGTGGGCGTCGCCACCGCCCTGTTTGCCGGGACCATCGGCCTGGTGCAGAACGACATCAAGCGCGTGCTGGCGTACTCCACGGTCTCGCAGCTGGGCTACATGTTCCTGGCGATGGGCGTCGGCGCGTTCGCCGGCGGCATCTTCCATCTCTATACGCACGCGTTCTTCAAGGCGCTGCTGTTCCTCGGGTCCGGCGCGGTGATCCACGCGCTGGGCGGGGAGCAGGACATGCGCAGGATGGGCGGGTTGAAATCGGCGCTGCCGATCACCTTCTGGACGTTCCTCATCGGCACGATCGCCATTGCCGGCATCCCACCGTTCGCGGGTTTCTTCTCGAAGGACGAGATTCTCTGGAAGACGTACAGTTCCGGGCACACGGTGCTGTGGCTCGTCGCGGTGATCGCGGCGTTTCTCACGGCGACCTACATGTTCCGCCTGCTGTACATGACGTTCTTCGGCGCGCGGCGAACGGCTGAGGTTCACGATGCGCCCGCAGACGGGCACGGTGGCCACGGCGGGGGGCATGGCGGCCATCTGCACGACGCGCCGCCGGCGATGGCGATGGCCCTGGTCGTGCTGGCGATTGGGTCCGTGCTCGCCGGCTTCGTCGGCGTGCCGCACGTGCTCGGCGGCGGCAATCGCATCGAAACGTTCCTCGAGCCGAGCTTTCAGGCAGCCGGCGTCGAAGCGGGCGCCCACGCAGCCGAGGGGGCTGCTGAAGCGACGCACGCCGCCGGTGCCGGCGTCGAATTCGGCCTGATGGCTTTGTCCGTCGTCGTCGCCCTCGCCGGTATCGGGCTCGCCACGATGATCTGGCTGCGCAATCCCGCGTCGGCTGATGCGTGGGCCGCGCGGTTTCCAGCGATTCACCGCCTGTTGCTCGGCAAGTACTACGTCGACGAGCTCTACAACGCGGTCATCGTGCAGCCGATCAAGCGAGTTTCGCAGGGCCTGCTGTGGCGCGGCGTCGATGCCGGCCTCATCGACGGCACGGTCAACGGCGTCGGCCTTGTCGTGCGCGGCTGGAGCGCGGTGCTTCGGCGCCTGCAGACCGGTTCTGTCCGCGCCTACGCGATGTCTTTCTTCTTCGGCGTGGTGGCGATTGTGGGTTACTACCTGTGGCGATGAATCTGCCGATCCTGACCGCGCTCGTGGCGGTGCCGCTGGTGGGCGGCATCGCGGTCCTGTTTACCGGGAAGGAGCGCCCGGCGTTGGCGCGCCAGGTGGCCCTGCTCGTGTCGCTCGTCACGCTGGCCATCAGCATCCTGATGTGGGCGCAATTCGACTCCGCGTCCGCCGACTACCAGATGATCGAGCGCCACAGCTGGCTGCCGGACTTCGGAATTTCGTATCACGTCGGCGTGGATGGCATCAGCCTGCTCCTGGTCGTGCTGACCACGTTCCTCACGCCCATCGCGCTGCTGTGCAGCTGGGAATCAGTGAAGAGCCGCGTCCGCGAATTCTGTTTCTTCATGCTGGCGCTCGAGGCCGCCATGATCGGCGTCTTCGTGTCGCTGGACCTGTTCCTGTTCTATGTCTTCTGGGACGCGATGCTGATTCCGATGTACTTCCTCATCGGCATCTGGGGCTACGACCGCCGCATCTACGCGTCCATCAAGTTCATTCTGTACACGATGGCCGGCAGTGTGCTGATGCTCATCGCGATCCTCTGGCTCGCGTATCAGCATCAGGCCGTCACGCACGTGCCCAGCTTCGACCTGGCCGACCTGCTCGCGCTGCACATCGAACCGGCGCAGCAGACCTGGCTGTTCCTCGCGTTCGCGGTGGCTTTTGCCATCAAGGTCCCGCTGTTCCCGTTCCACACGTGGCTGCCTGACGCGCACGTCGAGGCGCCGACCGCCGGCTCCGTCATCCTCGCCGGCGTGCTCCTGAAGATGGGCACCTACGGATTGCTGCGATTCGCGTTTCCGCTGTTCCCGCAGGCGGCGCTGGCGTTCGCGCCGTACATCGCCGTCCTGGCCATCATCGGCGTGGTCTATGGCGCGCTGGTCGCCATGGTCCAGCCCGATTTGAAGAAGCTGGTCGCGTACTCGTCGGTGAGCCACCTGGGCATCGTCGTGCTCGGCATCTGCGCGCTGAATGTCAACGGCGTGCAGGGGGCCGTGTATCAGATGCTCGCGCATGGCGTCTCGACGGGCGGGCTGTTCCTGATTGTCGGGATGCTGTCGGATCGCCGCCACACGCGCCTCATCGCGGAGTTCGGCGGTCTCAAGGCCGTGGCGCCGAAGCTGGTCGCGGCGTTTCTGCTGATCACGCTGGCCTCGGTCGCGCTGCCCGGCACGAACGGCTTCGTCGGTGAGTTCCTGATTCTGATCGGCGCGTTCAAGGGACAGTTCAGTCCGGCCAACGCCCCGTATTACACGGCGGTCGCGGCGACGGGCGTCATCCTGTCCGCCGTGTACATGTTGTGGATGTTCCAGCGCGTCAATTATGGCCCGCAGGTCAATCCCAAGAATCGCGGGCTCCGGGACCTCAGTCCGCGCGAGTGGGCCGTCATCGCGCCGATCTGCGCGCTGGCCATCGTGATGGGTGTCGTGCCCTCCTTCTTCCTGCGCCCGATGGAACCGGCGGTGCGCAAGAATGTGGAATCCGTCGTCGGGACGCAACGGCCGGGGAACGCGCAGGCCGCGCCGGCCGCGTCGCCGGACACGTCGATGCAGGACGTCGCGATCGCGAGGGCCAAGTGACGATTACGGGCACCGATTTCGCCACGATTACGCCCGTCCTGATCGTCGTCCTGGCGGCGTGCGCGGCGCTGATCGCGGAGGCCATCCGGCGCACGGGCGATCAGATGCCCGCGGGGGTGTTCGGCATCATCGGCCTGGCCGGCGCCGCGTACACCTCGATCAATCAGTGGGGCCGCCACCTGACCGGCTTCGGCGTCATCGTCGCCGACGATTTCGCGCTGTTCGTCAACCTCGTGTTGTGCGCCGTCGGGCTGTTGACCATTCTGCTGTCGTGGGGCACGGCCGGTCGCGATCAGCTGCCTGAAGGCGAGTACCACTCGCTCACGCTGTTCAGCCTGGCCGGCATGATGCTGATGGGATCCACGCGCGATCTGCTCGTGATCTTCATCGCGCTGGAGATCATGTCGCTCGGTGTCTACGTGCTGACCGGCATCAAGCGGGCCAGCGAGCAGGGCGCCGAGGCCGCGTTCAAGTACTTTGTGCTCGGCGCATTCTCCAGCGCATTCTTCCTCTACGGCATCGCGCTCGCGTACGCGGCGACCGGCACGACCAAGCTCGACGACATCGGCCTGGCCGTGGCCCAGTCGATCTCGCAGCCGGATCTGCTGTTGGTGATGGCGATGCTGCTGTTACTCGTCGGCTTCGCGTTCAAGGTATCCGCCGTCCCGTTCCATATGTGGACGCCAGACGCCTATCAAGGCGCACCGACGCTGGTCACCGCCTTCATGTCCACCGGCGTCAAGGCCGCGGCCTTCGCGGCCTTTCTCCGCGTGTTTCTATCCGCCTTCGAGCCGATGCGCGCCGACTGGATTCCGATTCTGGCCGTCATCGCCGGCATCACGATGATCATCGGAACGGTCGTCGGCGTGGCGCAGTCCAACGTCAAGCGCATGCTCGCGTATTCGAGCATCGCGCATGCCGGCTATCTGCTCGTCGGTCTGGTCGCGGCGAGCAACGCGGGCAAGGCCGCGATTCTGTTCTATCTCGCCGCCTACGCGGTGACGAACCTCGGAGCGTTCGGCGTGATTGCCGCACTGTCGTCGCACGATCGGCCGCACGATGACATCAGGGACTTCGCCGGCCTGTGGCACGAGCGCCCAGCCCTGGCCGGGCTGTTGACGGTGTTCCTGCTGTCCCTTGGCGGTTTCCCGCCGACGGTTGGGTTCATCGGCAAGTGGTACATCTTCAACGCCGCGGTTCAGGCCGGATTCACCAAGCTGGCCATCATCGGCGTCCTGACGAGTGTGGTGTCGGTCTTCTTCTACCTGCGCGTCGTCGTGATGATGTACATGACGGACGACAAGGCTCCCGGTGGCCGGCCCCGCACGCCGTGGGTGGTGGCAACGGGCCTGGGGCTGGCGGTCGCCGTGGTGTTCTATCTGGGCGTGCAGCCGGGGCAGGTCCTGACGTTCGCCCGGCACTCCGTCGAAAGCATTTTCTAGCCGGCTATCAGGATCGCTGAGCCCGAACGGCGTCCGCGACGTCGTCGAATTCGCGCTCGTCGATCGTTCGCAGGTCGAGGATTACGGTATCGGTTTCGATGCGCGCGATGACAGGCGTCGCGGCCGCGCGCAGTTGCTGCTCGAGCGCGGCGGCCGACAGGCCATCGACGCGCAACGCGATGGCCTTCGTCGGCAGCTCGGCGCCTGGCGCGCTGCCGCCTCCAATGGTCGACACCGAGTCGATGACCTCGGCGCGAACGCCGGCGATCTGCTGCAGACGGCCGGCCAGCGAGCGGGCGCGGGGATCGAGCGCGTCAGCGGTCGCGGTCAGCATCCGATACAGCGGAATCTGCGGGCGCGATGGCGAATCCACCCATAGGGCCAGCGTGGCCTCCAGTGCGGCATACGTCAGCTTGTCCACGCGGAGCGCGCGCATCAGCGGATGCGCGCGCAGCTTCTCGATCAGCGGACGCCGGCCCACGACGATGCCGGCCTGCGGGCCGCCCAGCAGCTTGTCGCCGGAAAACAGCACGAGGTCGGCGCCCGTCTCGAGGCTGGTGCGGATGACCGGCTCTCCCGACAGCGCGCCGGCCGCATCGTTCCTCGCGATCTCCTCGGCTCCGAGCCATCCGCTGCCGAGGTCTTCGACAATCGGCACGCTGAACTGCCGGGCCAGGCCGACGAGTTCGGCCAGGTCGGGCCTGTCGGTGAAACCCGTCATGCGGAAATTCGATGGATGGACCCGCAGAATCAGCGCCGTGCGCGGCCCGATGACCGCCGCGTAATCCGTGAGCCGCGTGCGATTGGTCGTCCCGACCTCTCGCAGCTGCGCGCCTGATTGCGCGAGGACGTCGGGGACCCGAAAGCCGCCGCCGATTTCCACCAGCTCGCCGCGCGACACGATTACCTCGCGGCCGCTGGCGAGTGCCGCCAGCGCCAGCAGGGCAGCGGCGGCTGTATTGTTCGCGACCAGCGCCGCCTGGGCGCCGGTCAGCACGCGCAGGAGGCGCTCCGCATGCACGTGCCGATGCCCGCGCTCGCCGCGCGCGAGGTCGTACTCCAGATTGGAATAGCCCTCCGCCAGGCGCGCGTTCGTCAGCGCCGCCGCGGCGAGCGGCGCGCGGCCCAGATTGGTATGGATCACCACGCCCGTGGCGTTGACGACGCGGCGCAGCGAGCGATCGGCATAGGAGCCGGCCAGCGCGATCGCGCGTGATTCGAGGGCGCCGGCCACGTCGCCGGCCGGCGCCGCGCCGGACGCGGCCAGTGTCACGCGGAACTCGTCGGCGGCCTGGCGCGCGGCCCGGATCACGGCGTCGCGGCCGTGCCGCGCGACGGCGGCGCGCATCGCGTCGCGCTGCAGGAGTGACTCAATCGACGGAATGTCGCGGACTGACGCCATGGCGCGGTTGCGGCGTGAAAGCAGGACAGGATACCATCTCGCTGGTTTTCGATGTCGACGTCGAACGCGACCGATCGCGTGCTGCCCGATCGGCCGGACACGCGTCCGCTGGAGCGCTTCTGGCCGTACACGGACGTGCGCGAACAGCCGAGCGACGAGGAATTGGCGAAGATCGATCCCGATCTGCGCGAGGCGCTGTTCGGCCCGCTCAACCTGCCATTCTCGGTTTCGCTGGTCTTTCCCGATTTCGAGGGCGACGCAGGCGCGCGCGCCGTGCGGCTCGCGCGCGAGTCAGACGAGTACTTTGAGAAGGACTCGGACGGGAAGCATTGGCATCGCGCGCGGTTCTTCACGGCCGATCGGCCGATGCGCCTGCGCGATCTCTACCTGATTGTGGCGGGAGTGCCCGGAAACGAGGTGCTCATCAATGATCGGCGGGTCCCGTACGCACGGGAACTGTGGCTGCCGATGGTCTGGCTGCTGATTCGGTGACGAATCCGGCGGCCTGGATGGAGTGGAGCAAAGAGGGACCGGAGTCGCGTCCGGTCCCCGTCTTTATGGTCGATTATGGTTTAGCTGGGTTTGGTGACGTTGCCAGCCTGAGGTCCCTTGGGACCGTCGACGATTTCGAACTCGACCTGCTGGCCTTCTTCGAGCGTCCGAAATCCGGAACCCTGAATTGCGGAGAAGTGCACGAAGACGTCGTTGCCACCCTCGCGTTCAATGAATCCGTAACCCTTCGCGTTGTTGAACCACTTGACCTTGCCCGTGATGCGCATACTTACTGCCCGCCCTTACCGGAATCGCGACGAACCCCGCCGCCTGTTCCCCTGTCGCAAATTCCACGGGCGCGACACGGTACAAAATAAAGACCGCAGGTTGCGGTCTCACCAAGAACGACCTTGGCCCGTCCAACGTCAGCCGGAAACTCTAGTCGGGGGCTTGGGGGAAGTCAACCTGACCTAAAGTTGGGTAGTGTCGCGATTGACACACCCGGAAGCCGAGTCTCTTGATGCGGGCATTACTGAGTGTTTCTGACAAAACCGGCCTCATTCCCTTCGCCAGGGCCCTGTCTGAGCGGGGCTGGGAGCTGGTTTCCACCGGCGGAACCGCCAAGACCCTGGCGGCTGCCGGCTTGCCGGTTGTGGGCGTCTCCGACGTCACCGGGTTTCCGGAAATGATGGACGGCCGGGTGAAGACCCTGCACCCGAAGATCCATGGCGGCATCCTGGCCCGGCGGAATCGGCCGGACGACCTCGCCGCGCTCGCGGCTCAGGGCATCGCGACAATCGATCTCGTGGTCGTGAATCTGTATCCATTTGCCGCGGCCGCAGCCAGGCGTGATATCGCCTTCGATCACCTCATCGAGGAAGTCGACATTGGCGGACCGAGCATGGTCCGCGCCGCCGCCAAGAACTTTCGCGACGTGCTGGTCGTGGTCGAGCCCACGGACTATGACCGCGTGCTCGCCGCGCTGGCGGACCCGGCCGGTCCCGACCTCGCGCTGCGATTCGATCTGGCGCGCCGGGCGATCGCGCACACGGCCGCCTACGATCAGACGATCGCCTCGACGCTGCAGGAATTCAGCGTGGACGATCAGGGCGCTTTCACCCGCGCGGATGCCGGCGTGCTGCTGCCGGATCGATGGTCGCCGGTGCTCACGAAGATCCGCGACCTGCGTTACGGTGAAAATCCCCATCAGCCGGGGGCGTGGTACCGCGAGACCGACCGGGCGTTCGGGGGCGCGCGGGTGCTGCAGGGCAAGGAGCTCTCGTTCACGAACCTGCTGGATCTGGATGCGGCGGCACGCATCGCGCTTGAGTTCGACGAGCCCGTGGCGGTCGTGATCAAACACACGAATCCCTGCGGCGTGGCCACAGGCGCCACGCCCGCGCAGGCGTACGTGCGGGCGCGTGACGCCGATCCGCTGTCGGCATTCGGCGGCATCGTCGGGCTGAACCGCCCGATCGATCTGGAGACGGCGCAGGCCCTGACGTCCACGTTCATCGAGGCGGTCATCGCGCCGGCGGTGGCGGACCAGCCTGACATCCGCGCGGCGCTCGCGGCCAAGCCGAACATGCGCGTGGTCACCGCGGACCTGGGCACGCTCGAAACTGGCCGTGACGTGCGCACGATTCTGGGGGCGTGGCTGGTGCAGGCGCAGGATCACGTCGCGGAGGCGGGGCGGTCGTGGCCCGACGCCCAGGGGCCGCGGGTCGTCACGAAGCGCGCGCCGACCCCGGCGGAATGGCAGGCGTTGCGATTCGCGTGGCGCGTGTGCGCGCACGTGAAATCAAACACCATCGTCTTTACCAGCGCGGACGCGACGCTGGCCGTCGGCGCCGGACAAATGAGCCGTGTGGACGCGGTCAAGGCCGCCGTGATGAAGGGCGGCGATCGGCTCGGGGGATCGGTCGTGGCGTCCGACGCGTTCTTCCCGTTCCGCGACGGCCTGGATGCCCTCGCGACGGCGGGCGCGACGGCGGTCGTGCAGCCGGGCGGATCGATGAGGGATGCCGAAGTGATCGCCGCCGCCGACGAGTACGGCCTCGCGATGGTGTTCACGGGGCGCCGCCATTTCAGGCACTGACGGCTTCGTGGAAAACGATCCGGACAACCGAACGCTGCGCGTCCTGCTCGTTCTGGCGATCCCGCTGCTCTTCGTGGGCCTTGGCGCCAACTCGATTTGGGACGCGAACGAAGCCTTCTACGTCGAGACGCCGCGGCAGATGGTCCTCTCGGGCGACTACGTCAATCCCACCTTCAACGCGACGCCGCGGTTCAACAAGCCGGTGCTCAGCTACTGGATCGTGGCCGGGTTCTACCGCGTCTTCGGCGTGTCCGTGGCGGTAGAGCGGTGGGCGCTGGCCCTCGGCGCGCTGGGGATTCTCGCCGGCGCGTACGCGATGGGGCGGGCGATTCGATCGCCGGCGACCGGCGCGCTCAGCGCGTTGCTGCTGGCGACGGCGCCTCGCGTGCTGTTTTTTTCGCGGCGCATCTTCATTGACGTGTACCTGGCGCTCTTCATGACGCTGGCGCTTGCCTGTGTGGCGCAAGCCGAACGCCACCCACAGCACCGGCGGCGATACCTCATGCTGATGTACGTGGCATTGGGTCTGGGCGTCCTGACAAAGGGGCCGATTGCGCTTGCCATTCCCGGCATCGCGTTGTCCGGCTGGCTGCTGGCCGAACGCCGTCTGGCGGACCTGCGCCGATTCATGGTTCCCGCCGGCGCGGTGATCATTCTGGCGATCGTCATGCCCTGGTACGCCGCCGTCTACGCGCAGCACGGCTGGGAGTACATCCGGTTCTTTTTCCTCCAGGAGAATCTGGAGCGATACGCGAGTTCATTCACGACCGAGCGCGGTCCGGCATTTTTCCTGGGCGTTCTGTTTGCCGATGTGTTGCTGCCCTGGGCGCCGCTGCTTGCCGTCGCGGCGTTCGCGTGGTGGCGGCAGCGGAGAGAGGAGACGGGGACGCCGCGCTCCATTCACTCGCTGTTGTGGTGGTGGGTGGCCACCACTGTGGCGATTTTTTCGGTTTCGGCCAGCAAGGAGGACTTGTACATCCTTCCGGCGATTCCCGCGGCGGCCGTGCTGATCGCGGATCTGCTGATCCGCACGGGCGCAGGCGCGCGGCACCGCGGCGTGGCGTGGATGCTCGGCGCCATCGGGACGGTATCGATCGCGCTCGCCGGGCTGGTTTCGGCCTTTTTCACGAGTGGCTTTTACCGCCTCGCCGGCGCCTGGGCGCTGGCGGTGATTCTGGCTGCGACCGGCACAGCGTCGCTGCTCTGGCTCTTGCGCGGAGGCCACGCTCGCGCGCTCGTCGCCCTGCTGTTGGGGTTCGTGCTGTTCGACTATGTCTTTATTGTCAGGACGCTTCCGGATGTTGAGCGCCTGAAGCCGGCGCCCGTCCTTGCCCCGGCATTTCTCGAGCGCGCGTCGCCCGATGCCACGCTCGCGACCCTGAATGTCAATTTGCCGAGCCTTGTCTATTACACGAGCCGCCATCTAGCCGCCGTCGCGGATGCCGCTGAAGGGGCCCGCCTCTTATCCGAGCGGGACGAACGCTGGCTCGTCGTCTCTGAGGCGGATTGGCGCGAAGTGCACGCACTGGCGCCGGCCGCGTGCCTGGTCACGCGCGCGCCGCTCTTTCTGTCGAAAGGCAGCGACATCCTGCGCGGCCAGCCGCCGCCGTCCGTCGTGCTGGCGACGAACAAGTGCCGGTGAGGAAATGAGGCCGGGACTCGTTTCCTGACGGCTCGCGAGGAAACGAATCCCGGCCTCATTTCCTCGCCGCGTACGGCAGCGTCACAAGCCCCAGGAACAGCATCAGAAACTCGGAATCGCCGAAGTTGTACTCGAACAGTCCCGCGGCCAGCATGGCGATCAGGGCCGCCAGGCCCGCGCCCGCAACGGCCGGCGCGACGCGCGACCGGACCTGTCGCCACAGGTCACGCGCCGCGACCATGACAAACCACAGCCACGCCGCCAGGGCCGGCAATCCGCGCTCGGCCGCGATCTGGATTGGCACGTTGTGCAGATGCGGGTTCGTCTCGTTGACGGCTTCCGGATATTTCTGCCGGTAGTCAACGTACACGTCCTGCACGCGGTGGGGGCCGACGCCAAACCACGGATGGTCGCGAATCATGTCCGCGCCGATCTTCCACATCACCATGCGATCCCGATTGGCCGGATCCGATGTGTCAAAAATCGACGCGGCGCGCGCTTTCACCATGCCGGGCGCCACGAGCAGGGCCAGCGTGGCGACCACGGGCACGACGACGACCAAACGCCAGTTGCGGATCGCCAGCAGCACCGTCACGGCCAGAAACGTCCCGATCCACGCGTTGCGCGTGTTCGTGACGACGAGGGCGACGAGCAGCGCCGGCACGGCGATGGCCGGCCACGGCGATCGCATGCGCGTGAACGTCAGGCGCGCAACGGCGGCGCACGTCGTCAGCATCAAGACGCCTGAGTACGTCATCCAGTGGCCCAGCGGCCCCATCAGGCGATTGTTGAGATCGCCTTTTCCAAGAATCGCGAACTGAAAGATCCCGACGAGCGCGCCCGCCGCGCCAATCGCGATGATCACGTCCATCGTCCTGATCGCGCGATCGCCCTGCGCGAATCGCGCCACGATCGGCACCATCAGGAACATCAGCAGCTGGCGCGAATCCCATAAGCTTTCGTGCGGATGATGCGACAGCGCCGCGCTCACGAGCGTGAGCCCGGCATAGACAAGCAGCGGCAGGAAAAATGCGGGCACATCGGGCCGGCGTCCCTCTTGCGCGGCCACGACGGTCCAGACAATCGCCGCGGCGCTGAAGAGGAAACCCTGCGCCGCGAGCAGTGAGAACTGGACGACGCCCAGGCTCGCCGTGATGAGGAGGAACCCGATCCAGATCAGCGGCGAGGACCTCGTGGTCATCTGGCCCTCTCGAGCAGCGCCGCGGCCGCCTGAACAACGGTCTCCGGCGCAAGCTTCCGCAAACAGCGGAAATCCCCCGGCTCGCAGACGCGCTGATCGCACGGACGGCATGGGAGCGCGCCCACATCGATGGTCGCGAGGGGCAGATGTTCCGGCCGCCACGGCGCCCACGTCTCAGGCGTGGTCGGCCCGAAGATCGCGACGATTGGAACGTCTGTCGCCGCTGCAACGTGCATCGGACCGCTGTCGCCGCCCACGAACAGCGTCGCGCGATCCATCAACGCGCGCAGCTGATCGAGCCGCCAGCCGATGATGGAAACGATACGCTGAGACTCCGCCGATTGCGCGCGCGCCCGTTGGACGATATCGGCGACGATGCTTTCATCACCGGCGGCCCCAACCACCGCCACCACCCAGTCATGTCCGCGAGCGGCGATCGACGCGACGACCCGTGCGAACGAGGCTTCGGGCCAGCGCCGAAATTCATTCCCCGCCGCGCCGTGCACGACGACAAGGTGGTCGCCGGCTGCCACTCCCAGAGCAGCAAGACGCATCGCGACGGCCTCGCGAGCGGCGCGGGACACGGGCATCTCAATCCGGTCGGCCGTACGATCGGGCGGATTCCGGAACGCCTCGTCGATGGGCGCGAGCAGGTCCCATTGATTCCGGACCGAGTGGCGCGGCGCATAGCCGCGCGGTTTTGGGACGACGTGGGTGTACATCCAGCGACGGTCCGCCACATCGTAGCCCACTCGCATGCGGGCGCGCGTGGCCCATGTCAGCCAGGCGCTGCGGGGGCCGCCGTGAAAGTCCACCGCCACATCGATGGCACGACGGCGCAACCGGCGCGCCAGCCGGAGGTCTTCAAGCCACCGCCGCCAGCCCCTCCGGCGTTCCATGACAATAACTTCGTTCAGATGCGGGTTATCGGCCACCACGGGCGCGGCCAGGGACTCAACCAGGTACAGCAGAGCGGCGTCGGGAAAGCGGCGCCTGAGCGCGCGAACGGCCGGGGTCGTCAGGATGACATCGCCGATCAGGCGAGGGCGGACCAGCAGAATCGTCAACGAATCAGGCTTCGACGGTCGCCTCATCGATCAGCATCACCGGGATGTCATCCTTGATGGGATAGACACGCCGGCAGGCATCACATTTCAGTCCCGCTCCGTCGCGCACGAGGCGCACCGGCTTCTTGCACGCGGGGCAGACGAGGATCTCGAGCAGCGCCGGGTCGACAGCCATGTCGTGAATATATGCCAGAATCGCCGCAGGCGATGAATCTCGCGCGTCGAACCCGCAGGGCCGTGATCAGTCTGGGCGCGGCCTTCGCGTTGGGCGCCACCGCCGGGTGTGCGCGCGCCGCATTCGTTCCGCCAGCGGGTCCCGGCGTGCCGATCCCGGATGCGGCGGCCGCATGGGAACAGGCGAGCGCGGGATGCGGCGACGTGCGCGCCGTGATCGCCGGCGCGCGCGCGTCGGGTAAAGTCGGTTCACAGCGTGTCTGGCCGGTGTCGCTCGAAATCGCGGTGACGAACACCGACTCGATTTATGTCGGCGCCACCGCGGCGGGAAACTCCGTCTTTGTGCTCGCCGGAACCGGCGGGCGAGCCAGCTTGTGGCTGAGGCCGGACCAGCGCGTCGTTACCGCCACACCCGCGGCCATTCTGGAGGCCGTCGTCGGCGTCGCGCTGTCGCCTGGCCAGTTGCTCGGTATGCTCAGCGGGTGCGTGGCGCGAACTGCGGACGCCGCGACGGCTGTGCGGCACGGCAATCTGATCGAACTGCCCGCGCCCGAGGGGCGTCTCTTCTTGTCCCAGTTCGCCGGCCAGTGGCAGGTCAAAGCCCTGGTCGCCGGCACCTTCGTCGTCGAACTTTCGCGTCGCACAGGGCGGCAGCCTGAGGACGTGTGGATTCGATCCGCGGGTGCGGCGTCGGTGAACGCTGCGCTGCATCTGACCATCAGCGATCCGCAAATTAATGGACCGATTCCGGCGGCCGTGTTTGATCTTCCAGCCGGGGCCGGTGCGGCGACCCCGATGTCGCTCGAAGAATTGCGGGCCTCCGGTCCATGGAAGGATCGTTAGTGCTGACGCTTCGCACTCCCGCGAAGATCAATCTGACTCTGCGTATCGGGCAGCGGCGACCCGACGGTTTTCACGATGTGGAGACCGTGCTTCAGTCGATTGGCCTTTCGGACACCCTGACATTTCGCCCCACCGCGGGACCATTTCGGGTGACGACGTCGGGACGGGATGTGCCAGCGGATCGATCCAACCTCATCTGGCGTGCCGCCATGGCGTTGTGGTCCGCGGCGGGTCGCGATGGTGAACCGCACGGGGCGCGCGTCACGCTGCGCAAGTTGATTCCGGTCGCGGCCGGCCTGGGCGGCGGCAGCGCGAATGCCGCGGGCGCGCTGGTCGGGTTGAACCGGACATGGGCGCTCGGTGTGTCGCGCGTCGATCTGTTGCGCCTGGCGGCGACGTTGGGATCCGATGTGCCGTTTTTCCTGACGGGCGGTACCGCCGTTGGCCTTGGCCGCGGCGACAGAATCCTGCCGCTCCGCCCCATTCGCCGATTGGGTGTCGTCGTGATCAAGCCGGCATTTGGCGTCAGTACGGCCGATGCGTATCGGTGGCTCGACGAGGACCGGGGCCGCGGCATCGTCGACTGCGATGAGAGCCCGTCCGGCTTCAATGTCGGCTGGCCCTCGCCGCTGATCCTGGTCAATGACCTGGAAGCGCCGGTTGCGAGGCGACATTCGGGGATCGTCCAGGCCGTGCGTGCTGCCCTCGAGGCGGGCGCCCTCGCGGCGGCCATGACGGGAAGCGGATCGGCCGTATTTGGCCTGTTCGCGCCCGCCAGTGCGCCAGCTGCCGCGCGCCGGCTCAGGCGGTCCGGGTGGGTGGTTCACGCCACCACAACCCTGTCCGCCGGCGAGTCCGGCCGCCTGATGTCCCTGTGATAAACTCCGGTGTTTGCGCCCACATGATGGGGCGTGGCCAAGCGGTAAGGCGCGGGACTTTGGATCCCGTATTCGAAGGTTCGAATCCTTCCGCCCCAACCAATTGAGAAGACCGCGCATGGGGTGGGGCCCTGCGCAGCTAAGAGAAGACCGCGCGAGGTGCGAGCGTAGCGAGCCACGAGCGCGGGCGAGCAGCGGGGAGCTGCGAGCAGCGCGTGGGGGTGGGGCCCCGCGCGCAACTAAGTAAAGACGAGCGCATGATCCACGGTCAACTGAAGCTCTTTTCGGGAAGCGCCCACCCCGCCCTGGCGCAGGAGATTGCCGAGCATCTGGGCATCCCGATGGGCGTCGCCCGCCTGCATCGCTTTCCCGACACTGAAGTCTCTTTCCAGATCGATGAGAACATCCGCGGCACGGACATTTTCATCGTCCAGCCCACGTGCGCGCCCGTGGACGAGCACCTGATTGAACTGTGCGTGATGATCGATGCGTTCCGGCGATCGTCGGCCTCCCGCATCACGGCCGTGATCCCGTATTACGGGTATGCGCGACAGGATCGCAAGGACAAACCGCGCGTGCCGATTTCAGCCAAACTTGTCGCCAACCTGCTCGGCGCGGCCGGCACCAATCGCGTGCTGACGATGGACCTGCACAAGGCGCAGATTCAGGGCTTCTTCGACATTCCGGTCGATCACCTCTTCGCGGCGCCGGTCATCATCGAGCACCTGGCGCGCCAGGGGTACGACGGGCTGACGATTGTCTCGCCGGACGTCGGCGGCGCTGAGCGCGCGCGTGCATATGCCAAGCGCCTGGACGCCGACCTCGCGATCGTCGACAAGCGCCGCAGCGATGACGGCACGGCGGAAGTGATGAACGTCGTCGGCGACGTCAAGGGCCGCACGTGCGTCATCGTGGACGACATCATCGATACCGCGGGCACCATTCAGAAGGCCGCGCAGGCGCTGATGGACAACGGCGCGACGAGAGTGCTGGCCTGCGCGGTGCATGGCGTCCTGTCGGGGCCCGCGATTTCGCGCATCGACAATTCCCGGCTCGACAAGCTGGTCGTGACGAACACGATTCCGACCGGAGCGAAGTCGAGCGACAAGACCGTGGTGCTGTCGGTGGCACGCCTGCTGGCCCAGGCGATCCGCAGCATTCACGAGGAGACGTCCGTTTCGAAACTGTTTGTGTAGCTGGCGCCACGGGGCCCCGAGCGCACCGAGGGCGCCGGGCAACTAAAGGAAGATCGCGTTTGGGGGTGGGGCCCCAAACGCAATTAAGGAAAGACCGCGCGAGGTGCGAGCGTAGCGAGCCACGAGCGCGGAAGTGAGCGGCGGGAGCCGCAATTAAAGAAAGAACGCAGACTATGGAAGCCACACTCGAAGCCGTCCGCCGCGATCGTTTCGGCAAGAACGAATCCGGTCGCATTCGCCGCGAAGGTCTGATTCCGGCCGTTGTGTATGGGGAGGCGCGTCAGACCGAATCGATTGCCGTCGATCCTAAGGCGCTGCTGAGGATCCTGCGATCGGCGTCGGGCGCCAATACGCTGATTTCACTCAAGGTCGCCGGGACCAGCGACGACACGCGCGTGCTGGTCAAGGAATACCAGTTCCACCCGGTGGATCACCATCTTCTCCACGCGGACTTCTATTACATTGCGATGGACAAGGTCCTGCGCGTCACGGTGCCGGTGCACCTGGCCGGGGAAGCCAGGGGCGTCAAGGTGGACGGCGGCGTCGTCGACTTCGTGCACCGCGACATCGTCATCGAATGTCTGCCGGCCGATATTCCCGGACACATCACGATTGACATCAGCGGCCTCGGGTTGCACGACGGGATTCGCGTGCGCGATCTCGATACCGGCGGGAAGTGGAAGCCGGTGAGCGACGCCGACATGCTGATCGTCCACGTCGTGCCGCCGAAGGTTGAGGCCGAGCCCGCGCCGGCCGATGCGGCGGCCGCGGCGGCGGCCGGACCGGCGGTTCCGGCCGAGCCCGAAGTCATCAAGAAGGGCAAGGTCGAGAAGCCGGACGAGGAGAAGGACTAGTGAGCGGCGGAGCGAGCGCGCGGTCAGCGCGCGAGCCACGCGACTCGAGCGGGACGTGTCGCCGAGCAGCGGGGCGACGCGTCTCGCGAGCGAGCGTGTAGGGGGTTCCGGGGGCGAAGCCCCCGGACTAAGCATGAAGCTCCTCGCGGGCCTTGGGAATCCCGGCAGGCAGTACCTCGGCACGCGACACAACGTCGGCTTCGGGGTGGTCGACGAACTGGCCCGGCGGCATGGGCGTGGGTTCG
>DASUGC010000109.1:0-13260 GCA_036274235.1 Vicinamibacterales bacterium
AAATCTTGAAGGGCACGCGGACTTTTGAGGTCGCGAACTGGATGTTCAGGAAGTGCTGGCCGTACTGCAGCCCGCCGGGGATCTTGAAGTACAAGCGGCCGAGGCAGCCGCGCGTCGGATCGATATCGGTCACGTCATACGCGCGCTGGCCGCCCTGCGGCTCCGCGAAGAACGCCAGGCGACACGCGCCGCGCGCCGTCGGCGGAAAGTAGTTGATCGAATCGTTGATCACGGCGGCCTGCTGATCGAGCCCGCGCAGGTCAACCTGCTGGAACTCCGCGTTCGACGGAAGGGCGAGGTGCTTGCCGTCCGGCGTATCCAGCGTGATGTCGGACCGCTTCAGCGCGTACCGCGGCTTGCCCTCGCGCAGCGTCGTGCCGACTTCGAGCCGAATCCATTCCTTGCCCACCAGGCCCTGAGTCAACCGGTAGCCCATGATGGCGTAGCCCTCGTTGTTGTAGGCCACGCGGACGTACTGGTCCTCGAGCGTCGTGATTTGCGGGTTGTTCGGATTGGGAACCTGAACCGGCGTCTTCTGCTGCGCAGCGACAGAGACCGTGACGGCCACTGCGCATGCGCCTGCGGCGATGAATGAGAAACGTGACATGGGGCGCTCCTGGTTACCGGTCAGCATATGCAGCTTCTTTGCCGAACGCCGTCCCCCAAAAGATCCGCTGCCCGCCGCCCCGCTCACGGCCCGCCGTTACCCGTTATCCCGTTATCCCGTTATCCCGCTACGCGCCATTGTCCCCTCATTTCCCCAGCCCTGCGTCCGCCACCACGTACGCCATCACCGCAATCGCCGCCGCGTTCTTCGACATCTGCTGCGGCGTGATGCGGGCCATCGTGTCCGCCGCCGTGTGGTGAATCAGGAAATAGTCACCCGTGACTTCGTGCGACATCGTCGGAATCCTTGCGGCCGTCGCGGACGGGCCGATGTCCGCGCCCTCGCCGGCCGGGCCGATCCGGTTGGCGCCGAGCGGGGCCAGCAATGAGGCGATGGCGTTCACGGTCGTGCGTGCGGCATCCGGACCGGTGAACCCGAATCCTGACGGATCGAACACGCCGCCGTCGGACTCCAGCATCAGCACGTGTTTGGACAGTTCGGCCTGGTGCGCGTCGCGGTACCCGTTGCCGCCGCGGGTCCCGTTTTCCTCATTGGTGAAGAGCACGACGCGAACGGTCCGGCGCGGCCGCAGGTTCATCGCTTTCATCAACCGCAGCGCCTCCCACGTGACCACGCACCCGCCGCCGTCGTCGGTGGCGCCCACCCCGGGATCCCAGGAATCGAAATGCCCGCCGAGCAGCACGATCTCATCCGGCAGCTCCCGCCCGCGCAGGTCGGCGACGACATTGTAGGACTGCGCGTCGGGATCGAAGTGCGCCTCCATGGTCAGTTTCACGCGGACCTTGATGCCGCGGGCCTGCAGTCGCACGAAGCGGTCCGCGTCTTCCGTCGGAATCGCGGCCGCGGGAATCTTCGGCGTGCCCTCCTGGTAATTGGTGGAGCCTGTGTGCGGCGTCCGCAGGCCGGCCGGACCAACCGACCGCACCAGCGCGGCAACCGCGCCGAGCTTGGCGGCTTCGGCCGGACCTGTCGTCCGGTGTACGACGGTGGCGCCATAAGTCGTAAATGCGGCGTTGAACAAGACGATGCGGCCCTTGACGTCCGCGGCGTGCGCTTTCAGGTCGTCCATGCTCGACACGATCACGACGTCGCCCTCGATGCCGCCGGGCGGCGTGCCGACGGAGTTGCCGAGGCCGATCATCGGAAGCGGCTGCCTGATGGGCTCGATCAACTCGAGGCTTTCCTTGCCGCGCACCCACTTGGGCACCATCACGGGTTCCTTGTGGACGTTGTCCAGCCCGTCTTTCTTCATTTCCGCGACGGCCCAGTCGATCGCTTTCTCGAGCGCGTCCGATCCGGACAACCGGGGGCCAAAGCGATCCGTGAGGTCCGCGAGCCGCTGCCAGGCGAAATCCGTGCGCTGCGATTCCGCGATGAGTTTCTCCGCCGCCGGCCGGTACTGATCGATCCATCCCGGACCGCTCTGCGCGGACAGGAGCACGACCACACTTCCCACGGTCACCAAGCCAATTCCGACACGCCGAATCATGACGTCCCTTTCTGCGATAGTTGATGCAGCCGGCGGGCTTCAGCCCGCCGGACGACGGCGGCCTAAGGGCCGCCGACTATGTGTTCACAGCGCCACCCGATGTCGCCCTGAATGCAGGTAGTTCATCGTCTGCACCGTCACCAGGATCGTGAAATCGAGCTTCGTGCGATCGGGCGGATAGCGCAGGCGCAGCTGGAGCTCGCGCGCGCGCGCCGTCATGTCCTCAATCACGCGATCAATAGTGTACTGATACGAACCCGTCCATTCCGCGACGAGCCGGCGCACATCGCCTCGAATCTGGCCGATGACCCGGGGGGCCGTCGGGTTCTTGCGGTAGGCGGGATCGCTGGAAAACAGCCGCCGCAGGTCGCGGTCGTAGAAGCGCGGATACTCCACGCCGTAGTGCTCGCGCCGCCGGGCGTAGTGCCTTCGCAGCGTCGTGCGGAGGTGTTCGAGCGGCTCGACGCGGCGCCGTGAGCGAACGACCGGCGCCTGGCCGGCGATCTCGCGCATCAACTGATCCATGTACTCGAGCTTGGCGAGCGCCTTCCAGTCCGCGTAGCGCACACGCCAGTCGCTGTCGGGCCGCAGCCACACGGCAAATGTTTCGGCGAAGTCTTCGTCGGGATGGCTCTGCGCGTACCAGGAGTCCAGATGCAGGACGAAGCTTTTCGAGTACGGACGCGGCAGATAGAAATCCGGATACGGCGTGCCCGGCGATCCGAAGAGCCGGATCCGGCGGCGGCGCCGCCGCAGATCGTACGCGTTGTCGAAGGCGTGACCCGCTTCGTGACGCAGGATCTTGAGGCACCAGTCGGGTGTGCCGCCTTCCACTTCCAGCATCTGCGACCGTTCCAGTTTCATGAGACGCGGATGCGCGAGATAGAAGGGAATGGCGACGCCAGGCACCCCGTCCGGAGAGAACCACTCGTTCGAGAGCCAGTAGTGAGGCCGGAACGTCAGGCCCCGAGCCGCGAGTTCGGCATCGAGCTCGGCCAGGCGATCTTCCAGCCAGCTGCCGGCAATGGAAACCGGCAGGTCGCACAGCCGCAGGTCGAGCAGCGCGTCGTCGGGCAGCTCGGCCCAATCAGCGGGCGCGGCGGGCGGGCGTCGTGACGGTCCCGGCACTGAAGTCATGGCAATCGCGAATCGCTTATCATAGGCGCCAATTTGCCACCCCCACACGCGGCAATCCGGCCGCACCCCGGAGGCGGGAGGTCCCAGATGGGATGGACGACAAGCAGCCGACGGCTCGCCGCAGGTCTTGTTCTGATCGTTCTCAACTCGTCATTCGCCTTTGCCCGGATCGCCGGCCCTTCTCAGGAACGTCCGGGCACCCCGCCACCCACCGGCCAGCCCGGAACACAGACGACCGGCCAGACGCCGCCCAAGCCGACCCCGACGCCGACCCCGAAACCGGACGATCCGCAGAAAGCCGCCAAGAAGGAAGAAGTCGTCGTCTCCGCGTCCAAGACCGAGCAGCTCCTGGTTGACGCGCCGGCGACGATGACCGTCATTGGCGAGCGGGCGCTCACCGTGGCGCCCTCGAACAATTACGCCGAGCTCCTGCGCGCCGTCCCCGGGGTGAACATCACGCAGATTTCCGCGCGCGACGTGAACGTCAATACCCGCGGCGCCACGTCGTCTCTCGCGACGTCCCAGTTGACGGTCGTGGACGGCCGCAGTGTGTACCTGGATTTCTTCGGCTTCACGATGTGGGAGTTCGTCCCGGCGGACACGAACGAGATCAAGCGGATCGAAGTCATCCGCGGACCGGCGTCCGCCGTCTGGGGCGCGAATGCGCTCAACGGCGTCGTGAATATTCTCACCAAGAGCCCGCGCGAAATGGTGGGGCACACGATGACGTTTGGCGTGGGCAGTTTTGACGCGTCGGTCAATCACAACGGTGTGAACAACGGCACGTTGTTTTATGCGCGCGGCACGGCCGCGCAGGCGGTGAACGACCGCTGGTCCTACAAAGTCGCGGCGGGGTACTACGACTCCGATCCGCTGGCGCGCCCGACGGGCGTGATCCCGAACGGCGGGACCACCTCGTATCCGCCGTACACGAATACCGGCACCACTCAGCCGCGCTTCGACGGCCGCGTGGACTATGACTTTGCCGACGGGATCAGCAAGCTGGAAATGTCGGGCGGCTATGGTGGAACGGACGGCATGATGCACACCGGCATCGGCCCGTTCAATATCGACCAGGGCGCGAACATGTCGTTCTGGAAGGCCACGTACACACGGAAAGCGTTCCGTCTCCAGTCCTTCATGAACATTCTGGATGGCGAAGCGACCAACGTCGTCGCGCTCACCCCGACCGGCGCCCCGCTGGGCCTGACGTTCGCGCCCAAGACGTTTGACGTGGAAGTGGGCGATACGCGACTCATCGGGTCCCGGATGGCGCTGACCTATGGCGGCAACATCCGCGCGAACCGTTTCCATCTGTCGATTGCGCCGGGAGAAACCTCGCGGAATGAGGGTGGCGCCTATGTGCAGGACGAGTTCATGCTGGGCAAGTACACGCGCGTCATCGCGGGTGTGCGCGTGGACAAATTCAGCAATATCGAAGACGTGGTGGCCTCGCCGCGGGTCGCGGTCGTCCTCAAGCCGTCGGCGGATCAGTCGATTCGCATCAGCTACAACCGCGCGTTCCGGGCGCCGTCCATGGTGAACAACAATCTGGACACCGTCATCGCGACGCCCATCCCGCTCGCCCAGATCAATCCGGCTTATGGCAACGCGATCTACCTGCTGCCGACGGCGGCCGTTGGCAATCCCAATTTGACCGAGGAGTCCAACGACGCCTATGAGGTGGCCTACACCGGCCACGTCCTGCCGCGCACGCTGCTGTCCGTCGCCGGTTTCTATACCGAGTACAAAAACGGGATCTATTTTCAGCCGTCGGAGATTTGGCTCACGCCGCCGCCGGGTTTTCCGGGCCTCGGCCCAGTCCCGCCAGGTGCGATTTGGGCGGGCCTGCTCGCCAACGGTGTCGTCTTTCCGAAGACGTACACCTACAACAATCTCGGCACGGTGGTGAGCAAGGGCGTGGAGGTGGGCGTCGATCACGAATTCACGAACCAGATTTTCGGATTCGCGAACTACACGTTCCAGGCGGATCCCGTCCCGTCGTTTCCGGGGCTGACCGAGGAGCAGGCGCTCAAGGAAATCAACATCCCGTCCAGGCACCAGTTCAACGTCGGCCTGTCATTCATCACGGATCGCGCGTTCGGCACGATCAATGTCACGCACGCGAGCGAGGCGTTCTGGCAGGACGTGCTGGACGAGCGGTATCACGGCTTCACGCAGCCGTACACGTCGGTCAACGTCAGCGCCGGCTACAAAATGCGAGATGGCCGCTACAGCCTGTCCATCAAGGTCACCAACCTGGGCAATCAGCAGATCCAGCAGCACATCTTCGGCGACATCATCAAGCGCTCGGTGGTGGGGGAGTTTAAAGTGTTCTTAAGGTGATGCGCGGATTTCGCATGCGGCCCGCCCAATCGGGTGGGCCGTACACGCCCTCGGTCCAAGCTAGAATCAATGGCTTGGCTACTCCCGACACTCCGAAGAAGAAAAAGATCCGCTGGTCTGCGGCGTGGCAGGAAGCGCGGCAGCTCATCTGGGCGCGGCGTTATCGCCTGGCGCTGGGTCTGCTGCTCATGGTCATCAGCCGGCTGGCGGGCCTCATCCTGCCGTGGTTGTCCAAATACCTCGTCGACAACGTCGTCTCGGGCGAAAAACGCGTCGACATGCTGCCGACGCTGGCCTGGCTCGCCGTGGGCGCGACCGTCGTGCAGGCCGTGACGTCCTACGGCCTTTCCCAGATTCTGGGTGTCGCGGCGCAGAAGGCGATTACGGACATGCGCCGGCGCGTCGAAGAGCACGTGATGCGGCTGCCGGTCCGGTACTTCGACAAGACACAGTCAGGCATCCTGATCTCCCGCGTCATGAACGATGCGGAAGGGATCCGTAATCTCGTCGGCACGGGGCTCGTACAGCTCACCGGCAGCATCTTCACCGCCGTGCTCGCGCTGGGCATCCTGTTCTATCTCAACTGGTTCATGACGGTCGTCACCATCGGCGTCCTTGCCGTGTTTGGCGGGGCGATGAGCTATGCCTTCAGCTCGCTGCGGCCCCTGTTTCGCGAGCGCGGCCAGATCACGGCCGAAGTCACCGGCCGGCTGAATCAATCGCTCGGCGGCGTGCGCGTCGTCAAGACGTACACGGCCGAGCGGCGCGAGGACCTGGTCTTCACCAAGGGCGCGCACCGGCTGTTCCGGAACATCGCGAAGTCGATGACGGGCGTCTCGGCGCTGACGGCCTTTTCGAGCGTCATCGTCGGCGGCATCGGCGTCGTGGTCATGTTAATCGGCGGCCGCGACATCCTCCGCGGCACGATGTCGGTCGGCGACCTGCTCGCCTACATCATGTTCACCGGCCTTCTCGCGATGCCCATCGTCCAGATGGCGTCGATCGGCACGCAGATCAGCGAGGCGTTTGCCGGCCTCGATCGCATTCACGAGATCCTGAACACCGCGCGCGAGGACGCCGAGGACGCGAAGCGCGCTGCGCTGACCGACCTGCGCGGCGACATCGAATTTCAGGACGTCTGGTTTGAGTACAACCCCGGCATGCCGGTGCTGAAGAACGTGACGTTCACGGCGAAGGCCGGGACGACGACCGCGCTGGTGGGATCGAGCGGGTCCGGCAAGAGCACGTTGATCAGCCTGGTGATGGCATTCAACCGGCCGACGCAGGGACGCGTGCTCGCGGACGGCCGCGACCTTACCGATCTGCGGCTGGCCGAATACCGCAGGCATCTGGGCGTCGTGCTGCAGGACAACTTCCTGTTCGACGGCACCGTTGCCGACAACATCAAGTACGGCAGCCCGGAAGCGACGCGTGCGGACATCCAGCGCGTGGCCAAGATCGCCAATGCCGACGAGTTCATCGAGAAGTTTGAGAAGGGCTACGATACGGTCGTCGGCGAGCGCGGCGTGCGGCTGTCAGGCGGCCAGCGCCAGCGGGTCGCCATCGCCCGCGCGATTCTCGCCGATCCGCGCATCCTCCTGCTGGACGAGGCTACGGCCAGCCTCGACAGCGAGAGCGAGATGATGATTCAGGACGGCCTCCGATCGCTTCGCCGGGGCCGGACGACCTTCGTCATTGCGCATCGTCTGTCCACGATCCGCAGCTCAGATCAGATTCTGGTGATCGAAGGCGGCGAGATCGTCGAGCGTGGCACGCACGAAGAACTGCTCGCGCACGCCGGACGATACCGCCAGTTGTACGACAAGCAGTACAACTTCGAGAAGGATCGGTTCATCAATCCTGGGGAAGACTTCACCGAGCAGGCGCCAAAAACCGCGGTCCCGGTAAGGACGGCGCGGGACATTTAAGGTCCAAGGGTCCACGGTCCAAAGGTCCAAGGGTTCGGTCCAGGGGTGCTGAGGGTCCGGTCCAACGGTCCGAAGGTCCAGTGTCGTACTGGACCCGTGGACCGGACCCTTGGACCTTGAGGACCGAACCCTTGGACCCTTGGACGTTGGACCCTTGGACCCTCAATGGTCCGCGGAGATCCGAATAGGCTCCGCAAGATAAAGCGCGCGCGTGTGCTGAATCGTGGTGACCAGCAGGATGATGAGCAGCACTGCGATCGCGATCACCCCGCCGACGTCAAAGAGCAGGTACTGCCGGCCCAGTATCGTGGCGTGCGATCGAACCAACAGGTAGAGCGCGCCAATCGACAGCAGGATTCGCAACTCGGTGGGTCCAAGATTGGCGTACGTGATCTTGAACTGCCCGAGCGTGTGAGCGGCCAGGTAGATCTCGCACGCCATGAGCAGGTACGCGATGAGCACGCCGCCGGCGACGGCCGGGCTCATGTAGCCGGACAACGCGAGGCCGCCGAGCAGGAAGAGGGCGCCGAACGCATCGACCATGTGGTCCACGTAATAGCCGTATCGAGGCCGTTCGTGACCACGCACGCGGGCCAGCGTGCCGTCCAGGCTGTCGCCGAACCAGTTCACCGCCAGAAAGACGGGAACCAGGACGAGTCCGCCGGCCCAGCTCCGTGCGATCCAGAATGACAGGCCGGCGCCGAGCATGGCCGCCAGGCCCAGGCCGGTGAGGTGGTCCGAGTTGACCCATGCGGGCAGGCGGGGCGCCAGATACAGGAGCGTGCGCTTTTCGAGCGGTGACAGCACGCTCCTCAGGACGCGGGTGGCGCTGCGAAAAGACTTGGAACTGGAATCGGCAGTCATAACGGCCATGGACATTGCCCTCAGCCATGTATGCGCAAGGGGGCGGACGATCGGCTCAGCGTGAGCCGGTGTCTGAGGTTTTCGCGCACTTGTCCGAGGAGGTTGTGATGGGATGGACCCTGCCCCGCGCGACACTGTGCGTCCTTTCTGTGGCCGTCGCGCTGCCGTCGGCCGCGCCGCCGGCCGACGGTCTCTACCCGCTGGCCGCCAAGACCGCCGCCGCCTGGGCCGAGTATCTGAAGGTGACGGAATTCCGCATCAAGAACGAACTCGAAGCGCCGGCGCGGTTTCTGGCGCTCGATTTTGCGTCACGGCCAACCGATGATCGCCAGGCTGTCCTGAGCGGGAAGATACCCGTCGCCGAAATGATCACCGTCTGGCAAAACGGCACAGAGGTCACGGTTCCCGACCACTGGGTGCATCACTGGCGCGGTGCGGTCCTGTTGCCTGGTCAGCGGCTCGATGGGGTCTTCGAGCGATTGAAAAGGGACATGCCCGGCAAAGGACAGCCCGGTGTGCTGAAGGCGGAGATTCGTCAACAGGACTGGCCGCGACTCCACACCTACATCCAGGTGCAGCGCAAGGGGTCGTTCGTGGTGGCGTATAACTTCGTCTACAACACCGAACACGACGTCGAGTTCAGGCGTCTTTCGCCCACGCACGGTACGAGCAGGACCGTCGCGACCAAGATCGTGGAGCTCTATCACCCAGGATCTCCAGAAGAACGCGAGATGACATGGAAGGAGGAGAACCGGTATCTGGTGCGTTGGAACTCGTATTGGCGCTATCAGGAGATCGGCGCCGGCGTAATTGCCGAGTGCGAATCCGTCACGCTCAGCAAGGACCCGGGCTCATTGCTCTCGATGGCGGGCGCACACAAAGTCGCCGCCGGCCAGGCCGAGGATGCGATGCTTCAGGCCCTGCTTAATCTGCGGACTTTCTTCCGAACGCCGCCCGCGATGTCGCCGGCTCGATGACCGCGGAGGCGATGAGCGAGGTGACGGCGCCAATCAGGAGGATCACCGCGTAGACCCGGCCCGGACCTTCCGATCGGTAGACGGCGACGCCGGTGCCGGCCGCCACCGTCACCAGGATCCAGTCGGTCATGCGCACCCACCGCGCGGTCTTCACGTACTGATGATCGAACTCGTCCGGCATTGAATTCGCGGTGAACCACAAATGGCCGCGCAGCGTCACGGCTCCGACCACCACCACAAGCGCGGCGAGGAACAGCGGGACGCCAATGTCGTCGCCGAGCAGTTGTCCGGCGAAGCCAATCGGAATCAACAGAAGCACGTAGAACGCGCACGTGGCGGCCTGATGAAACGTCCACCACCGCAGCGCATCCGGGTTCGGCGCAACCGGCTGCAGGACGGGCCCGCCGGCCCGGCCGGTCTGCGTGCGCTCGAGTGCGGCGGCCAGTTCATGCGCCGATCTGAACCGCGCGGCCGGCGTCTTGCGCAGCAGCGTGTGGATGATCTCTTCGAGGCCCGTGCGGAGCGCGCCGCTCGCACGCACCTCGCCACTGGCGCGCGGCCACCGCGGCTCGCTCTCCACGATGGCGACGATCGTGGCGGCCGGATCGGCCCCGCCAAACGGATGCTCGCCGAAGAGCAGCTCGTACAACATGACACCGAGAGAGAAGAGGTCGGACCGCGCGTCCACCGGCTCCCGGCGAAGCTGTTCGGGGGCCATGTAGGCGGGCGTGCCGAACACCTGGCCATCCACCGTCAGAGTCTGCGTTCCTGGTGGCGCATCGCGAAGACGGGCAAGTCCGAAATCAAGAATTTTCACGTGCCCGTTCGGCATCCGGATGACGTTCTCCGGCTTGAGATCCCGGTGGATGACGCCATGGTCGTGCGCCGCGCCAAGCGCCTGCGCGAGTTCGATTGCGGTCTGAAGCAGCCGGGCCGGTTCCACAGGTCCGCGCGCCACCTCGTCGCGCAGCGTTTCACCGGGCACGAACTCCGACACGAGAAACAGATCGCCGTCGAATTCCTCGGTCGTATAGACCGTCGCGATCCCGGGATGATTGAAGGCCGCGCCCGCTCGTGCCTCGCGCTTCAGCCGTTCCCGCCGCGCGGGGTCGCGAGTGGTATCAGGCGACAGGCACTTCATGGCTACGATCCGGTTGAGGTCGGAGTCCCAGGCTTCGTAGACCACGCCCATGCCGCCCTGGCCGAGAATGCGATCGACGCGATACTGTCCGAGTTGCTGACCGACCAGTGCCGCGGCTTTGGCCGCCGCTTCCGCGAGCTCTCGAGCCTTCGGGGACAGCGGCGCGTCCAGAATCTGATCAGGCTGTTCGTGAGCTTGAAGCAGCGACAACACTTCGTTGGCGACGACGTCCGATCCCTCGGAGGCGCGGCGCACGAAATCCGCGCGTTCGACGGCCGGCAATTCCAGCGCACGATGAAACAGGTCGTTGACCCGTCGGCGGTCTTCTGGACTCACTGCGCCAGGCGTCACGATTCCGGCGAGTTCGTCATGGCGCGAACCAGCCAGGCCCGGGCGATGACCCAATGACGCTTGACGGTAGCGGGGGAGATGCCGAGCGCGTCGCCGGTTTCCTCGACGGTGAGGCCGCCGAAATACCGCGCTTCGACAATCCGCGCCTGTTCCGGCTCGATGGCGGCCAGATCGGTCAGCGCCCGATCGAGCGCGATCAAATCGATCAGGGCCGCCCGATCGCTGTCCACCAGCAAATGATCATGCAACGTCACCTGCACCTGCACGCCGCCGCGCTTGGCCGCCCCGCGTGCGCGGGCGCGTTCGACGAGCAGTCGGCGCATCGCAATGGCGGCGATGGCGATGAAGTGGCTGCGGCTTTCCCAGCGCGGCGGGGCATGGCGCGCCAGGCGCAAGTAGGCTTCGTGGACCAGGTCCGTCGCCTGCACGCTCTGCGCGCGCTCGCGCCGGACGTAGCCGCCCGCGATACGGTGCAGCTCCGTGTAGACCTCCTGGACCATCTCTCCGACGGCGACCGGGTCCGACACAGGCGGAGTATACCCAGAACGGCACCGGCGCCTTGGTTCGAGGCTGATCAAACGACCGGCTCGCCAGGTTTTCCAGCAAGGCGGGAACCAGCCGCCAGACGTGTCAAGCGTCGAGCTTCTCTCATTGCTGTGCCGGACCTCCAGATGTGTCACAATGTGCACATGAAGACGATCTCCATCCGTGACCTGCACCTCCAGACCGGGCGCTGGGTTCGCCATGCAGCCAGTCAGGGTCCGGTCGTGGTCACCGACCGTGGTCGTCGCGTCGCAGCGCTTCAACCGTTCGACGCGTCCGTCGCCGGCCGGCCCCTCCCGAATCGGGAGGCGGCGATTCGCAAACGGTCCAAGATCTCCGTCGATTCCGCCCAGTACCTGTCCGACACGCGCGAGGATCGGTGATCTACTTCGACGCGGCGTACATCGCCAAGTGCTACCTCAACGAACCAGGAGCTGATCGCGTGCGCGAGGTGGCGTACGGCGCCGACGGGCTCGCATCCTGTGAGTTGGCACGGCTCGAGTTCGCCTCAATCCTCAAGCGTCACGCCAGAGAACGGCACGTGACCCGGCGGGAGATGGCGGCGATCCTGTCGGAGTTCGAAGAGGATGAGCAGAACGGCGTGTGGCATTGGTTCGGCGTCACGTCAGCGCTTCTGGACAACGCCCGCAAAGCCGTCCTCCAGATTCCGGGCACGGTCCTCGTCCGATCCGGCGACGCGCTGCACCTCGCGTGTGCCGCGGCGCATGGATTCGACAAGGTCTATACCAATGACCAGCGGATGCTGCACGCCGCGCCTTACTTCCGCGTCACCGGCGTGAACGTAATTCGCGATGGTGGTTGACGCTCTGGCGTTGGCTCTTTCTATCTCCAGCTCATCGACACCGCCACGCCCTTACGCGTCTTCGAGAGAATGGGGCCACAGAAACGGTCGTCGTCTTCTTCGCCGAGTTCGCGTTGAAGAGCACGTCAGACCGCCCGCGCGTGGCATTCATGGCCGCGCCGATGGCGGCGCCGATGCCGGCGCTGATGGCTGGTGTGACAAACAACGCCGCGGTTGAGCACTGATCTTCGCAGGAGCCGGCATAGGCCAGGGCGCCGATCGCGATGCCTGGTACGAGCCCGCCCAGCAAGCCGTTCCTGACTCGATGGGTGACCTTTTCGATCCTGGCGATCTTGTTGGACGACAACATGGCACCGGACTCCGTGAGCAGGCCGGCCGGTGTCGACTCGAATCGGCCATCGAAAACCCGGCCGTCGGCCATCGTCACCAACAGGCGTTTTCCATTGACGCGATCGGCGAAGACCACATCGCTCGTGGTCTCCGGCGTCAGGCCGGATCCGATCCAGGCGCCGATCCCCGCCCCAATCGCGCCCCAGACCGCGGCGCCGACTGCCATTTGTCGGCAGTTGGCGGGGTATTGGGCGCACTGACCAGCTTCCGCGATGAACACCGTACCCATCCCCGCTCCGAGGCCGATGAGCGCGCCGTTGCGCTTGTAGTGGGTCGTCTTCGGCTCGGTGGTCGCGAGAGATGGCGACGATGCCGATGCGGCCACAAATTGCGGCGCAGCCGTTTCATTCGCGGACGGAACGGCGGCCGGCGCCTGGCGGGCAAAAGCCGGCGACGCGAGCGTGAGGACGACGACCGAAATCGCTGACGGGCGGGAGAAGCGTGAGCCACGGAACATGACGACCTCCACCCGGTAATGCGGCGGTGGAGCTGGATCCGGCTCAGCGGACCCTTGGACCGGACCATTGGACCGGCCCCGTGGACCGGACCCTTGGACCGGACCCTTGGACCTTGAGGACCGAACCCTTGGACCCTTGGACCCTTGGACCCTTGGACCCTTGGACCGATAGAATTGCTCCTTTAT
>DASUGC010000110.1:0-21477 GCA_036274235.1 Vicinamibacterales bacterium
CGCGAGGGGGCCCGGCGCCTGCGCCGGCGCCACGCGCCCGCCGGCGTAGCGCTCGGCCATGCTGCCGATGCGGCTCACCAGGTTGCCGAGATTGTTGGCGAGATCGGCGTTGTACGACTTCTCGAACAGTTCCCACGAGAAGTCGCCGTCCTGGCCGAAGGCGACCTCACGCGTCAGGTACCAGCGCAACGGATCCGCGCCGAGGCGATCGGCGGCCTCGAGCGGATCGACGCCTGTGCCGAGCGACTTGCTCATCTTCTCGCCCTTGAAGGTGACCCAGCCGTGGCCAAACACCTGACGCGGGAGTTCGAGCCCGGCGCTCATCAGCATCGCCGGCCACACCACGCAGTGAAACCGCGTGATGTCCTTGCCGATGACGTGCAGGTCCGCGGGCCACCAATCGGTGTGGGTTGCGGCGGGGTACCCGGTCGCTGACACGTAGTTGATCAGCGCGTCGAACCAGACATAGACAACGCTGTTTGGATCGAACGGAAGGGGGATACCCCAGGCCTGGCCGGCGCGGCTGACCGAAATGTCCTCGAGCCCGCCTTCCACCAGGCGTCGAATCTCATTCCGTCGTGACTCGGGTTCGATGAATTCCGGATGGGCGTCGTAATGGGCGATCAGTCGATCGCGATAGGCCGACAGGCGAAAGAAGTAGTTCTTTTCCTTGATCCACTCCGGTTTGGTGTGATGGATTGGGCATACGCCCTCGACCAGGACCTTTTCCGGCTTGAATTCCTCGCACGACACGCAGTACCAGCCTTCGTACTCGCCTTCAAAGATGTCGCCGCGCTCATGCGATCGCCGCACCATTTCCTGCACCGCGGCCCGGTGGCGGGGCTCGGTGGTGCGGATGAAGTCGTCGAAGGAAATGTCCAGCTTGGACCAGACCTGGCGGAACTCCCCCTCCATCTGGTCACAGTAGGCCAACGGTTCCTTGCCGAGCTGGCGCGCGCGTTTGAACACGTTCTGCGAGTGTTCGTCATTACCCATGACGAACCGGACAGCATCCCCGCGCAGGCGCCGGTAGCGCGCGATGACGTCCGCGCAGATCTTCTCGTAGGCCTGCCCCAGGTGCGGCCGGTTGTTGACGTAATCGATTGCCGTTGTCAGGTAGAAGCGCGCCATGGCTGCACTGCGGCCCGGCCGCAGCCCTTGATTCTACCCAATCAGGCGCGCCATCCGCAGTGAGTAGTAGCTGGAATCCGCCAGGATGAGGTGATCCACAAGGTCAATCCCGACGATTTCGCCCGCATCACGCATCCGCTGCGTCAACTGGACATCGTCAGGCGTCGGTGTGGCGTCTCCGGTCGGATGATTGTGAAAGATGACGACCGCTGACGCGCCGGCGATGGTGGCTTCGCGAAACACGTCGCGCGGCAGGCCGATGGTCCGATCCAGCGTTCCCTCGGACACGATGTGGACCCGTATCAGACGATGGCGAGAGTCCAGCAGGACCGCGCCCAGGCGTTCGACGGGATGCGCCCCGAACTGCGGGAGCAGGAACCGGGCGAGCGCCCGCGGTGAATGGAGCGGGAGCTTCTTCTCCGGCTGAATGGTGAGCGTCCGTCTGCCCATTTCCACGGCGGCCATGATCCGGCCGGCCTGCACGGTGCCCACACCCGCGGCGCGCGCGAGGCGCGCGCAGCTTGTCCGGGCCATGCCATGCAGACCGCCAACCTCGCGGAGCAGTTCATCGGCGATCGTCCGCGACGGCCGGCCACGCACGCCGTGCCCCAGGACCAGCGCGAGCAGCTCCGCGTCTGCCAGTGAAGCGATGCCTGCGCGAGCCAGCCTCTCCCGCGGTCCATCGTGTGGCGGTTTCGGAAGGGGTCGGACCATAGCCGCCTCACGCTTTCAAAGCGCGGGCCAACCCCCAGGCCGCGGCTGATGCGGATGCCTGGCATCGAGCGATTGCGAGATTGCAGAATCTGCGATCGTCTTCTAGTTCCACCAGGCGACAGTGGCGGTGACTTCCGCCCAGCCGGTGAGCCGAAGGCCGGCGTCGTGCCAGTCCACGTGCTGACGGCCACCGGGGGCCACCACGTCCACCGAGCGGCCGGCTCCGCCAAACGCCGCGGCCGCGACTGCTGCCGCGCAGGTTCCCGTCCCGGACGATTCGGTGGGGCCCACGCCCCGCTCCCAGATCAGAATCCGGACTTCCTCGGGCGTGACCACCTCAGCAAGCTCGACATTGGTGCCTTCCGAAAAGTACCGATGAGTGGCGAGCTCCCGACCCAACTTGTGCAGACGCTCCTGCGTCGCCGGCCCGAGGACCACGCATTGCGGGTTGCCGACTCGCAGGACCACGGCTCGAACGGCCCCATCGCCGACGTTCAGGTCGACCTGACGCAGGTCTGTGGGGGGGCCCATTTCGGCCGCGAACGTCAGCCGCTTTCCTTCCCGGTCCAGCAGTTTGAGGGTCTTTGGGCCGGCATCGGTATCGATTACCAAAGAGGCTCCCGCGACAAGGCCCTGGCGAATGGCGAGCAGCGCGGCGACACAGCGGAGACCGTTTCCGGAAATCTCCGATGGGCTGCCGTCGGCGTTGAGAAGGTCCATCCCGCCCGCGTGCGCTGATGGACTCAACAGGATCAGCCCGTCTGCCCCAATGCCCTGATGCCGGTCGCAGACCCGCCGAGCGAACTCGGCCGGGTTGTCGCGGATCTCGGCGGCTTGAACGAGCAGAAAATCGTTGCCGTAGGCGTGGGCCTTGATCAGCTCGATTGATGACTCTGCGAAGAGGCCCAAGCCCACGAAGCGAACAGCTTACTTGACTGTGAAGGCCTTGAATACCCAGGTGGCGCCAAACGTGACACCCCAGTCAGGGTCATGGCTCGTGACGCCGAGCAGCAGGCCGGCGTCGAGTCGCACCGGACCTCGGGTGAACCGTCCGCCCACGCGCACGACCGCGCGGCTTTCCGTCCCGACTGGCGGCGGTTCGGCGCCTGTGTCCAATCGTCCGTTCAGCTCAACGACGAGTTCTGCCCCCGTTCGGACCGCCCGGGCGAACGACAAGCCATAGGTGAACAAGTAATTGTTCCGATCACCCTCGACGGGGTCGCCCATGATGCCGAGGCCAAAGTTCCCCGCCACTCGGGTGGAGTTGACGGTCTTGGCCAGCGCCAGGCCGACGTTGAAATCCGTAGTGCCGGTGCCGAGCCCCGTCTCGGTGCTGACCATCGGCAAGCGAGTCACAAACCGGACCGCCAGAGCCGGACGACTCTCGGTCTCCGACACGAAACGCACCTTGGCGCCGATCGACAGATCCTCAAAACTCGAGGTCGCCTCGCTGCCGCCCGTGTAGCGGAAGTGCAAGGGAGCTGTGGGGTCGATGGCGCTGATCCCCAGCCGATTGGCCAGGGCCCCGTCAACCTGAACTTCCGCAATCGAGCTCACGCCCAGGCTCAACCCGAACGTGCCGAGCCTGGTCAGGTTGCCCGTCAGCCCAGTGGCGGGATACTTGGCGCCGTAGAGAAAATCGACGCCGGCCTCCAGCAGGATGAACCCGGCCGGGACGGTTTCGGGATCTTCAGTCACAAGCGGCCTGGACTGCGCGCGCGCGGGCGCCGCGACGCCGGCGCACACGCCGGCCAGCACCACAGCGCAGAACAGTTTCTTCACGGGACCTCCTATGCGGTCTAAAACAGCCGGCGACTGTCGAGCAGAATCGTCACCGGGCCTTCGTTGATGAGTTCCACCCGCATATCGGCTTGAAAGACGCCGGCCTCTACCGGCAATCCCGAGGTTTTCATCTGCGTGATCAAAGATTCGTACGAGGCGCGGGCCGTGTCCGGGCGCGCGGCCGCATCAAAGGCCGGACGCCGTCCTTTTCGCAGATCGCCCAGGAGCGTAAACTGCGAAACCACAAGCACGGCGCCGCCGACGTCCCGGACGGATCGATTCATGCGCCCGTGCTCGTCCGGAAACACACGGGCCTCTGCAATCTTGGACGCGAGATACTCGATGTCGGCCGGGCCATCCCCCGACTCGACCCCAACCAGGACCAGCAGTCCCGCTCCGATCCGGCCAACCACCCGCTCATCGACGACGACCGAAGCGCGGCTGACTCGTTGGACGACCGCGCGCATGCTGGCGGTTCCCGGCGTATCGCCCTAGCTGAGCGTCGCGGCGATTTCCCGCGCAGGCTGCAAGCGCTGATCGAGCAGATGCCGGGGGGCCACGTTACTCAGGGCCTTGATCATCGAGTTCTTGATGTCCGGATGCTCAACTTCCAGTTCCGCCAGGAGGCGCTTGATCCGCTGGCGCTTCAGGCTGAGGTCACCACAAGCCGGGCAGCAGCAGCCGATGACGGGCAAACCGGCTTCCTGCGTGTAGTTTCGCGCCTCCGCCTCGGTCACGAAAACAAGAGGCCGAATGACGATGTGCCGCTGGTTGTCGGAGACCAGCCGCGCGGGCATGGCCTTGAGCGCGCCCTGAAAAAAGAGATTCAGCAGGGCCGTCTCGACGAAGTCGTCCAGGTGGTGCCCAAGAGCGATCTTGGTCGCGCCCACGTCAGCGGCCAGCCGGTACAGTACGCCCCGCCGCAGCCGCGCACAGAGCGAACAAGGCGTCTCGCCGTCGTCGAGGATATCGTCCATGACGGCGCCGATTGTGGTGTGTTCTACGCGGCATTCCCACCCACGGGCCGCGCAGGCCTCGGTGACCAGGTCGTGCCGAAAGCGCTCGTACCCGGAATTGACGTTCACAGCCACCAGCGAGAATTTGATCGGCGCGCGCTTCCGCAGGACGTCCAGGATCTGAAATAACGCCCAGCTGTCCTTGCCCCCCGACAGCCCCACCATGACCCGATCGCCGTCTTCGATCAGTCCGTATTCGACGATGGCGCGCGTGACTTTCCTGGCGAGGCGGGTTTCAAGCGGCGTGGCGTAGCTCACAGGTCCTCGACAGACAGGCTACACGATTACTAGCCGATCGACGACCGCCGGCCAGGTCAGCAATGCGATGTCTCGCTGGCCCTGGCGGCCTCGACGCTCGGCGTTCCCGGCATCGCCGGCGGCCTCTGCCAGCGCCTTGGCGACGTCCGCCGGAGTCGGAGCGGTTACCCAGCCGTTCGAACCATCGCGCACAAGTTCCAGGGGACCGCCGCTGTCCTGACACGTTATGACCGGCTTGGCCGATGCAAAAGCCTCCACGGTGACGAAACCGTAGTCTTCGTCGTGCGGCACGAAGACAACGGCCCTGCAACGCGCCAGGTGATCGACGAGGGCGGCCTCATCGAGCCGGCCGGTGAACGTCACGCGTGACTCCAGTCCCAGCGTTCGGCTCAGCCGCACCAGACGCTCGGCTTCTTCGCCATCGCCGGCAATGACGCAACGCGCGCCGCCGGCTTCGGGACGCGCCAGCGCCTGCAGGACGAGGTCCAGGCGCTTGAGCGGAGAGAGTCGCGAGGGCGCAAACAGGAAATCGCCGTAGCTGTCGCATCGATAGGGACGCTGAGGCGGAGGTGGATGCAGCACGTCGGCGGGCACGCCATTCCATTTGGCGACGCGATCGCGGACCGCCCCGGAAATGGTGAACAAGCGCGTCACGTGATGCTTGAAGCAGTAGGTGTCGGCAGCCCGCACAAGACCGCGGCGCGCGCGTTCCTTGAGGCGCCCCTGGGGCGACAGGCCGGCCGAGAAGCGATCCCACAGGTCGTAGTACTCGCGCATCGTGTGCACGAGCCAGCACACGTGCCGGGGATGACGAACCGCGTAGCTGGGGAAACGCATGGAAATGATCTGATCGACGCGCTCGCCGGATCCGGTGACGCCGACGTCCGTCAACCAGTTGGCGAGGTACGCGGGGCCCTGGCGTCCAAACCGGTTGGAGGGCGTGGTGACGATCCCCGCGTGGTGGCCCGCATCGCGAAGCGCGCGTTCGAGTGATCGCGCCAGCACCAGGTGGCCGCCTTCGACCAGCGGCGGTGCCGAGGTCACGATCGTGATCACAGCCATCCGGAACCGGCATGGTACACTACCGGCCCGTTGCGCCGGTTTCTTGCGGCGCGCACCTATGCCACCTGCCGACACCGCAGCGCCCGCGTCACGCACACGTCGCGACGCACTGCTCTGGGTCGTCAAGATCACCGTCAGTGCCGGGCTGCTCTATCTGCTGTTCACGCGCATCGAGATGGCCAAGGTGTGGGCGCACATGCGCGAGGCCTCCGCCGGGTGGATTCTTTTCTCGTTCGCGATCTACTTCGTCATGCTCATGGTCAGCACGGTTCGCTGGCGGAGCCTGTTGCGGACGCAGCGTGTGGAAATTCCGTTCGGCACGCTGGTGAACTCCTACCTGGCGGCGACGTTCGCCAATAATTTTCTGCCCTCGAACATCGGCGGGGATGTCATTCGCATCGCCGACACCGCGCGCACGGCCAAATCCAGGACCCTGGCCGCCGCGGTCGTGCTGGCCGACCGTGGCATCGGGATCGTCGGTCTCGGATTCATCGCCGCCTGCGGGTCGTCGCTTGCGGCCAGACGCAGCGAAATCATCGGCCCGATCGGCCCGGCGCTGTTCTGGCTCGGCCTGGCCGCCGCCACCGCCGCCGTGGTGCTCGTGATCGCGCGGCCTGAGCACCTGCGCACCCTGGCGCGGCCGCTCCACCTGATCCACGCCGAGTGGGTCGGGCGGCGCATGACGACGATCACGGATGCGCTGCACAACTTCCGGAAAGCGCCCGGCGTCCTGGTGGGGGCATTTCTGCTGTCGATCGTCGTGCAGGCCCTGCTGGTCGGTTTCTATGTCGCGGTGGCGACCGCGCTCCGCGTTTCGGTCCCCATCGGCCATATGGCCATGCTGGTTCCGGTGTCGTTCCTCGTGCAGATGCTGCCGGTGTCGGTCAACGGCTTCGGCGTCCGCGAAGGGACCTTCGTCGCCTATCTGGCGCAGATCGGGATCCCGAAAGAGTCAGCCGTCGCGCTCTCGCTCATCGGCGCCGTGCTGATCATGGCCTTCTCGATGCTCGGCGTCGCCGCGTACCTCGGACGGAAGAAAACACCCACGCCGTAGCCGCCGTGAACCGTAACCGCCGGGCTTCAGCCCGGCGATTGGCCTAATCCCCCAGCGTTTGACGAATCACGTAGGCTGGCTTGCCTTGCGATTCCTGCACGGCGCGGGCCTGAAGTTCGGCGAGCAGGCCCAGCGTCACGAGTTGCACGCCTGTAAAGAGCAGCAACACACCAAACAACGCCAGCGGCAGCCGCTCGGCAATTCTCTCGTGCAGGAAGATCTTGAGCGTCCCGAGGTACCCGAGAATGACGGTGCCCGCCAGGCCCATGACCCCGCCGACCAGTCCGAAGATCTGCAGCGGACGAGTCGAGTAACTGAGCAGAAACTTGACGCTCAGCAGGTCGAGCAGCACGCGCACCGTTCGCGATAAGCCGTACTTTGAGGCGCCCTGCACCCGGGCTCGATGGTTGACCGGCAGCTCGACGATCGAGACGCCCTGCTCGCTCGCGAGCGCGGGCAGAAAACGATGCATCTCGCCCCATAGCGTCAGCGGCTTGATGACTTCGGCCCGAAACACTTTCAGCGAGCACCCGTAGTCATTCAGCCGCACGCCGGTCGCCCACGAGATCAGCCGGTTGGCCACCTGGGACGGCAGGCGGCGGCTCAGGTACGGATCTTTCCGATCGCGACGCCAGCCGCAGACGATGTCGGCACCGCCGGCGGCGGCGGTGAGCATGCCGCCGATGTCATGGGGATCGTTCTGAAGATCGGCGTCGGCCGTGATGATGAGCGCCCCGCGCGCGGCGGCAAAGCCCGCGGCAAACGCCGCGGTCTGACCGAAGTTCCGGCGGAACTGGATCACCCGCATGTGCGGATCGCCCGCCTGCAGGCGCTTCAGGATCTCGAACGACCCGTCCGTGCTCCCGTCGTCCACGAGAATGATTTCGTACGGCCGGCCGAGGGACGACAGTACGCCGGTGAATTCACGATGGAGGGGTTCGAGATTCGGCGCTTCGTTGTAGACCGGAATGACGACCGACAACTCGGGTGGCACGGCGCGGGTTATTCTACGTCGGCTCCGGTACCGCTCGAGGGAGCGGGACGCCCGAATCGTCGCCACGCCCACCAGACACACCCAGCGACGACCAATATCGCCACCGTCGGCCAGACGAATCCCGCCGCCCGCTCCTGCAGGAAATGGGCGGCGCGCTCCCCGTACTTGCGCGCCAGCCATGCTTCTCCGCCGTATCGGAACCCCCGCCCGACAACGACCGCGATGATGAACGGCGTCGATCGCAGGCCGCTGACGCCCGCCAGCAGCACGAAGAGCTTGAGGGGCATCGGCGGCGGCAGAATCGCCGGAATGATCATGACGAGCGCGCCGTGACGGCGAAACCAGTCGAGCACCCGATCGACGTGGCGCTCGTGAAACCCTCGCCGCACGAGCGCCTCGCCGCCCTTACGGCCGAGCAGAAACAGCACATAACAGCCGGCCGCCGAGCCCACCGTCGTCATGGCCGCGAAAAACAGCCACTGATCCGGCTCGCGAATCGTGTAGATGACGACGAGGAAATCGGCGACTTCAGGTAAGGTAAAAAACGACGAATCGACGAACGCGATCGCGGCCAGCCCCGGCGCGCCCCAGCTCTCGGCGACGTGCTCGATCCAGAGAACTATCTGGTGAAGCCATTCGTTCAGACGATTCATCGGCGGCACAGACACGGTACAACTAACCGCGCTGCGCCGAAAGGGCACGCCGAGCGAGCCGCGCGAGTGAGCGAGTGAGGGGTCCGGGGACGCAGTCCCCGGATCAAACTAAAAACGAATCAGGAACGTGAAGTTGATCGAGCCGCCGCTCAGATCGAGCCTGTCGCCAAGCAGATCGTTCCCGCTGACATCCCCGTTGCCCCACAGGAAACGACCCTCGATGTTCAGCGCGTAGACATCGCCCTTGAAAGGCACCCGAATCCCGCCCAGCAGAATCCCGCCGAGCGTCGTGCCGGTCGCCTTGTACTGCGCATTGAAAAGCTCGTGCGTCACGCTGTCCACGAACTGCCCCGTTTCCGTGTACTTGAAGTTCAGGATCGACAGGCCGCCGCCGGCGTACGGCTGGACATGCCCCACGCGCCCGCCAAGCACACGGACGACGGCGTTCACCGGAATGACCTTGAGCCGCAGGTCCTGCATGATTTCCCGGTCGTCTGTGAAATCGTCCGGCGTGCCGTTGGAGTCAACCAGGTCGCGGTAGACGCTGTGCACGACCCGGTTCTGATAGGAGGCGCCGAGACCCACTTCAAAATGATCCCCGAAGCCGAGGTGCCACTCGCCCATCAGCGGCCAGGCGCGGAAGTCGCTGATTTCAAACGCGAGCGATCCCGTGACCGGCGGGACCTCGTTCTCGAAGCCGGGAAGGATCGGCTGCGTCAAGTCCGCGACAAGGACGTCGCCGGCCACGCGGCTGTCAAACGACCGCGGCCAGAAGTACCCGACGCCGAAACTGACCGAGTGAACCACGCGTGCCTGCGCCGCTGCCGGCGCCGCCATTGCGCCGAGGACCAATGCCAGCGCACCCGCTCGAACCCACGTTCGCATAGTCATGCACATGTCTCCACTGACAGCCGCCGGACGAACGAGCCGGCTGGACGGATCGTCACCGAGCAGATTCGGTGCCAAACATCCGTCTTCGTGTTTATCGGTAGTGAGCCCCAATCACCTGTAGCAGATCATCGTGTAATCGGCCGTTGGACGCGACGATCTGGCCGCGAAAGAGGTCGACTTGTCCGGCGTCGTAGCCGGTCACTCGCCCCCCGGCTTCCTGGACAATCAAGGCTCCCGCGGCCATGTCCCATGGGTGGAGGTGTTGTTCCCAAAACGCTTCGAACCGGCCCGCCGCGACATAGCAGAGGTCGAGGGCCGCCGATCCCAGCCGCCGGACCGCCCGGGCCCGTCCCAGAAAGGCGGCAAAGATGTCCACCTGCGATCCCTGGTGTTCCCGAATGGAGTACGGAAACCCGGTGCACAGGAGCGCGTCAATCAGTTCAGCCCGCTGGGACACGTGAATGGGACGGCCGTTCAGCCGCGCGCCCGCGCCACGTTCTGCGACAAACAGCTCCCCGGCCGTCGCGTCGTAGACCACGCCAAGCTCGATGCGCCCCGCCACTTCGAGCGCGATTGAGACGCAGAAGAATGCCAGGCCGTGCGCGAAGTTCGTCGTGCCATCGACCGGATCGATGATCCACCGGCAGCGCCGTGCCGGCGTGGCCCCGTCCGCCTGTTCTTCGCCCAGCACGCTGTGGTCAGGCCATTCGCGCGCGATGAGCGCTCGAAACTCCCGCTCCACCTCCAGGTCCGCCGCGGTGACCAGGTCGATGGGGCCTTTCTTCTTGACGTCGAGATTCGAGCGGAAATAGCGGGCGTGTATACGGCCTGCCGCGAGTGCTCCCCGGATGGCCGTAGATAAATAGGCTGGGTCGAGCGGCACTTTGATTAAGCGGAACGCCCTTGACAGGTCGTGGCTGATGTACGACGCCCTGTCAAGGGGGTTCCTCAGGCCAGCTTCTTGCTCATGCGCACGGACATGCCGCCGGTCGGCCGCCGCGCAATCGTCACATCGTCCATGAAGCTCTTCATGAAGAAGATGCCGCGCCCGCTGGACTTGAGCACGTTCTCGGCTTCGAGCGGATTGGCCACGACGTCCGGATCGAAGCCGGCGCCTTCATCGAGCACTTCGACAACGAATTCGTCGGGCTTGGCGCGCGGGCTGAGCAGAAACTCCACCGTGACGTGCTTGCCGCGGTCTTCCTTGTTGCCGTGTTTGATGGCGTTGATGACGGACTCGCGCACGGCCACGCTCACCCAGTGCATGGAATCGTCGCCAAGACCGGCCAGCGCCGTCATGCGATCGCTGATGATTTGCACGAGGTCGAGGAGCTCGAAGGAGCTGGGCAACTCGATGCGCACCACGTGCCGGTCAGCCATCATGCCGCGGAGTAAGTAACATATATCCCCACGTGGTTCAAGGACGCAGCCTGACAATCGAGCCTGTGCGCCGGCTTGCCGGCGCCTTGCGCGTGCCGGGCGACAAGTCGATTTCTCATCGCTATGTGATGCTCGGCGCGATGGCGCGCGGCTTGACGACCGTCAATAATCTCGCGCCCGGCGCAGATGTCGCCTCCACGGTTGACTGTTTCCGACGCCTCGGCGTTCCCATCGCCATTGACCATGACGGACTTCGGCCTCGTGCCGTTCACATCACGGGGACCGGATGGCCGGGCCTCCACGAACCGGCCGAGATACTCGACGCCGGGAATTCCGGCACGACGATGAGGTTGATGGCGGGAATGCTCGCGGGACGCCCCTTACGGACGTGCTTGACCGGAGACGCCTCCCTCCGGGGACGTCCGATGGCGCGGGTGGTCACTCCGCTCCAGGCCATGGGCGCCCGGATCAGGACAGACGAGGGCCACGCCCCTCTGGCCATTGAAGGCACGCCGCTGACCGGCATCTCCTGGCAACCGGAAGTGCCGAGCGCGCAGGTCAAGAGCGCACTGATGCTGGCGGCGCTCTCCGCGTCAGGCCGAACGGTCATTACCGAACCGGCGCCGACCCGCGATCACTCCGAGCGCGCGTTTCCGGTGTTCGGATTGCGCGTCGATGTCGATGGCTCCCGCGTGACGGTCGCGGGCGGCCAGGAGGCCCTGTCGCCCGCCACGCCGCTCACGGTACCCGGCGATCCGTCGTCTGCAGCCGTGTGGGCCGCCGCGGCTGCGGCCCTGCCCGGTTCCGTGGTGGAGCTCCACGACGTGCTGCTGAACGCGCGCCGGCTGGGCTTCGTCCAGGCGCTGCGACAGATGGGCGCCGACGTCGAGATCGTCACGTCCAGCGAGAGGGCCGGCGAGCCGGTGGGATCGATCACGATCCGTCATGTCGGGCACGGCGCGGGCGTCATCACGGCCGCTGAGGTCCCGGACGTCATCGACGAGCTGCCCGTGCTGGCCGCGCGCGCGGCGCTGGGCGGAGCGCTTGAAGTCAGCGGCGCCCAGGAACTCCGCGTCAAGGAGAGCGATCGCATTACGGCACTGGTGCGGGGACTCCGCGCGCTTGGCGTGAGCGCCGAGGAGCGCGACGATGGATTCGCCATTGACGGATCTCGACGCCCGCCGGGCGGCACGGCTGACGCTGCAGGCGACCATCGGCTGGTGATGGCCTTCGCGCTTGTGGCATTAGGCGCAGCCGGCCCCTCGACGATCCACGGCGCCGATGCGGTCAGCGTGTCGTACCCGGCCTTTGCGCGCGACCTGGCGTCGCTCACGTCATGACGCCCGACAAGATCTATCTCGTGGGCTTCATGGCCAGCGGCAAGAGCACGGTGGCTCGCGCGCTGGCCGAGCGGCTGGGCTGGCGAACGGAGGACGTGGACGAACTGATCGAACAGCACGAACGGCGAACGATACCCGAAATCTTCGCGCAGCAGGGCGAGCCCTACTTTCGCGCCGTCGAGCGCGAAATCCTTCGACTGCTCCAGCCGATTCGACACGTCGTCGTCGCGACGGGCGGCGGGACGTTCATGGATCCGGACAACCGCGCGCTCATCAATCTCGATGGTCTTTCGGTGTGGATCGACGTACCGCTGGTCGAACTCATCCCGCGTATCCCGCTGGACGGCCGGCGCCCGCTCGCCGCCAATCGCGCGGACCTCGAGCGTCTTTACGCCACCCGCATCGAAACGTACCGGCTGGCGCACCTGCGTGTGGACGGCCGCGGGTCAGTTCCGATGACCGTCGATGAGGTGCTGGAAGCCGTGCAGCGATTGCCGCCGATCGTGGCGCCCGGGCCACGGGACGCCTGACGCGCCATGCGGTACCTGATCCTCAGCGATCTCCACGCCAATCTTCAGGCGCTCGACGCGACGCTGGCCGACGCCGCCACGGTCGGGTACGACGAGGTCCTGATCCTGGGCGATCTCGTCGGCTACGGCGGCGATCCGGCGGCGGTCATCGATCGCACGATGGGACTGTCCAGCCGCTGGTTGATACGCGGCAACCACGACAAGGTGTGCGCCGGCATCGAATCGCCGGTGCTCTTCAACGACGTCGCGCGCATCGCCGCGGAGTGGACGCACGATACGCTCAGCCCGGATCATCTCGCCACCCTCGCGAAACTGCCAATGGGACCGGTGCAGGTCTCGCCGGAGATCGAGATCTGCCACGGCGCGCCCTTCGACGAGGACTACTATGTCTTTGAGGAGACCGATGCCGCGCGCGCGATGGCGTCCGCCACCGCGCGCATCTGCCTTTTTGGACATACACACGTCCCCACGCTGTTCGCGAAGGCCGATGATCCGTTTGGCGGCCAGATGGATGGGGCTGACGAATACCGTCTGCCCGTGTCCGGGCCCGCGCTGATCAATGTGGGCTCCGTCGGCCAGCCGCGCGACCGGGATCCGCGCGCCGCCTACGGGCTCCTGGATACCGACCGTGGCACCATCACGCTGAGGCGCGTGGCGTATGACATTGCCGGTGCGCAGGCCCAAATCGTGGCCGCGGGATTGCCGGCGTGGCTGGCGTTGCGTCTGGAGCGTGGCCAGTAGGATGTCCAGAGCCACGGCGCGATGACGGTCACGCGTTGGCGCGTCGCGGTGACGCGAGACGAGGACGCAGCCGGCCCGCTCAGCGCGGCGCTTCGTCTGGAAGGCTTCACGCCGCGCCTCTGCCCGGTCTCCGTTGAACGCCCGCCAGCGGACCCATCGGAGCTTCTTGCAGCCGCCGCTCGTCTCGAGGAGTTCGATTGGGTGATCTGTGCCAGTGCCCGGGCGGTCCGCGCCCTGATGGCCGCGCGACCACGGGCGTGGCCGCCACCCGTCCGGGCGGCGGCGGTCGGCGCGCGCACCGCCGCCGCGCTCGCCGAGGCGGGCGCCGCGATGGTGTTCACCGCCCCGGAAGCCGGCGCGGAAGCCCTGTGGGCCGCGCTCGCCGGCGCTGACCACTGGCCGCAGCGGCGCGTGCTGGTGCCCACCGTGAGCGGCGGGCGCCGCGAGTTGATCGACGGGCTCGTGGCCGCCGGCGCGCGCGTAACCACGGTTGAAGCCTACGCCATGGTTCACCGCCCGGCGCCGGACATCGCCGAAACCTGGAAGGCCATTTCCCCTGAGAGCGCCGTCATCGCGAGCCCATCGGTGGGCGTGCGGCTGGTCGAGGCGGTCGGAACGCGTGCGCTCCAGGATCTGGAAGCGATCGTCGCGATGGGCGCGACGACGGCCCAGGCGTTACTCGCCCTCGATATTCACGCCACCGTGCCACTTGTGACTGACTTCCCCTCCGTGGCCAGGCACCTGACGCATCTCTGGGGCCTGCGAGGCGATGTGTGATCATGCTGCGTCATGGATGAGGCGGCGCGCCAGACACTCGACCGCACGTTCGTCGAATGCAGCGCGCTCGGCTTTCAGGCCGTGCTCACCACGGTGCTGGCCGTCGCGTGCTTCATTCTGTGGCGGCGCTCTCGTGGCGGGCACTTCCTCACGTGGACGGTTGCGTGGGCCGTGTACGTGGCCCGGCTCTCGTGCATGTCGACATTTCTCGTCCAGCGCGATTACGTGTGGCTGTTTCTGCATCAGGCCGCGACGGCTGTCAGCGCCCTGTTGCTGCTGGCCGCGGCGCTGCAGGCCGCGCATGGATTCCGGTTCCGCCCGTGGCACGCCGTGCTCGTGCCGCTCTCGGTTCTCTGGGCGTGGATCGCGATTTACGGCATGCGCAGCATGATGGTCGGGGGCATCACCTCCGTCTTCTTCCTGTCGTCGGTGACCATCGGCACCGGTGTCATCTTCTGGCGTGCGCGCGCCCGCATGTCGAGCCGGGCCGCGCCCGTTCTTGCCTGGGCGTTCATCCTGTGGGGCATTCACCATCTGGACTACCCGCTCGTCCGCGGCTTTGGCGCGAGCGTGCTCTATGGCGTTTTCGTCGACGTGCTCTTCCTGTTTGCGATCGGCCTGGGGATGCTGTTCCTGGTGCTCAGCGACGAGAGCCGCAAGCTTGCCGCACGGACCAGTCAGCTCGAAGATCTGACGCGGCTGTTGTTACGCGCGCAAGAGGACGAACGCCGCCGCATCGCGCGAGAGCTGCACGACGAGGCCGGCCAGGTCCTGACCGCGGTGAAGATCGAACTCGATCTGGACGGACGACAGGACGCCGGCGCGCTCGTGGGCCGGGCGCTGGCGCAAGTGCGCGACCTGAGCAATCTGCTCCGGCCATCCGTACTCGATGATCTCGGCCTGGGCGCCGCGCTGAAGGCGCTCGCCGATGACTTTTCCGCGAGAACGCGGATTGGGTCGTCGCTCGATCTCAAAAGCGCGGCCCGCCGGCTTCCCCCGGATCTGGAGGTGGTCATCTACCGCGTCATTCAGGAAGCCCTGACAAACATCGCGCGCCACGCGCAGGCGACAATGGCGACTGTGCGGCTGGTGATTGACGAACGTCGGGCCCTGCTGACGGTGGAAGACAACGGTCGAGGCCTTGGCCAGGCTGCTGGCCCGGGCGAGCGCGCGCATCTGGGATGGCTCGGCATGCGCGAGCGCATCACGGCGGTCGGCGGCACGTTGACGATTGAAAACGGCGCGCGAGGCGGCTTGTGCGTGCGGGCCGAGATTCCGGTCGGAGCCGAGTCGTGAGTCCGGCGCCGATTCGCGTGATCCTCGCCGACGATCACACGCTGGTGCGCAGCGGCATCCGCCGGATCCTGGAGAATCAGCCGGGCGTGGTCGTGGTCGAAGAAGCCGCCGATGGCCGCGCGGCCCTGGCCGCCGCCCGTCGTCTGGACGCGGACGTCCTCGTTCTGGACCTGAAGATGGAGGGTTCAGACGGCATCGAGGTGCTCAAGGCCGTCAAGGCGGATCGCCCGGATCTCAAGGTCCTGATTCTGACCATGCACGCGGGGCGCGAGTACGTCGCCCGGGCCGTTCAGGAAGGCGCGGACGCGTACCTGCTGAAAGACTCGGCGGTCCAGGATCTGATGGCCGCCATCGAGGCCCTGATGGCCGGCCGGTCGTATTACAGCCCGGCTATCCAGCAGTTGATTGCCGAGCTTCTGCGCGAGGGCGGCAAGGCCCATGAGGGCATCCACGGGCTGACCGAACGCGAGCGCGAAGTCCTGACGCTCCTGGCGCGGGGCCTCCCCTCCAGGGAGATCGCGGCGGAACTCGACATCAGCGTCCGGACCGTGGACGCCCATCGGGCGAATCTCATGCGAAAGATGGGGGTAAAATCCGTCGCGCTGCTGACCCAGCTGGCGATCCGCGAGGGCATCCTGGATTGACGTAGCCGGCGGGCTTCAGCCCGCCGCGACAACCGGCGGCCCAAAGGCCGCCGCGTACGTACTTCTACCTAGATCATCTCCGCAGTCCTGCGAATTGCTGCCAAAACTCGCGAGCCATACCCTAGCGCGTGGGACTGGGGATGGCACTCGCAGCGCTGCGCGCCCTGACCATTAACCATCGCAACGCCGGCCTCGGTGGCTTGCAGGACTTCTCTATCGACTCGGACAGGGCCACGGACCTGCACCAGCAGCTCTTCAATCGTCAGATGGAGTCGGTGCTCGTCCGCACCTGCAACCGTACGGAATTGTACTGGCGCGCGCGAATGGCCGACGACGACCGGCGCGCGTCGGCGGCGCTGGCGCAGGCCATCGGCATCGACGAGCCTGCGCTCACCGCCGTCTCCACGCGCCTGGCTGGCGAGCACGCCGCCCGTCACCTGTTCCGCGTGTGCTGCGGCCTGGAGTCGCTGGTGCTTGGTGAGGCCGAGATTCTCGGCCAGGTGCGCAGCGCTCTCGACGCATCACCGCACGCGGGCCCGTTCCTGACCGGTGTGGTGCGCGCCGCGGTACGAGCCGCCGGATCCGCGCGCGCGGAAACCGCGATTGGCGTCGGCGCCATGTCCGTCGCCTCCATGGCGATTCACTGGCTGAACGACGTCCTGCCGCTCGCCGGCCGCCGCGTGCTGGTCGTGGGCGCGGGCGAGACGGGACAGAAGGCCGCACGCCTGCTTCGATCGTTGCAGGTTGGACACCTTGTCGTGGCCAACCGTACGCTGGCGCGCGCAGTGACCGTAGCGAAGCCGTTCGGTGCCACCGCCGTCGGGCTTGAATCGCTGGCCGTCGAAATCGGACTGGCCGATGCGATCGTCTGCGCGGCGAGTGCCGATGACTGGCTGATCCGCTGCGATGACCTGCGCGCGCCTTCGACCCGCCCCGCGCCACTCGTCGTGGTGGATCTGGCGATGCCGGCCGGCGTCGAGCGCGGCGACGTCGCCGGCGTCGTCCGGATGGATCTGGAAGGCCTGCAGGCGCTGGTTGACGGGCATCGCCGGCAGCGGGAATCTGAAATTCCGGCCGTGGAGGCGGTTATCGCACGCGAACTCGAATGGCTGCGGACGTGGGCCCGCCACCACGCGTTGCGGCCGCTGATGTCTGAGTTGCGCCGAAAAGTCGAGGCGATTCGGCGAGCGGAAGTGGCCCGCATCGAAGAAGAAGTCGGGCCGGGTCGCCCCATCGACGCCGCCGCGCTCGATCGGCTGAGCCGCCGGCTCATGGACCAGGTCCTCGCGATCCCACTCACGCAGCTCGAAGATCCGGACAAGCCCATCGATCCGGCGCAGGCCCAGTATCTCCGGCAGCTGTTCTCGCTGGAGGCGTCGTGAGCCGCGTCGCGCGGCTGGGCACGCGCGGGAGCGCGCTGGCACGGTGGCAAAGCGAGTTCATCGCGACCCGATTGCGCGCGCAGTCCCCAGATCTCCACATTGAGATCGTGGAGATCTCTTCCAAAGGCGATGAGGTCACCGACCAGCCGCTCTGGCAGGTTGAGGGCACCGGATTCTTCACGGCCACGATCGAGCGGGCCCTCTCCGATGGCGACATCGACATCGCCGTTCACAGCTATAAGGATTTGCCGGTCGTTCAGACACCGGGCCTTGTCGTGGCCGCCGTGCCGCCCAGGGCGCCGGTGGAAGACACGCTCTGCGCGCGTCATCGCGCGACGCTGGTCGCACTGCGCCCCGGTGCGCGCGTCGGCACGTGCAGCGCCCGCCGCACCGCTCAGGTGCGCGCGCTTCGTCCGGATCTGGATCTGGTTCCGTTGCGCGGCAACGTGCCGACACGCGTCGCGCGCGTCACCGACGGCGACCTCGATGCGATCGTCCTGGCGCGCGCCGGTTTGGTTCGCCTCGGCCTCGAGCGCCACATCACGGAAGTGTTTGCCGTCGATCGCATCCTGCCGGCGCCGGCGCAGGGCGCGCTGGCCATCCAGTGCCGGCAGGATGACGCCGGGATCGTACAGAGCCTGAGCCGCCTTGACGATCTGGCCACGCGTCGCGCCATCACGGCAGAGCGGGCGGTGCTGCATGCGCTTGGCGGCGGATGCTCTGTTCCGGTCGGCGCGGTGGCGACGACGCGCGAGGGCGGGCATCTCGCGCTGACGGCGGGCGTCTTCAGCCTCGACGGACTCTCGTCTTCGTGGACGAATGTGCTGGGCGATGATCCCGTCGCGCTCGGCGAAGACGCGGCGCGGCAGTTACTGTCCGCCGGCGCGCAATCCATCCTGGCCGCCTTCGAACGATCGAGCCGGCTCGAGACGACGGGTGTGAGTGGAGATCTGCGATGAGTTTTCCTGTGCAGCGCGGAAGACGATTGCGACGAACCCCGGGCATCCGCGCGCTGGCGTCGGAGACGAGACTGTCGGCCGATCAGCTCGTGGCGCCGCTGTTCGTGCGCGAGGGCTACAACGTCCGCGAGCCAATCGCGTCGATGCCCGGCCACGCGCGACTGTCACCTGACCTGGCGGCAGACGAAGCCGTGTCGCTCGCGGCCGCCGGCGTTCGTTCCGTGCTGCTGTTTGGGATTCCATCCCGCAAGGACGCGGAAGGCAGCGGCGCGTGGGACCCGGACGGTCCCGTGCCACAGGCCATTCGCCGCATCAAGGCGATTGCGCCTGAGACGGTCGTCTGGGCCGACGTCTGCCTGTGTGAATACACCGATCACGGCCACTGCGGCGTGCTCGACGACCAGGGCGTGAATAACGATGAGACGTTGCCGCTGCTGACCCGGGCCGCCCTGACCTACGCGCGTGCCGGCGCCGACATCATTGCGCCGTCGGACATGATGGACGGGCGCGTCGCGCAGATTCGCGCCACCCTGGACCGCGCCGGCTACGAACATATCAGCATGGTGTCCTACGCCGTGAAGTACGCATCGGCGTTCTATGGTCCGTTTCGGGACGCGGCCGGGTCCACACCGCGCCACGGTGACCGCAAGGCGTATCAGATGGATCCCCCAAACGTGCGTGAAGCCGTTCGCGAGGCGATGGCGGACGTCGAAGAAGGCGCCGACATGCTCATCGTCAAGCCGGGGCTGCCGTACCTGGACGTCATCCGCGCGGTGCGCGAGCGCGTGGACGTCCCCGTCGTCGCGTATCAGGTGTCCGGCGAATTCTCGATGCTTCATGCCGCTGCCGATCGCGGCTGGATCGATCTCCCGCGCGCGATGCAGGAGACGGCGATCGCCCTCCGGCGCGCAGGCGCCGATCTGCTGATCACGTACTTCGCGCGAGAGTTGGCCAACGGGATTTCCGCCGCGACACTGGCGACGGCCCTCCAGACTCAGGAATCGTGATGCCGGTCAGTCAGATCTCGGGTACCGCCTCCTGGATTGAACGTGCCTCGCGCGTGACGCCGGGCGGCGTGCATTCGCCGGTTCGCGCCTTCAAGGCCATGGGCATGGCGCCGTTGGGAGTCGTCGAAGCACGCGGCGCACACGTGGTCGATGCGGAGGGCCGCCGTTTCATCGACTGGATTGGCGCCTGGGGCCCTGCCCTGCTCGGTCATGGTCATCCGGCCGTCGAGCAGGCGGTCGTCACGGCCGCGCGTCGCGGCCTGCTCTTCGGTCTGGCGTCGCCTCAGGAAGTTGACCTCGCCGAGCGCCTCGTCGATCGTCTGCCGGGCTGCGACATGGTTCGCTTTGTCGTGACCGGCACGGAAGCCACCATGAGCGCGGTGCGTGTCGCACGCGCGGCGACCTCGCGAACGACCATCGTCAAGTTTGCGGGCGCGTATCACGGCCACGCGGACATGTTTCTTGTGCGGGCTGGTTCCGGCGCGGCCACATTCGGGATACCCGACTCGCCTGGCGTCGCGCCCGGCGCCGTCCAGGACACGGCGATCGCGCGATTCAACGACCTCGCGAGCGTCGATGAGGCCTTCGCCAGGGCGGACGGGCGCATCGCGGCGCTGATTGTGGAGCCTGTGGTGGGCAATATGGGCTGCGTGCCGCCGGATCCCGGATTCCTCGAGGGACTGCGCGAGCGGTGCACCCGGCACGGCGCCGTGCTGATTTTCGACGAAGTGATGACGGGCTTCCGCCTGTCCCGCGGCGGCGCGGCCGCGCTGTACGGCGTGACACCCGACATGATCACGTTCGGAAAGATCGCGGGCGGCGGGCTGCCGCTCGCCGGCTTCGGCGGATCGCGCGCGCTGATGGAACTGGTCGCGCCGGCAGGTCCTGTCTATCAGGCGGGCACGTACGCCGCCAATCCCCTGGCCATCGCGGCCGGTCTCGCCGCGTTCGAGGCCATCGACAGCACGCCCGATCTCTATCGCACACTCGACGACCGCACGCGCCGCCTGAGCGCCGGCCTGGCGGATGCTGCGCGCGCCGCCAGTGTGCCCGTCCAGGTCCAGCGCGCCGGCTCGATGTGGACGGCTTTTTTCTCAGGCCGTCCGGTTCGCTCGTGGGACGATGCCGACGCGGTCGATCGTGAGGGGTACGCGCGATTCTTCCGCGGCCTGATCGCGCGCGGCGTGCTCTTGCCGCCGTCGGCGTTCGAGTCGGCATTTCTCTCGTTCGCGCACGACGACGGCATCATCGATCAGACGATTGAAGCGGCCCGCGCGGCGTTCGCGGAGGTGCGGTCGTGACCGATCGCTTTCTGCGCGCCTGCCGTCGCGGCGCCGTAGACCGCACGCCGGTCTGGATCATGCGGCAGGCAGGCCGGTATCTGCCGGAGTACCGCGCCCTGCGCGAGCGTGTGGATTTTCTGACGCTGTGCCGGACGCCTGAACTCGCCGTGGAAGCCACGCTGCAGCCGCTGCGCCGCTTCCCGCTGGACGCCGCGATTCTGTTTTCCGACATCCTCCTGCCGCTGCAGGCGCTCGGTGTGCAGATGGACTTCACCCCTGGCCCGGCGATTGCGCAGCCGTTGCGCACGCGCGCGCAAGTCGAAGCGCTCACGCTGCGGCCGGCCGAGGAGGCCGTCCCGTTCGTCGCAGAGGCCGTGCGCTTGCTGCGGCGCGAACTCGACGGGCGCACACCGCTCATTGGCTTCTGCGGCGCGCCGTGGACGCTGGCGTGCTATCTCGTGCAGGGCAGAGGCAAAGAGGGCTTCGGCGCGACCAAAACGATGCTGTACCGCGAGCCCGCCACGCTCGAGCACCTGCTCTCGACGCTGGCGACCGGCATGATCGACTACCTGATGCTGCAAAT